>JANPJL010000001.1:0-4594 GCA_031425495.1 Acidobacteriota bacterium
ACCGACGCAGCTCGTACAAATGCTGTGACCGGTAGCGTCCGACTCAAGGTGACCCTGCTAGCTTCCGGACAGGTTGGAGGAATTACACCTTTGACGAGACTTCCGCACGGGCTTACTGAGCAGGCGATAGCAGCTGCGAGGCAGATAAAGTTCGAGCCGAAGAAAGTAAATGGCGTTCCTATCTCAGTGAGCGTGACCTTCGATTACAGTTTCACGATCTACTAAACGGATCATCATTTGGATAAAGAATAGAGGCTGCCTGAAAAGGCGGCCTTTTTTTATTCTGAAGGCCTGTAGCGTAGCGATCGTCCGAATTTAGCCGTGGGGCCTTAGCCCACGGGTTGCGAGGATTTCCGCAACGCGTCGCGTCAGCGACGCTCGAAGATGCGTTCCGTCGAGCGTCGCTACGCGACGCCGGGCCACTATCCTCCGACCGTGGGCTAGGGCCCACGGCTAAATTCGATCAGTCGCTGACGCGACGATAACCGGTGTATACGACGAAAAACAACAACTGCCTACGCTGCTGAATCCTTCGCAAAAAACAAATAGGCCGCCTTTTCAGACAGCCTCATTTATTTTTTTGCCAGCGACCTAGATCGTATCGCCGTCCGATTTCGAACTCTCGTTCAGCTCAAAGCGGTCGCGATCACGCTTGTCGATCTTCTTCAGAAAATCGAGCGGCTCGTTGTCAGCAAAGTCGATTCCCATCGCGTGGGCATTCTCTTCAACGTCGGATTGATCGGGTGTAGGATTGTGGCCAAAAACCGACTCCGCTCCAGAACCGTCCACGTCTTCCCAATCCGCATCGATGTCGCCACCGGAGTCCGCGGGTGAGGCGGAATGATTCTCGTTTATCCGTTCAAGCAGTTCGTGAGGAGCCTTTGGCGCATGTGCGATCTCCTCGTCGATAAACGCCTGGGTCTCCTCGTCCGGAACGGATTCCCGTTCGTAAAATTCCAAATCCTTTCCGTTTATCATCTGACCTCCTTGAAACGAACTTTGTGTGGAAGCAGAGTATCATACCGGGAATCGTTCACCTAGAAATTTAGATAAAGACCACGGTCTGCGATGACGGTATCTCGAACCGTTTTCGACACCGAATATTTTGGCACATCAGCTGGTCGTCGATCCGGACCATATAGTCGCGCGATTTATCGAACTGAGCTCTATCATTCTGATTCATCTGGCGCGGTGCGTTCCGCTTTTTCACACGTGTCATCCAGCGAATGTCATAGTCGTTTCGTTCGCGGCAGAACGGGCAGGAGTAATTTGCTTTCTTGATCTCCTGCTTCTCGTCGAAAATATCACGTTCCTGCATATGGAAACATTGTAGCGTTTTTGACGGCGTATCGGTCAATACGGATTTGGTTATCACTCTCGATAAACGATAGAATTTTTACTACTTGAGCGAAGACGCATGTCTAAATCATCGGGCATGCTCCGCATTAGCGACACGATTCCAGATAGTTGAATGAAACACAAGCTTCGAAATTTCTTCCGGCAACTAGGCCTGATGCTGCTGGTGATCTGGACCGTAGTTTCACTCGTCACGCTTCTGATCGAACTTGTTCCCGGTGATCCGGCAACGACGATACTTGGCGAGACCGCGACACCGGAGCAGATCGGAAACTTCAATCAAAAGCACGGTCTTGATCGTCCGGCGTTTTTCTTTTCGTATGCTGGTGCCGACGGATTCAAATGGAACGGATCGAATAACCGCTACATCGACTATTGGACCGGCTTGCTGCAGGGTGATCTCGGAAATTCGTTTCGTACAGATCGACCCGTTCTGGACATGATCCTCGAACGGTACCCGTCCACGATCCAGCTAGCGCTCGCATCAATGCTCGTCGCGATCGGGATCGCAATCCCACTCGGCGTTCTTGCCGGGACGAACAAGAATGGGATCATCGACAATTCCGCGTCGTTTATCGCTCTGCTTGGGATATCCTTGCCGACCTTCGTCATTGGGCCTTTTCTCGTCTACATCTTCGCCGTAAAGTTGCGATGGTTCTCGCCGACCGGTAGTGCGAATCCGGAGGACATAATCTTGCCCGCCGTAACGCTCGGCGCGGCGTTGTCGGCCATCCTGACGAGGATGGTGCGTTCCAGCGTGATCGAAGAACTAGGCGAAGATTATGTGCGGACCGCCCGGGCGAAAGGATTGAGTGAAAGAAAAGTAGTTTACAAACATGTCTTAAAGAACGGCCTCATTCCGGTCGTCACGATCCTCGGTTTACAACTAGGCGTCCTGCTTGCCGGAGCGATAATCACGGAGAAAATCTTTAGTTGGCAAGGGCTCGGCCTTTTGCTACTCGAAGACGGCATCGGGAAACGCGATTACCGTCTCGTCCAAGGCTGCGTGCTCGTGATCAGCGTCACGTACATTCTGGCGAATTCGCTGACGGACTTTGTCTACCGGCGGCTTGATCCGCGCATCAGACTGTCTTAGTGAAAAACTAAAAGTTAAAAACTAAAAGTGAAGATTAGAGTTAAAAACTAAAAGCGAAAAACTAAAAGTTAAGGACTAGCAACTCCCATGTCTAAGTCTATTTTGAAAGATAAGAGCTATGCATTCGCGATTCGAACCGTGAGACTAAACAAGTATCTACGCGATGGACAACATGAGTTTGTATTGAGTAAGCAGCTCTTGCGCTCTGGTACTGCAATTGGAGCACTTGTGCGAGAAGCCGAGTTTGGACAATCACGAGCGGACTTTCGAAACAAAATGTATATCGCTCTCAAAGAAGCAAACGAGACCGACTATTGGTTGAGCCTTCTCAAAGATACGCACTACATCGGAGAGAAAGAGTTTGAAAGTATCTCGAGCGATTGCAAGGAATTGATCCGGATCCTGGTCGCAACGGTTAAAACAACGGCCTAGCCGCCAGCGAATTAGGGCTTTCGTTTTGGCTTTTAGTTTTTAGTTTTTAGTTCAAATGAACAGACTGACCTACATCGGAATTGCGATCGCAGTCGTCGTCATACTGACGGCGATCTTCGCGGATTTGATCGCGACGCATGATGTGACGGCACAGAACCTGATGGTGCGTTACGCCGATCCGTCCTCACGGCATTGGTTTGGAACCGACGCGCTCGGACGCGATGTCTTCTCGCGTGTGGTTTTCGGTGCCAGGATCTCGCTGCAGGTTGGATTAACTGTCGTCGCGGTCTCATCCGTTATCGGTATTTTTATCGGAGCTATTGCCGGTTTTTACGGTGGGCTCATCGACAAGTTTCTTTCGGGCTATGTGTTCAACGTCTTTCTCGCGTTTCCGGGTTTGCTCCTCGCTATCGCGCTGGTCGCATTTCTCGGAGCGGGACTTGGCAAGATGATCCTTGCTCTCTGCGTCATCGGATGGGTTGGCTACGCCCGCGTTATGCGTGGGCAAGTTTTGAAAGTTCGCGAGTACGACTTCGTCCAGGCCGCGCGAGCGCTCGGCGCGAGCAACATGCGGATTCTCTTTTCGCACATAATGCCAAACGCCGTACAGCCCCTGATCGTCCAAGCCTCGCTCGGTATGGCGGGGGCGGTTTTATCCGAAGCGTCGCTTTCATTCCTTGGTCTCGGCATCCCACCACCGGCACCGAGTTGGGGAACAATGATCGAAGAAGCACGTGGCTTCGACATTCTTTACAATGCACCGCACGTTCTTTTCTTCCCTGGCATTGCTATCGCACTAACTGTCCTCGCGTTCAACTTCATCGGCGATGGCCTTCGCGAGTATCTAGATCCAAAGCAACGAACCAGATAAAGCATGACCGAGGTACCGAAGATCTTTCCGCTTGGCGACGCCGCCCTCACGATCGACTTTGGCAATGAGATCTCGATCAAGAGCAACGATAAGGCGATCGCCCTCTGCGGTTACTTCGAGAATCGGAAGTTCCCCGGGTTTATCGAAGCGGTACCTGCCTACTCGTCCGCCGCGATCTTTTACGACACACGGGACGTTCACCGAACGTTTCCGACTTTCGCAACGGCCTTCGCAGCCGTCAGCGATCTTGTCCGCTCCGCGTTGCTCACGATTCCGACCGCTCCACAGATCTCAGGTCGAAGGCTTGAGGTGCCTGTCGACTTCGGCACAGACACCGCATTAGATCTCCCGTTTATCCTGGAGACCAAAGCGATACGACGCGAGGAGTTTATCGAGATCTTTACCTCGAGGACCTACCGCGTCTACATGCTTGGATTTCTACCGGGCTTTGCGTACATGGGAGAGGTCGACGAACGAATTGCCGTGCCGCGAAAACAATCGCCCCGACTCAAAGTTCCTAAAGGAAGTATCGGCATTGCCGGACGTCAGACCGGGATCTATCCGCTTGAATCGCCCGGGGGTTGGCAAATAATCGGACGCACGAATGCAGAGATGTTCACACCGGACGGCGAAGATCTTTGTTGGATGAACGCGGGTGACAAGGTGAAGTTCGTACCGATCAAATAGAGATGGGCCTAATAATAAAAAAGCCCGGGATACTTACAACGATCCAGGACCTTGGACGAACGGGAGCGCAGAAGTTCGGTCTGAACCCCGCGGGAGTGATGGACCGTGCGGCGGCTCGCACGCTGAACGTTCTTCTCGGCAATGCGGAGTCG
>JANPJL010000002.1:0-6357 GCA_031425495.1 Acidobacteriota bacterium
AAGCGAGTCCGCATACTTCAGAAGCGCGCCGTTATGCGTGATCAGTGGTGCGTTGAGTTCGAGTTCCAACCCGAGAGGTCGACCGTCTCGAAATCGTCGGCCGGTCGCGATCGTCACCAGGACGCCCCGGTCCTCGGCTGCCCGGATCGCCGCGCGGTTTGCTTCGGGAATTTTGCCCTGGGAATTAAGGAGTGTTCCGTCGAGATCGAGTGCGAGGAGTTTGATCATTATTGGAGTTAAGGCTGTGCGGTTTCCCGAGAACGACTCTGGGCTTTGCGATAGATAATCGAAAACAGCCAAGGTAAAAATACAACTAAAAAAATCAGGGCCACGTAATCATAGACCCACGTCTTAAGGTACAGCTCTCCAAAAAAGCCGGGGTCGCCCGGAATCGGTCCTCCCAAAAACGATTCACCGTCTACCCGAATATAAAAACTGAGAAGCAAGAGCCCTGCGTAGCTCACTGCCAGGAACATCGGAACTAAGAAGCTCCGTGGCCTGATCAACGAAACGAATATTGGGACAATTAATAGATCCATTCCTGCGGGCATGCTCGGACTGGGGTCATCGACAGCAAACGTTATCTTGCCAGGCTTTGAGATAGAAGACCGATTTTCTCTGATTGCTGCTTCCGCAAAGCCCGCAAGAAAGAAAAGAAGCGGGACAAGAGTGAAAACTAGCAGGGCTCGTTTCTCAAGGTTGGTTATGGGGTCAGTAGTTTCATTCATCTTCAAACAGGTTCGCGAAAGCGAATTCGTTCCATGTGTGATATCCAATCACGGGTCAGAAACGTTACCCTCGTTCGCCCGCTTCTCCCGACGCTCTTTCTCCAGCCAACTCTGATACTCGGCCTTGCCGCGTTCAAACTCCGCGGCCGATGCATAGAACCAATGCGACCCGTCGTCTGCCTGAACGTTCCGCACGTAGTAAATATAATCAGTCTTTGCGGGATTCAACGCCGCCTCGATCGCGCTCGCGGATACCGAAGAGATCGGTCCCGGCGGAATGCCGCCGTACTTGCGTGTGTTGTAGGGCGAGTCGACGTCAAGATCGCTCCTATGGATGGTGCCGTCCCATCGATTCTGCATCTTTGCCACGTAGACAACAGTCTGGTCGATGCCGAGCGGGATGCTTTTCGAGATGCGATTGTAAATTACGGAGGACACGATCGGCCGTTCGCTTTCGATACCAGACTCGGTTTCTATCAGCGACGCGATCGTGACGATCTCGTGCGGCGTTCGGCCGAGAGTTTTCCCCGCAGCCGACCATTCGGGTTTCCAGATCTTTCGAAACTGTTCGACCATTGTCATGATGACGTCGGCAGGCTTCGATTCCCGGGGCAGGTTGTATGTGCTCGGGTACATATAACCTTCGAGGTTGCGGGCTTCCGGGGCAATGTCTAGGATAGGGCTCGTATCTTCCATCAACAAGAGGACCTCCTGCTCCGTAAACTGTCCGCCTTCGGGCGTGCCGCCACGATTCCCAAACTTCTCGACGATCCGTTTCGCGATGTCGAATCGCGTAAAGCCCTCCGGTATGGTCAACCTGATCGTCTGCGTCTCGCCTTTCTCCAGCTCTTTCAAAACCTGCAGAGGCGTGATAGGTGAAAAGAACTGATATTCGCCGGCCTGGAGTTTGCTCGGCTCTCCGAGCGTTCGCATATACGCTTTCGTAGCGAAGGGACTTGCGATTATGCCTTCGGCGGTAAGCTTATCGACAATCGACGATGGCGATGACCCTTTCTCGATAACGATAAACTCGTTCGCTTTCGTGTGTGCCTGGCTGGCCGTCAGAGAACTATAGAACCAGTATGAGATTCCGACGGTGACGAGTACTGCGAGAATCAATATGCCGAACAAAATACGTACGAACTTCATAGGTTGGAGAGAATTCTAACGGTGGATAAATATGCCGCAAAATGGAACGCCGGCATCCTGCCGGCGTGAGAATACATTGTACGGTCTTGAACGGTAGATTTCAGACGCCGGCAGGATGCCGGCGTTCCATCCGTCGTTTTCAGAGCGACGCCTGGAGTTCTTAATCAGCAGCCAGGTACTTCTCGATCGCCGCATTAACCGCCTCGCCATCCGGCTTGTCTTTCGATGTGAACCGCGCCACGACCTTGCCTTTGCGGTCGATGAGAAACTTGTTGAAGTTCCACGTAATATCGCCCGCAAATTCAGGATTCGTCTCTTTCTTCGTGAGGAATGCGTAAAGAGGATCCTGATCTTCGCCCTTTACCGAGATCCTTGCGAACATCGGGAACGTTACTTTGTACTTCGAAGTGCAGAATTCTTTGATCTCTTTATCGGTCCCTGGTTCCTGCTCGCCGAAATTGTTCGCGGGAAATCCAAGAACGTAAAATTTCCTGTCCTTGTATTTATCGAACGTCGCTTGCAGGCCTTCGTACTGCGGTGTGTATCCGCATTTACTGGCGGTGTTCACGACAAGCAACACATTGCCTTTGTACTTCTTCAATTTAACGTCCTTGCCGTCAATGTCCTTCATCTTGAAATCGAGAACAGAAGGGACGGCCGCTGAAGTGTGGTGCGTACAGTAAACGCAAACACCTACACAAATCGCGGCAAGGGCAAGAACTGCAACAATAAATTTCAACATAACTTTCTCCTTACATCAGTTGTCCCGAGGTGGACTGTCACGGCTGACGAACTACTTATTCAATTCACGAGGTGCGCGCGGAGGATTAGGATTCGTCTCGCCTTTTTCGCCCGTCTCCGCAAAAACTTCCTTGATGGCTCCGATGCTCGAAAGCATCGCAGAGGTTTCCATCGGCATAAAGATCACTTTCGAATTCTGCGTCCTTGTCATGTCACGAAGCGACTCGATATAACGCGCCGTGATCAGATATTGTGTGGTCTGCTCGGGGCTGCCGATCACCTGACTGATCTGGTTGATCGCCTGTGCCTCTGCACCGGCGGCAACGAGCCGCGCTTGCGCCGCGCCTTCCGCATCAAGAATAGCTGATTGTTTGTTACCTTCAGATCGCGTGACGGCTGCCTGCTTCTCGCCTTCCGCACGCGTGATCGCCGCCTGCTTATCGCCTTCGGCCTGGAGGATCAACGCACGTCGGTTGCGCTCTGCCGTCATCTGCTTTTCCATCGTTAGCCGCACATCTTCGGGCGGACTGATGTTTTTGACATCGACGCGAGTCACCTTTACTCCCCACTTGTCGGTTGCCTCGTCCAGAATCAGACGGAGTTTGGAGTTGATCGCGTCGCGACTCGAGAGCGTATGATCCAGATCCATCTCTCCCATTACCGAACGCATACCGGTTATCGTCAGCTGCACGAGACTTCCGACCAGATCATTGATCTCGTACACGGCCTTGATCGGATCCGTGATCATCCAGTAGACGACCGAATCGACGTTGATGGTGACGTTGTCGCGTGTGATCACGGGTTGAGGCGGGAGATCGATATACTGCTCGCGCAGATCGATGGAGGTTACTCCCGGGCGAACGTTTGTCCAATATACGGCTCGCGGAGAATCGATGAGCGGGACGATAACGTTGAGACCGCTTGCTGCAACACGGTGGAATCGACCGAGCCGCTCGATCAGCAGCACGCTTGATTGCGGAACGATCTTGATGGTTTTCCACGCGACCGTAAGCAGGGCGATGCCGAGAAACAGTAGAAAAATAGCTCCGACGCCGAATAACTCCATATTGTCCTCCAGGGCTGTAGGTAGAGCAAATATAAACTATTTTCGCAGACTGATACAGTTTCGGATTCGTCTACGCGTTATAGGTTGGAACACAACAAGGGAAGGTCACGTATAAGCGTGGGAAGAAGATCTTTTACAAATCGATCGGAACCGGAAACAAGCACATCGTCATATCTAATTCCGCATATTCACTTTCAGTTTATCCTTCTAAATTCATTCCTTTTGCTTTGATCCGGTTCCGATCATTTTTTGTATCTCTGTAGTTTGCCGTATAATCTGCCGCAGTTATGACGGTCAAACTCTCCGACATCCAGGACGCCAGGAAAGTACTTCGAGACATAATCAACCCAACCCCGATAATCTCGGACGAGAAACTTTCTGTAGAGGTAGGCTCGCCCATTTATCTGAAGGCTGAGTGTCTCCAGCGTGCGGGGTCATTCAAGATCCGGGGTGCGTACAACACCATCTCCCGCCTTTCAGACGATGAAAAGAAACGAGGCGTCGTGACCGGATCAGCAGGCAATCACGCACAGGCAGTTGCTCTCGCGGCAAAGCTTCTAGGGATCAAAGCGACGATCGTACTTCCCGAATTCGCACCGTTGACGAAAGTCGTCGCGACGCGAAGTCACGGGGCCGAAGCGATACTTCACGGTTCGACATTCGACGAGGCGGTCGCACATTCGCGCGAACTAGAGCGGGAGCACGGATACACGTACGTTCATGCGTTTGATGACGAGCGCGTTATTGCCGGACAAGGGACTATCGGATTGGAGATCGCAGAAGGCCTCCCTAAAGCGACCGTCGTCGTTGTTCCAATCGGCGGCGGCGGGATAATTTCGGGGATCGCGATCGCGGTTAAAGAGCTGGTGCCGGGTGTCCGGGTGATCGGTGTTCAAGCCGCGAATGTCGCTCCCGTGAATCTATCGTTGAAGGCGGGCGAGCCCGTCGAAGCAAAGCATCAGCCGACGATCGCAGATGGCATCGCGGTAAAGCGGCCAGGGGTCCTGACACTGCCGATCATCCGCGAATTTGTCGATGAGGTCGTCGAGGTAAGCGAAGAAGAGATCGCACGCGGGATCTATCATTGTGCACAGAATGCTCATCTGGTTGTCGAAGGTGCTGGTGCTGCCGGAGTAGCGGCGCTATTAGCCAGAAAGGTAAAACTCGGACCCGGGGACACGGCATGCGCGGTTCTATGCGGCGGCAACATCGATGGAAATTTATTGACCCGGGTGATCGAGCAGGTCCTCGTCCGCCAGGGACGTTATGTCGTGTTCAAGCTACTGGTTCTCGATCGTCCGGGTTCGCTTGCGAACATGCTAAACGAGGTCGCCGCGTCCGGGGCGAACGTTGTCGAAGTAAATCACCAGCGTGCAATATGGCTCGCCCCGCTGGGATATACCGGAATTGAAATGATCCTCGAGGTTCGCGACGAACGTCACGGCCGTGACGTCCACAAACATCTCGAAGGTGCCGGGTATCATGTCGAGCGCGAGGGTCAGGGGGATTGGGAAGAGTAAATTCGGAGCACGAACGTGCCGCCGCCCGCCGACTCGCTATCGCCGATCGAGATTTTCCGTATAAAGCGCCTTGTAAACCCGGTAGTTATTCATCACCTTAAAAACGTAGTTCTTCGTCTCTGCAAACCCGACCTCCGAGGCGAATATTCCCGGGTCTTTCGGTTTGCTGCGACTAAGCCATCGCGCCGCGTTATCCTCACCGCCGTTATAGCTTGCAGCGATCGCTTCGTTGAGACCGCCGAACTGGGATTTCAGATCGGCGACGTAGGCGGCTCCCAGAGCAATGTTGACCGAGGGCGAGTAAAGCTCATCGGGTTGCAAGTTGGGATATCCTGCCTTCGATTTGTACTTGATGGCGGTGTCGTAAACCAGTTGCAAAAGCCCGCGTGCTCCCGCTGGAGATTTCGCGCCTGCTTTGAAAGAGCTCTCCTGTTTCATGACCGCGAGTAGAAAGCGTGGATCGACCTTGAACTTCTTTGACGCCTGCAAGAGTTCGGCGCGGTACATTACCGGGTTATCGCTAGCGAGGTTTCCGGCCATGCTGCCAAGGGAAGTCTTCGCACCCGATCTTCTGTCCTCGGCGAGTCCGCCGTAGTATGAAGCGTAGCCGCGTGTGATCCCTGCGTAGCCACTCATCGCCTCGCTCTTCCGCCCGCCTTTCTCGAGGGCAAACGCTCGTAGGAACTTGACCTCATCGCTCCCCGCCATTGCGCCCGCAAAGCTCTTTCCGGCAAGCAGTACGTCCGCCGCCCTCACCGCCTCATTCCACCGCTCGCGATGGATCTCCATTCGCAAACGGGCGTGAAGAGCATTCACCTCGGCAGGTTTCCCCATAAACTTCGCAGTAGTTCTGTCGACCCAGCGCTGTGCGTTGTCGTATTCGCCGGCTTCACGGTACGCGTCGATCAAGTTCAGATGCGCGGACTCAATACGCTCGCCGTTTGGAAACGTTTGAACATACTGATCGTAAACCCGAGCCGCTTCGAGATTCTTCCCGAGCCGTACGAGCGATGCACCTTTGAAAGCCAGGCCTTCGCGTCCGTCTTTCGAAGTATCACCGTTCAGCTTTTCAAACCAAAACACCGCCTTCTCATACTGTCTTTCCCACATGTACGAGCGGGCCGTGCCGAACAGAGCCTTCGGCATGCCGGCA
>JANPJL010000003.1:0-3481 GCA_031425495.1 Acidobacteriota bacterium
ATCGATCACGCGGGCAAGCAGCAAGACCGTAAACATGACGCTCGCACGAACGACGGGGATCTCGGCTCCGACCGCGAAGGTGTACGCCCAAAGAAAGCTTGTCGCGAGCAGAAACTGATAAAGGCTCCGCTTTGTGAAGAAAGAGACGAACCATAGTGTGAGCCCGCCTATGAATGTTATGTGCAGTCCGGATATGACAAGTACATGGAAAGTTCCGCCTTCGCGAAAGATCTCCGCCGTATTCCGGTCGAGAAAATATTTATCGCCGAGGAGTGACGCGATCATTACACCTGCGGTCTCTTCGGAAAATGATTTCCGAAACGCGTCGATCAAGTATTTTCTTGCGTCATACGCTAGTGCCAGCGGCAAGAACACCGGGTCCTCGCCAAGCTTCTCGATCAGCAGCGGGCTTTTCACCGTCGCAGTCGCGTCGATTCCCTGCTGGTCGAGCATCGCCACGTTCGACGTCACACCAGGGTTTCGAAATCGCTCCTCGCGTTCGAGCCGACAGGCGACTTTCACACGCGCTCCGTAACGAAGATCGATTGCGGCATAGTCTGCCGCCGTCTCAGGATCGTCCGCATTCGCAAACAGTCGAACATCGCCGGACACGTTTCGCACAGCACCTTGAAACGTAAGACGCTCCACTCGTACCCTAAGAAACGCTCCGCCGTAAGCAGGTTCGGGATGGCCTCGAAGTACACCTTGGATCTCAACCGGTTCGCCAGAATCGATCGAGGCCTTCTCGTAGATCGTTTTGATTCGATTATCTGAAACGTTCTCTGCTTCGACGAGATAGCAGCCGATACCCAGCGGGACGAAAACGATGGGAAGGATGATCCGGGCAACACGCGAACTTATCAACCAAACCCCGGCTAGAAAAAGCGCGATGGTCGCGGCTATCCATATCGCGTTCCCCGTCACGGCGGCGAGCGCAATTCCCACGGCGAAATAGACCGAGATCCAAAGCATCGGATACCGGCTGAAATTTCGCGGCTGGGGAGAATCTTGCATTGGGAGAAATGCTTTTTTCTATTCGGTTGTAATAAAGTTTCTGATCTCGCGATAACGCTTGTCGCTGAAACCATCTATCAAGAGCAGATGCTCGATCCTTCGAAAGGGTCCGTACCGCGTTCGGTAGTCAATGATCTTCTCGGCGAGAGCGGGTCCGACATGTGGCAACCTCTCGAGATCCTTATCGCCGGCAGTGTTTATGTTTATTCGGAACGAGGTGTCGGTCTGCGCCGAATGGTTAGCAGTTTGCGGAATAATTTTTCCCGAACTGCACGCAGTCGCGAAGCCGATCGCGGCGACCAGCACGAGAAAATAAAGTGGCGGAGTTTTGTGGGAGCAGAGCTTCGGCATTATTCACAGATTTTGCGCCATGCCCGTGTGCAAAATGCTAAAAGTCTCGGTGTTACAAAGACTTGAACCCGTTAATACTGTGGAAACATGCCATTTTTCCACAGAACGTGTGGAAAATTCAAGACCATCACTGGGCTGAAAACTCCTCGGGATAGTAGATCAGTTCAACAACGTTTCCACCCACACCTTTCGTGTAGAACGAAGACGTTCCGTCGCGGTGGGGTTTGATCGGCCGTCCCTCAAGCTGAGCTGCTGTTTCGAGTTCTTCGAGCGTGTTAACTTTGAGACCGATGTGTACCGGATGCTTCGATTCCGGTGGAAGCAGAGCGATACCAAAACCTCGAGCGTCACGCATCATCGCCCAATCCTCGTAAACTGTCTCGACCGAAAACCCGAGCCGCTCGTACTCCGCGATATCGCGCGCGAGGTCGTCCGTCTTAACCGCCAGGTGGTCAACCGTTCCGCGAAATCTGACATCTGACATCGTTGTGTACCTCTTTTCCAAACATGATTCTAGCAAATAACTGAACGCGGCGACCGGAATAGCAAATCAATCTGCTAAAATCGAGCAGTTTTGAATATGACTTACTTCAAGAAGCTTTCTGTCCTATTAATGGCGACCGTTCTCACATCGGCCGCGTATGGACAGCGACCGGACGAAGTGATCGCCACTTCAACCGGCATGACCTACAAGGTCTCAAGCCTCTCGCCCGAAGGCCAGAAGCTTTACGCGGAGCGACGCACGCTCATCGCGGATACCCGGGCAAGGCTGCTCACTGCAATGATCGGGGCGGTGCTCTTCGAACTCGAAGCGAAAGCCCAGAATTCGACTCGCGATAAGATCATCGCGCTTCAGAAAGCAAAAGTCGTTGATCCGACACCAGCTGAGATCCAGGCCGTCTATAATGCCAATCGCGCCGCTATCGGCGGACGGTCGTTAGAGGAGACCAGAACACAGATCGTCGAGTTCATCAGGCACGAAGCTGAGGATAACGCCGTCGAGGATTACTTGAACACCCTTCGAACGAAGTACAAAGTTACGACTGGAAAAGACGTCAATAGTGTCGGACTCGGACCGGACGAAGTACTTGCGACGATCGGTACGCGAACCATCACCCTACGCGACTTCGATCGGGAACATCGGGTGCGCATGAACGACGTTGAGATGGATGTCTTCGAGGAGATCAGATCGGATCTCGAAGCGTCGATCTTCTCCGCAGTTGTCATCGAGGAGGCGAAGGCCCGTAACCTCGATACCAGCAGTTTTATCGCCGCCGAGATCACAGACAAACTGCGGCAGTTCACCGACGAAGAGCGTGCTGCCGTTGAATCGGAATTGATGATGCGGCTGTTTGCCAAATACCGCGTCCAGATCTCGCTTGCCGGGCCAACCCCGATCGTCCAGAACGTGTCGGTCGATGACGACCCGTCGATCGGCTCGGCGGTGGCACCGGTAACGATCGTTATGTTCACCGATTTTCAATGCCCGGCTTGTGCTCGTGCTCATCCGCTGCTCAAACAGGCGATCGCGTCGTCCGGCGATAAGGCCAGACTTGTTATTCGCGACTTTCCTCTGGAGGGTATACACCCGGATGCTTTCAACGCTGCACTTGCGGCGAACGCGGCTCGCAACCAGAACAAGTTTACTGAATACGTCGAGGTTCTATATCGTAATCAGGCCGCTCAAGATAAGGTTTCGTTGGTAAAGTACGCTTTGGAACTCGGTTTGAACGGCAAACAATTTGAGTTAGACTTTACCGACGCAAAAGCAGCCGCGGAAGTACGAAAGGATCAGTCCGATGGACGTAGTTACGGGATAGCCGGAACTCCTTCGATATTCGTGAACGGTGTAAAAGTGCACAGACTATCCGTTACCGGTATTCGCTCCGCGATCGACCGGGCTTTGCGAAAGTAGGTGATCCATTCTTATGCGCCTTTATCTCTTTTTGACTGTGATCCTGATCGCCGTCAGCTTTAGCTGCGGAGGCGGCGGATCAAATGAATCGAACGCCGTAAAGAATCAAAACGTGAACAAAGCGAAAGTTGTGTTGCCGGTATCGGGTTACGAGATCGTCAACACCTATCCGCACGACTCTCGAGCTTTCACACAGGGCCT
>JANPJL010000004.1:0-16067 GCA_031425495.1 Acidobacteriota bacterium
CAGCGGATCAGCCGGCTCGCTCCGCCCGTTCTCGCTCCAATCGCGCAGCATTTCTGTTATGCCGGTTTCCGGCTCCGACTCATTCGTCATGTGAGGCAATTGCTATGTCCGGGAACCCCGATTTAATGACGAAGCTAAGCCCTTCCGGATGAAAAGTCAATCTTTTCGAATTAGCGTGACCTCTATTTCGCAGAACTGTCGCACTACTAAATGGGGAACAGTTCTCCGAATAAATATCTGGAGGCAATTTTAATGTTAAAGACAGTATTTCAAATTATTTCGTTAGTGGTTTCGGCAGCGGTATTGAGCTTGATCGGGGCAGTTTCGACGCAAGCCCAAACGCAGTATCGGGCAAATATTCCGTTTGATTTCTCAATCGGTGAAAAGCACTACAAAGCGGGGAACTACGGATTGGACACGCTCCGCCCCAATTCAGCCCGTAAACCGATAGCTCTCAGAGACGCGGCCGGCCGCAGCTTACAGATCCTGATGGAGAATCCGGGAGAGAACTATTCGAAGGTAAAGACTGCGACTTTAGTCTTCGACCAGAACGAATCTCATTACTCCCTCGCATCAATACGGACCCCCACCTTCATCGTTAAATTCCGGAGGTCGAACACTGGAGACCCACAGCTAGCGGATTTGAAAGCCCAAAGAATAATTTCACTGGCGGCGAAGAAATAGCAATTAGTCAGGACTTCCATCGGGCGGTATTTTTGTGCCGCCCGATTTCTACGTTTGTGACCGATGCGCCGATTTGTCCTTGACCGTGAGGGCGCGGGCAAGAGTAGCCTTTCCAGATTATTTTGACCCCTGTTTCGTCAGACTATCGCACTAGTAAGAAGAGAGAGTTTTCTTTCAGACCGAAGAATAAGGAGTAAATATGAATACAATCACGACTTGGAAAACGGCGGCGTTTAAGCTGTTTCGAACATTTAACTTGTCGACGCACAAGTGGGCGCTGGTTATCATCGCGGCAGCGGTCACCACCACGGCCGGGGCTGCACTAATGACACCGGGTTCCGGAATCATCAGCGCACCTGTCTTTGTGAGAGCCAATTTCGCCGATCCCACGGACATCAAGTTCAAGGTAAAAGGCGGCGCTCAGGAAGTTATTCACGTGCCTGACGCAGAGCAGACCGTAATGCAGCAAATTGTCATCGGTCCCGGCGGCCACACGGGCTGGCATAGTCATCCTGGACCGGTAGTCGTTTTGATCAAGTCGGGTACGATGTCTTTCTACGACGGCGATGATCCCGGTTGCACCGAGCGGACCTACTCTGCTGGTCAGGCATTTGTCGACAGCGGACAGGGTCATGTTCACATCGCCCGAAATGAAAGCACCACGGATAACCTGGAACTATGGGCGACTTATTTTGACGTCCCGCCACCCCCTGCGGCACCGGCTCCGCAGAATAATTTCCGTATCGACGCTCCGAATCCTGGAAATTGCCCATTCTAGAATTGTCCTTTAATTTTACCGCGTTTCTTTTAACGCGTTTCGAAGAGTTGCAAACGTTGCAACTCTTCTTATTTGACATTGGGCAACCTGAAAATCAGACTAAGCGGAAAGTGGCGGAAGAAAAAAAGGAAAAGAAGAAAGTCGATTATAAGAGCGCCTGGGCCGAGGCGCGAAGGATCATCTGGAACGCGCGTTGGCGTTTGGCTTTCGGCAGCGTCTTAATGCTGATCTCGCGGCTTGCGAGTATGGTGCTGCCGGCGTCGACGAAGTACATCGGCGATGAAGTTTTCACCAACCGTAATTACAGCCTGATCAAATGGATCGCGCTTGCGATCGGTGTCTCGACCCTTATCCAGGGCGTTACATCCTTCGCTCTTTCCCAGATCCTCGGTGTCGCGGCTCAGCTTGCGATCACGAATATGCGGATGCGGGTCCAGCGACATATCGAGCGTTTGCCGATCTCGTATTTCGATTCGACCCAGAGCGGGCAATTGATCTCCCGCATCATGAATGACGCCGAAGGGATCCGAAATCTTGTCGGGACCGGTCTCGGGCAGATCCTCGGAAGTCTGGTCACGGCGGTGATTGCGATCGGCGTTCTGTTTTACCTTAACTGGCAACTCACCCTAGCCACGATCGCCGTCCTCCTGGTCTTCGGTGGAGCCCTGATGTACGCATTCAAGAAGCTGAGGCCGATCTTTCGCGAACGCGGTGAAATAAATGCGGAGGTCACCGGACGGCTCGGGGAAAGTCTCGGCGGCATTCGAATCGTTAAGGCTTACACGGCCGAGAAACGCGAGGAGCTTTCTTTCACACGCGGTGCTCATCGCCTGTTTCGCAATATCGCGAAATCGATCACCGGTGTATCGGCGATCAGCTCATTCTCCTCAGTTGTAATTGGCGCGGTCGCGGTCGTGATGATCGTCATCGGTGGTAACGCCGTTCAGACCGGGGCGATGACGCTCGGCGATTTTCTAATGTACATCTCGTTTACTTTTTTACTCGCGATGCCGGTGATCGAGCTGACATCCATCGGTACGCAGATCACGGAAGCTCTCGCAGGTCTTGATCGCATCCGCGAAGTGTTCGCGATGACGACAGAGGACGAGCAGGACTCATCAAAGGAGCCTCTAACGAACATCAACGGGACAATCGATTTCGAGAATGTCGCTTTTGAATATGACGCCGGAGTGCTGGTCCTGAAGGGCGTTTCATTTCACTCGGAAGCGGGTGCGACGACGGCTCTAGTTGGTTCGAGCGGGTCCGGCAAGTCGACGATCCTCAGTCTCGTCCTAAATTTTATCCAACCGACGACGGGCGTCATAAAGATCGACGGCAAGAATCTGCAAAGCGTCAGGCTTCGAGACTACCGCAGCCATCTTGGTGTCGTGCTCCAGGATAATTTCCTCTTCGATGGAACGATATTGGACAACATTCGATTTTCGAGTCCGGAGTCGAACCTACAGGAGATCAAGGCTGTCTGTAAGATCGCGAATGCTGACGAGTTTATCGAGAAGTTCCCGAGCGGTTACGACACCGTCGTCGGTGAGCGTGGAGTAAAGCTTTCGGGCGGACAGCGGCAAAGGATCGCAATCGCTCGTGCGTTGCTGGCCAATCCGCGGATCCTGATCCTGGACGAGGCGACATCATCTCTTGATTCCGAGAGCGAGGCCCTGATCCAGGAAGGGTTGAATCGTTTGCGGCAGGGACGGACTACATTCGTGATCGCACATCGGCTGTCTACAATTCGCAGCGCCGATCAAATCCTTGTTGTCGAAGCCGGCGAGATCCTTGAGCGGGGAACTCACGAGGAGCTCGTTGCCCTGGACGGCCGCTACAAGCAGCTGTATGACAAGCAGTACCGGTTCGAACAGAATCTGTTTGTAAATCCGGGCGAGGATTTCACGACGAAGCCGCCGGTGTCGATGGCTCAGACGAAGCTTTGATCCGGATCAATGACAACGATCTTGGAATTTTACAACGTAGCTTTTGCCCCACCTTTCAAATTTAATAATGCGCTCCGTGCCGGGGGATTCGACTGGTACTCCGGTACCGCCTTCTTCGGCCTCCGCGCGAGTGCCGATCTGAAATACACCTTCACCAAACACCATCAATGAGAGATCTGTCAGCTCGATATCCTCGAACGCCAGGTAGAGAACATTCTCGTCGTGTGAAACTCCGATCGGCTTCCCGCGAAAGGGAATCAGCCACTTCTGTTTCACCGCGGCTCTAACTTTCGAATCGACGAGGACGGCTTCATAGAAGTTGAGATTCGTCGGTTTATGGAATTTTATATTCCGGCCCGATATCAGCGCGATGAAATCTTTGTCTGTAGCTTGCAACAATGGGAGCTCCACATGACATCCGCAATTTCCAGAAGGGAAAACCGGTTCGGGCAGTGCAAGCGACGCTCCTTCGGCATCCACCGATTTGAGGGTCGCGCCAAGAAGGAGCGGCGCGTTTGGGTCTTTACGTTCTCCTTTGATCTTATTGATCCTTTCGCACGTTGCCGAATCAAACGATGCGGCGAAGTTAATTCCGCTCTTGTCCAGAATCACATTGGCGGCCTCTGCAAACTGGACTGGGTTGAGATCCCGCTTTGCAGCACGCAGAGCTTTCAGCTCGGTGATCAGGTTCGATCTTCGGACCGGCAGGGGCTCCGGCTTGTACATTTGTGAGTGAGCGGTAGATGCCGCGAGGGACAACAAAAGTGCACAGGAGCTAATTGTTCTCAATTTCATTTGCGACCACCTTTGCGATCGTGGGATATCGATCGAGATTCTGCACCGCTCGGAGAACGATCTGAAACATCGGTTTGATGAACGGCACGAAGTAGGTCTTACCCCGGTTCACCGACTGGAACGAGAACGTACCGATCGCCTTTAGACACCGCTGGATCGTCTGAAGCCGAAACTCCTCTGCAAAGGCGGGCTCATCGATCTGATCCAAGCCTAGCCTCTCACGTTCACTCAGGAAGAAGCGACGTTTCTCGGCGAGCCATTCTGCCGACGGCGGGACAGTGACCCGATCCAACAGGAGCGATACGAGATCGTAAGCGACCGAGCCGATCCGAGCATCCTGATGGTCGATGATCCGGAGACGGCCGTCGTGATCAAGCATCAAGTTAGCAGCGTGAAAATCCCGATGGCAAAGTACGCGTGCCTTCGATTCCAACTCTTGGGCAAGTTCAACAAACTCAGAAGTGATCTTCTCGTCATCGTCAGCCGACAGCGGGTCATTCTTGTACGTCGAAAAGTAATGCGTCTTAAAAAACTCGAGCTCCCATAGCAGCTTCTCACTATCGAACCGCAGGCGTGATGCGATCGAGTCGAGCTCGAACGCTTTGCCTGTTGCCGCCTGGATTCGGGGAATAAGGGCGACAGCGTTTTGAACCAGTTCCTCGCACGTCGGATCATCCGCATCGACGAGTACGTCGCGGAGTATCCGGTCGCCGAGATCCTCCTGAACGATAACGCCCAGTTCCGCGTCGAAGTCGAGTACTTCTGCGACCGGAAGCCCGGATAGGGAGAAAAGGCCGGTGACATCTAGATAGCTCTGCTCCGCCTCTTTGAACGACTCGGGATAGACACACGCGATCGCCGAACCGCCTTTCCAACCAATTCGAAAGTACTCACGAGTTGAGGCGTCGGGCGTCAGTTGTTCGACGTCACCGCTTGCTTCGCGCTTTGACAAGAATGTTTCGAGTCTTCCGAGGAAGTCAGACATAAATGTTCGACAGGCTTTCGAGTCTGTCGCGTAAGGCTGGATACCCGGTTCCTGCTAGTTGAGAGGGACGATGTAGTTCTCACCCTGGATGTAACCTTTCAGTGCCTTTTCCGGGATCTCGTCGCAGCTTCGTACCATCTCGGCTCGAACGATTGCCGCGTTCTCGAAATGCTCACCGGGCCCCAACGTAACGCCGTCGGCGATAATGGTTCGGTAAAGGCTTACGTCGCTCGCGATTGTTACGTTGTCCCAGATCACCGAGTCGCGGATCGACGCACCCGGTGACAGCGAGCAATTGGCTCCCTCAATAACATCCACACCGTCCATCATCGCGAGAGAAATATCGAGGTATCGCGGAATTGTCGACAGCTCGTACCAGTTTCCCTCCGTTACATGGGCCGCGATCTTTTCACCGCGCTCGAGAGCAGGTCGATACACCTGCGGAACTATGTCCGAATAAACCCCGGGCTCAATATATTCGAAGACCCGGGGATCGAGAATGTGTATGCCGGTGAACATCAGTGGAGCCGCGATCTCGTTTTCGGTATCGCGAATCTCATCTTCGGTAAGCGGCTTTGCCATTTCGCCAAATGCCCTTACACAACCATCGCTCGTTTCTACTACCGTAAACCGCTCCCGCTTAACGTTTGGTTTTAGCACCATTGTTGCCAACGCACCCGAGCGCTTGTGAGTCTCAACCGCAGCTCCGATATCTATATCGCTGATGATCTTTCCATTGACAATGAGGAACGCCTCGTCCTTGAGATGGTCCTTCGCGTTATCCAAAGCACCGGCAGTACCTAAAATTTTCGGTTCCTCGATCGTGTAGTGGATCTTGACGCCGAAATCTTCCCCGTTGCCCAGGGCTTGTCGAACAGAATCCGGCTGATGATGAAGATTAACGATGACGTCCTTGAACCCAAAACGCGCGACATATTCAGCGACATACCCTACGAGAGGTTTCCCGAGGAAAGGTATCGCGGGTTTAGTCCGGTCGATCGTTAATGGAAACAGCCGCGTTCCAAACCCTGCGGCCAAGATCATCGCTTTCATGTTCTTTGAGATACGAGGATGCCTGCGAATTTACTTTACGTGAACGAGATACCTTTTTCCAATCCCAGGGCAAAAATGAAAAAGGCCGCGGTTCGCACCGCAGCCTGATAGAAATGACCAATTCAGTAGAATTAGTGTGCGTTGAAGTTGGCAACCGGGAAGTCTCCACTTGTACCGAGGGCGAAGGTGGTGATTCCACCGTTCGCGAGATTAAAGACCCAAAATGTTCCCGTAGACGGTCTCCATATCGATAGATCGGTCCGACCGTCACCGTCGTAGTCGCCTTGAGTCAGAAAGTCACCTGCCGAGGTGCCCCAGGCGGTTTGCACAAACGTGATACCCGGCGTAGCGCTCGGTTCATAGAACCAGTTGATCTGGCCGCCGATGCCACGAGCTACAGCAATATCAGTCTTGCCGTCATCGTCGTAGTCGCCAGGGACGACTATGTCACTACTGAAGCCGAATGTCGCTGAGCTCTGGGCACCAGTCGCGAGTCGCGTCCAGAAAACGCCTGCACCTGCCTGATCTCGCTGAACCACGAAGTCAGCACTGCCGTCACCGTCATAGTCGCCCGGTGCCGGAACGTCGCCGGTCACTCCCCAAGGCACAAAGGCAACAGGGCCGCCAGGCGCGGTGCGATAGAACCAGGTACTTTGTTGTCCGGTCAAAACTCCCGCTCGATAAACCGCAAGGTCTGCGGATCCGTCGTTGTTGTAGTCGTCGACGATCGTCGGATCATCGCCGGTTTGACCGAATGCTTCAACACGCGCGGTGTTTGTAGCACTGTTGTGTATGTAGAAGGCAGCCGTTCCCGGTGCACCGGGTCGCCAGATAGCGATATCGTCCTTGTTGTCGTTATCAAAGTCTTCGGAGATGAAGAAATCGCTGGCCAAGCCCCAGTCGAATGCGACCGTCGAACCGCCGCTGCTTAGATTGTAAAACCAACGGACCTGGCCTGACTGGCCACCGCCAATGTTTCTCACGACTACATAGTCCGATCGACCATCGCCATTGAAATCAACCGGAGCATCCGCAGGAATCCCTACGGGGGGACCGGTCGGCTCGACAGTTAGATTTGCAGCTGAGACGCTCCCGATATCTTGCGCCGCGGCGTCGCGGAACGTTAATGTCCAGGTACCGTTCGCCTGAGCCGGTGTTAACCCCGCGAAGGTAGTGTTGAGACTCGTAACGGGCGCCGGATTGGTCTGGCCGGCCTGCCCTGGAGCAGTAGTCCGGTACGTTCCCGGAGGAACCGGATTAGCTGCCGCGGCCGTCCAGATGTTTGCTCCCGTCGCGGTATCGGCAAAATTATAGAGACCGGCGTAATCGCTAGCCGACCCGAAGGATGTAGCCGTTATGACGCCGATTCGGCTAACTACAACCATCGACGGTGTGCCACCGGGTGCTGCGAGAACGACATTGACGTCACCGACCCAGGAGTGAGCCATGGTCATATCGACTGAAACGCTTGTAACGTTCCCGCTAACTCCGCTAACTGGAAAACTGACGACCAACGGGGCCCCAAACTGGGGGGGCGTTCCCGCCAATCCGTCTGGTATCGCGCCTGTACCTGTGCCGGGGAATGTTGCGGCCGGACTCACCGCGGAAGAACCTGACGTCACAGCAGAGCTTGCATCCGTCGAGTTTAGCTGTGCACCAGTAATCAATCCAAGAACCGCAAGACACAGTGCGGTCATCGATAGAATCACCTTTCGCGTTGACACTTTAGCGTTGGCCCAAAGCATATATTTGTTTCACCCTCCTAAAACTTCACAATTAAACTTTGAATCTGAATTGCTGTAGTTGCTCGTTACCGTCGCGTGATGGAGAGACCAGATGAGCTACAGATAAAAACCTAAACAGAATGGTACGAACAATTTATCCAGTTTACGGAGGGTTGTCAAGAAATGTGCAAGCGTGCCACTTACGGCTCGCAAGCACGGTTTCTGACTCAGAACTTTAGACCGCTCGGCGCTAAAATCCGATTCGTAAATCTTAATTCCACACCTGCTCGCTGGTGCCATCGCTTCGAAAGCGCAATTATCTCGAAAGCGAAGTTTCTTACGACAAACGGCAGGTGTCACACTGCGAGATCCCGATACGCTTATGCGCAACGATCGAAAAGAGATCTTTGGCTGGATGGTTTACGACTGGGCCAACTCGGCCTTCTTTACCGTAGTTGTCGGGGTTCTGGTCGGCCCTTACCTGCTTAGCCTCGCTCAAGCTGCCGTCGGCGAGGATGGTGTCGTCCTCGACCTGTTCCTTTTCAAGGTCACACCAAAAGGATTACCCGCATTCTGTACGGCCATCTCTGTTCTGTCGATGGTCGTATTTCTGCCGGTACTCGGTGCCTTGGCTGACTACACCAAGCTGAAGAAACGCATGATGGCGACCTTCTGCTACATGGGTGTGATCGCGGGGGCTTTACTGTTTTTCGTTACCGAGTCGTATGTCGCGTGCAGCGTGCTGTTCATAGTTTCGAATATGAGCTTTGCCGCTGCCAACGTTTTCTACAACGCCTTTCTGATCGACATCACGACCGAAGACCAGCGGGACAAGGTTTCCAGTTACGGCTACGGCCTCGGGTATCTCAGCGGATTTCTGGTGCTTGTATTGAACTTGTTGTTCCTGAATTACGCCGAAAGCGTGTTCGGTATCGACACCGGAACTGCCGTCCGCATCTCATTTCTTGGCGCGTCACTCTGGTGGGGACTGTTCGCGATAATTACTTTCCGGCTTATAAAAACTCGAGCTCCCGGTAAGGTTCCCCCGCGCGAGACGAGCTTGATCACAGTCGGGTTTGCCGAGGTCTGGCAAACGCTGAAAGAGTTACGGCGGCTGCGATACACAATGCTTTTTCTCGTCGCCTACCTGTTTTACAACGACGGTATCCAGACCGTAATTCTCCAGGCATCGGTTTTTATTTCGTACGAGCTTTTTACTTCAAAGGGGCTTCCGGCTGACAACGCGTTTTTGATCACGATCTTTGGAATTGCACAGATCTCCGCATTTGCGGGAGCTCTGATTTTTGAGCGCGTATCCCGATTGCTCGGTGCGAAAAGGACGATAATGCTGTCCCTCGTCGGCTGGTGCGGGATCGTAATCTACGCATACGGCTTTTTTGCGACAAAGACGCAGGCATATATTCTCGGCGCCTGCATCGGGTTGGTGCTCGGTGCTGCACAGGCCCTTTCTCGTTCGCTCTATTCGCAAATGATCCCGAAAGGTCGCGAATCTTCCTTCTTCGGACTTTACGAGATCTCGGAAAAGGGCACGTCATGGATGGGCCAGCTGATGTTTACCATTATCGTCGGAGCGACGGGTTCATTCCGGCATGCGATCCTCGGCCTCATAGTTTTCTTTATCGTCGGAAGTGTCGTCCTGCTATTTACGGATACGGCGAAGGCGATACATGACGCTGGGAATTTGACGCCGGAAGAAGCGAAGGACGGCTGACTTGGCTATAATAAAAATCGTGATCGATAACACCGAAGACAGAATCGTTACAATTTTCGGCGGCTCGAAATGCGGGCCTAACTCTGACGAATATCGCGAAGCTCGCGAGATCGGATCGCGCCTGGCGAAAGCGGGTTTCACGATCTGTACGGGTGGCTATCTCGGTGTTATGGAGGCGGCTTCACTCGGTGCTCGCGAGTCTGGCGGACGTGTCTTTGGCATCGTCATGAACCAGTTCAAGTCAGAACCGAACCGTTACCTGACTGACAAAGTTGCTACCGATCATTTCTACGACAGACTGCAGAATCTAATCACTCGGTCCGTCGGATTTGTGGCTCTCCGCGGTGGAATGGGAACCGTGACCGAAGTGTCGCTGGTATGGAACAAGCTCCAGACCCGAGTGCTTGATCGACGACCAATTGTATTGGTCGGTGATTGCTGGCGCGATGTGGTCGACGCTTGGCAAAAGTTTCTTGTAGTTTCCGACGACGACGTCGCGTTCCTCGACTTTGCCACCGATGCCGAACACGCGGCGAATATCATCATCGATAAGTCAAAGGGAGTTGTGATCCAGACCGTATGAATTGTTCAAAATGCAATGCCCCTCTGTTGCCGAATGCAAAGTTTTGCGGAGCGTGCGGTACGACCCAGACATCGATGCAGGCACCACCTGCTCAGCCTAATCCTCAACAAGCAGCACCGCCCCCACGGCCCGCGCAACCTCAAGCTCCCGGCGGCGCTTTCCATTTCGACGCCGACGGTCGCGGCCATGGACGCGGGTATACGTGGGAGATCGAGCATCAGGGAGCATTCGCGCTGGCAGTTGTAAAACTTCAGCCCGAGCAAGCGATCCACGCCGAAGCCGGAGCCATGGTCTCGATGTCGGCGAATGTCGACCTGCACTCCGAAATGAAAGGCGGTGTCTTCGGCGCATTAAAACGCGCGGTCGGCGGCGAGTCGGCTTTTGTCTCGACTTTCACCGCCAAGGGCGGTCCAGGCGAAGTCACTTTTGCACCCGGTGCTCCAGGCGATGTCGCAGGCATCGAGATGCAGGGGCAAACCTTCATGGTCCAGTCGAGCTCTTATCTCGCGGGCGATCTGTCACTCGTCGTCGATACAAAATTCGGCGGTGCAAAATCATTCTTTGGCGGGGAGGGGCTCTTCGTCTTGCAAGTCAGCGGAACAGGTCTGCTTTTGGTGTCGTCGTTCGGATCGATTCACCGGAAAACGCTCAGGGCCGGCGAACAGTATGTTGTCGACACCGGTCATCTTGTCGCGTGGGAAGGTCACATGCAATACAGCCTACGCAAGGCTGCGAGCGGATTCTTTCGCAGCTTCCTGAGTGGCGAAGGAATGGTCGCCGAGTTTACAGGCCCCGGCGAGCTCCTTATTCAAACTCGCAACCTTGCAGCTTTCGCCGGTCTGCTTCGACCTTTCTTCCCATCGCAAAGCAGCGGCGGAGGATTCAGCATGGGAAACTAGATCCCCGGAAACTCTCTTCACTCGAAACTCAAATGGACGTGCTCGATTCGAAAATCCCACGAGACGCGCGCCGCGACGGCGGAGAGATCCGCCTGAATGCCCGTGCGATGTCGCGCGGCGTCGCGATCGGGCATGTAGTCTGCCTCCACGGAAGCACGCGTCAGTTTTACCGTGTAGATATCGAGGACGCCGCCGTCGAACGCGAAGTGCGGCGGACTCGTGCTGCGTTCCGACTTGCAAGACGGCAGCTCACGCGGCTCCGAACCGAAGTCCCTACCGGTGTCTCATCCGTACCCGAGATCTTCGATGCACAGCGTTCAATGATCGAGGACTCGTCATTGCGTGCCAAGGTCGAAGCCGTGATAGTTGAGGAGAAAGTAAACGCAGAGTGGGCTGTTAAGGTGATCACCGACGGGTACATATCCAGATATAAAGCCATCACCGACGAACACCTTCGCGAACGTTACATCGACATCGAAGACGTCGCCGAGCGAATACTCAATTCCCTCGCCGGCGGCGAGAGAAGTGCCCCGCTCGCAAAGGATTCCATCATCGTGGCGACCGAGTTATTGCCCTCGACGCTGGCCGAACAGCGCGGAAGTAACCCGACAGCGGTGATCACGGAACACGGAGGTTGGACATCCCATACATTCATCCTTGCCCGAGAACTCAATGTGCCTGCTGTAACGGGCATTCGTAAGATTCTACGTCGCGTCGACACCGGTGACGCAGCGATCGTCGACGGTTACAACGGCCGCGTCATTCTCAATCCGACCGAGGCGACACTCGAACAATATCGTCTCCCAGCCGCAGATTTTCAGCAGCTCAATTACAACGATGTAGCGCTAACCCACGCAAAGGCAGAGACCCTCGACGGGCGCGAGATCATCCTTCGCGTTAATGTTGATCTCCCGGAGATCTACAAAAACGCAAAACGCATCGGGGCGCGAGGGATCGGTCTTTACCGGTCGGAGTTTCTATTCAATCGTTTCAACGGCTATCCGACGGAGAACCAGCAGTACGAAGCATATCGGGAGATCGCGGAGTTCGCGGGTGCTGACGGCGTTAAGATCCGAACATTCGATATCGGCCCGGAGCAAGTTTTCGGGCAAACTCACGGACGCGAGAAGAACCCGGCCCTCGGCCTGCGTGCGATAAGACTCGGGCTCGCAAACGATCGACAGCTCCGGACACAGCTTCGAGCGCTGCTTCGGGCATCGCACGGCACGCAGATCGACATCATCATCCCAATGGTGTCGGGCGTCGATGAGATCGTCGAAGTCCGGTCATTGCTAAGTCAGGAAGCGGACTCACTCGGCTCGAAAAATATTGCCTTCGGATCCCCACGCATCGGGGCCATGATCGAGGTGCCATCCGCCGTCTTTCTGATCGACGAGATACTCAATGAGTCTGACCTTGTCTGTCTTGGTACGAACGACCTTGTCCAATATATTCTCGCCGCTGACCGAGACAACGAATCGGTCGCCGGATGGTTTCGAAGCCTGCACCCCGCCGTGCTTCGTGCGATAGCAACCGTCACCGCTGCAGCGACGCGAGCAGGTAAACCGTTGACCGTTTGCGGAGAGATGGCCGGTTCGCCATTTTATATCCCTCTCCTCGTTGGACTAGGGGCCACCGAGCTTAGCATGAATGTGAATTCGCTGCTGCGAGTCAGAAAAGTGATCTCGGGTCTGGCCTATGCCGAGGCCGCGGAACTAGCCCGCGAGACTGGAAAGTGTCGTTCCGCAAACGAGATCGAAGCAGTTCTCGAACGGCATATTGCTGAGAAATGGTCGCACGTGATCCTGCCCGAAAGCGGAAAACGTTCCCGTATCTGACCGATGGGCGTTACACCGACTTCATACGTTCAACATTTTTTGCTATACTGGCCCAGCCTCACAATGGAGCAGGCCGGGCAGTCGCTTCTCGAAAGGGAAGAGGAAAGTCCGAACACCATAAAGCAACGAGCCGGATAACGTCCGGGCGCCCGTGAAAACGGGTGACGACAAGTGCAACAGAGAAAGACCAGCCGGTTCAATCTCAAATTTCAAATTTGAGATCTAACAGGTGATGGGTGAAACGGTGAGGTAAGAGCTCACCGGCGCGTTTGGTAACAGGCGCGGCCAGGTAAACTCCTCGTGGTGCAAGACCAAATAGGGAAACGTCTTTTGAGCTGCTCGCTCCTTGTCAGTGCAAACTGACGGCGTTTCCGGGTAGGTCGCTTGAGCCGCTCGGTAACGAACGGCCTAGATGAATGATTGCCGCCGGCTTCGGCCGGCAACAGAACTCGGCTTACACGGCTGCTCCATTGCAAAAGGCATTCAACCCAAATAACTCTGGAAAAGGAGAATCCCAAGTATGGCGAACCGCAAAGGTGTGTTTATCGGAGCGTACGTTCCGAACGAACTTAAGGAATCGCTCCGTCGTCGCGCCGCTGCTGAGCATCGAACTTTGTCTCAGGAGATAACGCGGATCCTCGTCGAGGCCGTTCACGGACAGGGGTTGCCGGCTGGGAGCGTTGACCGACGAAACACTGGGAGCACCATCCCGAGACGACGGGCAACTGATCCACCAACCAGACGACGAGCGGAAGATCTTCCGTATATTCCGCCTGGTGATAGCAAGAAATAGAGTTGCTGGCAGTTTTTGCGAAAGGCGTCGATCGTGTAACCACGGTCGACGCTTTTTCCGTTGCTACCTTGTTTTGTTAAGATTCACTTCGATGAATCGTAACGCCTTATTGATCGGGATTGTGTCGGCGCTGGTCGGTGTGGTCGGGGGCTTTCTTCTCGCGAACACACTCAATCGAGGCGAACTTTCAACCCTTCGCAGTGAGAACGAACGCCTTAAGGCTCAGAACGGCTCCGAAGGCTCCAGCTTAAACGATAGCGAGATCAACGCTACTATCGCAAAGGCCGACCAGAACGTGTCCGACCTTACCATTCAACGAAACGTGGGTGTGGCGATCTACCGGTACGCGGCAATGAAGCAGGACGTCGCGCTTCTTCAACAATCGGTTCGCATACTGACGCGGGCATTCGATCTTGAGCCTGACGATTATGACGTGATGCTCACGCTCGGTAACGCACATTTCGATATCGGATATTTCTCGAAAGACAATAACGCGTTGGCAAAGTCGCGAGAGTTTTATTCGAAGGCCCTAGCCGTTAAAGCCGACGACGTAAATGTAAGGACCGATGTAGGCCTCACATATTTTCTCGAGACCCCGCCGGACTACGCCCGTTCGATCACGGAATTTCGGCGCTCGCTTGATAAAGACCCGAAGCACGAGAAAACTCTCCAGTTCATGATCCAGGCAATGGCGAAGCAGAGTAATTACGCTGAAGCGTCAAAATATCTGGAACAGCTTAGGGCGGTAAATCCGCAGAATAAGGCCCTACAGGAACTGACAGCAATGCTGAGCGATCAGCAGCCACCCGGATGAAAGAAGCTATTTTTATATTGATCGTCTTTGCGGTCATCCTGGCGCTAACTGCGGTGCGGTATCGAAAGCAGATCGCAGGCGTGCTACATATTTGGCGCACGCTGAAGTCCGTTCGGAATCAGGTGAAGCAGGGAAGCGAAACCGCTAAACGGGATGAATCTATTCCAGCCGGAGCTTTGGTAAATTGTGCGAAATGCGGTAAGTGGGTGCCCGAGAACGGGGCGATCAGTTTGCGCGGTGGAACTTTCTATTGCTCGACGGCCTGTCTGGAGAAAACGGCTAACACCCGTTAGCGGGTCAGCGGTCGAACATCCGCAAATACCATCCGATCAGTTCCTCGCCAAAAAGAAGCGCGAGTATCGAGCCCATCCCGAGAAATATACCGAACGGGATCTGCGTCTGCAGATCCTTTTCTTTTTGCCGTGAGATCAGGAATAGTCCGATGAATGCACCGGAGAACGCGCCCAGGAAGATCGCCAGAAACGCGAGCCGCCAACCGAGAAGAGCGCCGACGCCGAACATCATCTTTACATCCCCAAGACCCATCGCGTCGACACCCCGGAGCAGCTTCCATACTGCGCCGACGAGCCATAATGATCCGCCGCCGACCAACGCTCCAACGATCGCACCAACCAAAGAGACGAGCCATGCAGGCTGTCCGGCAAGAAGAGTCGCGGGAAAGAAAGTTGTGTCGCTGAAATAGTTCTCGGCAAAGACAAGCGGAAAGATCAGGCGGACGGCGAGTGCGGCGATCAGCAGCGGATATGTGATCACGTTCGGCAGGATCATGTGCTCGGCGTCGATAAAGATCAGCGCGACCATCGCCGCGACGAATGCGAGGTAGACCGGTAGCATCGGCGTGAGACCGGTGTGCCAGTAGATGAGAACGAAAATGACCGCAGTCAGCAACTCGACCGCCGGGTATCTCGCAGCTATCGGTTGCCCGCACGATCGGCATTTTCCGCGGAGAATGAGCCAGCTTATAATCGGGATATTGTCGTAGAAGTTGATCGATTTCCCGCAACTCGGACACGCCGAGTTCGGAAACACGATCGACTGTTCGTTAGGTACGCGATGAATGACGACGTTAAGGAAACTGCCGACGACCGCACCCAGCACAAACACGAAAATATACGCGATGATTTCGGGTAAACCAGTAAGACTCTCAAGTGAAACAGCAATCAGATTGATCATTATTTGGCGGAGTGTGGACAGAAAGACGGATGCGTTGGCCGCATCCGTCTCGAAATAATAGTTGGTTTCTGTTTAAAAAGGAATCTATTTCCGACTATTCCTCTTGTTCCTCTTGTTCCGTCTTATTCCTCTTGTTCCGTGGTTAAGCTTTACTGAAGACCACGGAATAAGAGGAACAAGACTGAATAAGATGAAAGAGAAAGACCTCGTTCTTCGATCTTCTCTTGTTCCTCTTGTTCGGTCTTAGTC
>JANPJL010000005.1:0-3076 GCA_031425495.1 Acidobacteriota bacterium
CCGATGTGAAGCTCGCCGGTCGGCTGAGCGCCGCTGAAGATGCGTTTTTTCATGGGCTAGAACCAGCGAGTGTAGAGAAGATAGTCGACGAGAATGTAGAACGGATAGATGATAATTCCTATTACGCCCATATAGACCAACGCAAGCAATATCAAGAATCCGTAGGTTTCGAGGACGTTGAGCACCGGTTCAAAACTGGCTGGCAAGAACGTCGCGAGTACTTTGCTGCCATCGAGCGGCGGAAAGGGGAGCAAATTAAAAACCGCCAGCGATAGGTTCAGAAAGATCAGATTTTGTAGGAAGAGCACCAGGACTTTAACCATACCGGTACCGGCGTTTTCCGCCGTTATGACATGAGTTTCCAGAAGGGTCTTAAATATTACGAACCCGACGATCATGATGATCAAGTTTGCACCGATGCCTGCGATCGAGACCATGACATTCGCGAGCTTATAGCGATCCCATTTACGCGGGTTCACCGGTGTCGGAATTCCCCAGCCGATAAGCGGAACTCTGGCTCCCGTCGTGAAAGTCACTACGAAACTTATGATCGGGATCAGAAGCGTACCGATCGGGTCAGTATGCGCGATGGGATTTAGCGTTACCCGGCCCAGCATATACGCCGTGTCGTCGCCAAACTTGTAGGACATCCACGCGTGCCCGGCCTCGTGAGCGGAGATAGCCAGCAGCAGAACTACCATGTAGATCACAAGGTGACTGACCAGATTTGCTATGTCGATTTCGCCCATTTTTAAGCCCGCTTTGCACCGATCGATGAGAGCCGAGTGCTTTGTCTTTGAATTTGAATTGTGCCATTCTTTTACTACAAAATAAAACGGTTACTGGAGAAAGGGTGATGCTGAAAAAGATACTCTTTGGAGGAGAGTCGGGGCTTTCGTTTGCGGCCAACGCAGGGTTGACGCTGCTTCGAATTTTCACCGGCGTCGCGTTGATGCTGGCTCACGGGAGCAGTAAAGTGCCTCCGTCCGAAGGGCTCATCAAGGGAGCCGCCGGGCTTGGGTTTCCGGCACCGGAGCTGTTCGCGTGGGCGGCCGGACTTTCCGAATTCGTTGGCGGTGCGTTTCTCGCACTCGGGCTACTGACACGCCTGTCGAGCTTTTTCATCGCGTTTACGATGCTGGTCGCTCTTCTCGGAGTGCATTACGCAGATCCGTTTCAGAAGCAGGAGTTGGCGTTTCTCTATTTCTTTATCGCTATCGCGTTTTTGCTAAAAGGCGCGGGTGACTGGAGCATCGATAAATATCTGAGGTAGTTAGTGGAACGCCGGCATCCTGCCGGCTCCGCCGACGTGCCGGCAGGATGCCGGCGTTCCATATGAACTAACGTGCCGGCAAGATGCTGGCGTTCCATATGAAAAAGCACATTGTCTGCATCGCGAGTGAGCAAAAGGGGAATGAGTTCCTCGAAGAGTGTCAGAGCGCGGGCTGGCACGTCACGCTCGTGACGCGTAAGAAGCTGCTAGACGAACCGTGGGCATGGACGGCGTTGAACGATGTGAAGACCGTCGAAGATAACGCGTCTCCCGCTGAGTATATGCGTGCTGTCACGAACGTGGCCGGAGTCAGGAAGATCGATCGCGTTGTCGGCTTGGACGAGTTTGATGTGACTACCGCCGCCCGGATCCGCGAACATCTGCAGCTCGGCGGAATGACTAGCTCGCACGCGCTTCGTTTTCGCGACAAGCTCTCGATGCGCATCATCGCATGCGAAGCGGGTATCGCTTGCCCTGAATTCACCGGCGTTTTTAATCAGCCGGAGATCGAGGATTTTCTCGAACGCGTGCCGGCTCCGTGGATCGTAAAACCGCGTTTCGAAGTCTCCGCCTTCGGCATACGAAAGTGCGAGACGAAAGAGCAGGTGTGGGAGGTTATCAACGACCTCGATAAGCGCAACAACTGGCGCGATCATCCATCGCAGTTCGTCCTTGAAAAGTTCATCGCCGGTAATGTCTATCACGTCGATTCGATAGTCGACAAAAGAAAGGTCCTCGCCGCGGGAGTCAGTAAATACGGAACGCCGCCGTTTAGCGTGACGCACTACGGCGGCGTCTTTACGACGTCGATCGTCTCGTACCGGTCGAAAGAGCGGAGACAGTTGGAAAAGCTTAATCAACAGTTGCTCACCGCGTTCAACTACGAGCGCGGCGTCTCGCACGCCGAGTTTCTCGAAAGCAGCGAGGATGGCAGATTCTATCTGCTCGAAGTCGCGTGTCGGGTCGGCGGAGCGTATATCGCCAACGTTCTCGAACATGCCTGCAATTTCAATCTGTGGCGCGAATGGGCAAAGCTCGAGACGGCGACGAAAGAAAATCCTTACAAACTTCCGAAGCTTAGAAAAGAGTTCGCCGGCGTCGCCCTCGCACTTGCAAACCAGGACAAACCTGACACTGCGGGCTACGACGACGCCGAGATCGTCTACCACGTCAGCAAGCCGAAGCACGTCGGTTTGATATTCCATTCGCCAAAGCAGAAGCGCGTCGATGAATTGCTACGCGTATATAGCGAGCGGATCACGATTGATTTTCTTGCGGTCGCTCCTGCTAAAGAACGCTATGATGATTGACGCTCCGCTAGGAGCGAAATGTTTGTAGTCCTGCGATCCTCACGAGAATTGAGCTCTGTAGGAGCGGCACTACAATGTCGCTCCTACGGAGCTTTGATTGTCGGGGTGGGCGTGCTACAAACATTTCGCTCCTAACGGAGCTGGTTCCGCTCGTTAGCTCTCCTTAGCGTGGTCGGCTTGCACTCAATCATCTATTCGCTATCCTAGCTCCTTATGATCTCGTCCGATTCCGGTAGTGATCCGAGTGTTTTGGATCACGACCTCGCAAAACATTTTCCCGAACTACTCAAATTCGAATCGACTCCCGAGCTGGAGGCGTCAGCTTTGTACGCCGAGATCAGACCCGAGGTCGAGCGGATCCTGGGTGCTGTCGTGGTTCAGAGTGGGGGTATGAATGCGTCTACGGAAAAACAAGAACCCCGTTAATAGGCCCCACGAAAATAGGCAAGCGGAGGAAAGCCCAACCCGGCCAGGTAGGGGGGGGGGGGGGTGG
>JANPJL010000006.1:0-8186 GCA_031425495.1 Acidobacteriota bacterium
CGAGGAGATGCTCGCGACGACGGTGCGGTCGTCGTTTTCGAATCAGGGCGAGATATGTTTGTGCGGATCACGGATATTCGTCGAGCGACCGTTGTATGAGCGGTTCAAGAAAGATTTTGTCGAACGAGTTTCTGCGTTGAAGCTGGGTGATCCGCGTGACGCTTCGACCGATGTCGGGGCGATCGTGTCCGAGCAGCATTTCGAGAAGATCATGTCTTATATCGTGCTCGCCCGGCAGGAAGGCGGGCAGATCCTCGCAGGCGGAAAGCAGGCTTTGCTCGACGGTCGCTGTGCGAACGGATGGTTCATCGAGCCGACGATCATCGAAGGCCTTTCGCACGATTGCCGAACAAACCAGGAAGAGATCTTCGGCCCGGTTGTCACAATAATGCCGTTCGATACCGAAGAGGAGGTGTTGGGAAATGCCAATAGCGTTCGATATGGGCTGTCGGCGACCGTTTGGACGGAGAATCTGTCGCGGGCTCATAGAGTAGCGTCACATTTGGAATCAGGCATCGTGTGGATCAACTGCTGGCTGTTACGCGACCTGCGAACACCCTTCGGCGGCGTAAAAGATTCCGGCATGGGCCGCGAAGGCGGATTCGAAGCATTGAAGTTTTTTATGGAAGAGAAGAATGTTTGTGTGAAGGTATAGTCAGGATTGCTCGTGCCGCCAACGGCGATGATCATTGCTGGTGTCGCCGAAGGCGACGAACATTAAAGCCTATAGGGTGGAGCCGAAGGCGGAACCCTAGGTAGCGTTAGCAGAACAAATGTCCCTGAAAGGGACGCATTACTAGTCCCAACAATATCGCTCGTCGAATGTCACGTCATATTTCCTACACAGGTCTCGAAACTCATCTTCATAACTCAACCCTGCATGGTGTGTCTTCTGATTCGCGATGTACTTGGTCACTGCCGGGACCTGTGATTGCCCTATTGAAAAAGCCCCATATCCGTTCTGCCAATAAAGGTTGGGAATGCCATTCTTCTTCGCCCAAAGTGATGAGTCGCGTTTCATATCGCCGATCAGATCCGAGACGGCGTTCTTTCCTAGCGACACGAGAAAATGAGAATGATTCCAGGTACCGTTCGCGATAATTAGCCTTGCCTTGTTTCCTAAAACGATCCCACTGATGTACCGATAGAGAGCGTCCTCAGCTTCAGGTAAAATGAGATCCGCCCGATGTTTAGTAGAGAACACAATATGTACGAGTATCTTTACCAATGACTGTGGCATGGGAAGGTGGGTCGCTTACAGCGACAGTTCTTTGTGGCCGATGACCTAGGGTTCCGCCTTCGGCTCACCCTAGGCTTTAATCTTGGTCGCCTTCGGCGACGACCCCGAAACCAAATTGTAATTGAGATACCTACCGTCAATCTTTAATCGAGGTGAATTCCTCTGAACGATTACGAATTTTTTGAGCTTACCAAGATCCCGACAGCACGTGGGATCCAAAACAAACCCGACAGCCGAAACGAGAGCAACATGGCAAAAAGCCAGCCAAACTGAGATACAATCTAATCATCCAAAAGACGCCGCGACACCCGGTTTGACCGTCACGCGGCTTGTAGCAAAAACTTAATCGGAGCTGATTATCAATGAGATCATTCTGCGCACCTCTACTGTTATTACTTTCCGTCTCCTTCTGCTTCGCCCAGACCAAACCACCGACCGAGTCCGCAATGGACCGGTTTCTGCGTTACGTAAAGATCGATACGCAGTCGGCCGAGGATGCGGGCAAATTTCCGAGCACTGAGAAACAACTGGTGCTTGCTCGTCTGCTCGAGACGGAACTAAAAGCGCTCGGGGTGCAGAATGTGAAAATCAGTGAGGAAGGTATCGTCTATGGAATGGTGCCCGGGAACCTGCCTGACAATTCCAAAGTACCAACGATCGGTTTCATCGCCCACATGGATACCTCACCGGCCGTAGCAGGAGCGAACGTCAACGCGATCATTCACAAAAATTATCAAGGCGGCGACATCGTACTTCCAAATGATAAGACGCAGATCATCACCGTCGCGCAAAATCCTGATCTAAAGAACCTGATCGGTGACGACATCATAACTGCCGACGGAACCACGCTTCTCGGGTCCGACGACAAATCGGGTATCGCCGAGTTGATGACGATGATCGACATTTTGAAACTCAATCCGACCATCAAGCATGGCAATATCGCGATTGCCTTCACGCCCGACGAAGAGGTCGGCGGACCGATGGATAAGTTTGATATAAAAGGCTGGGGCGCTAAGTTCGCGTACACCGTTGATGGCGAACAGCTCGGCGATATTTCGAACGAAACCTGGTCCGCTAGAACTGCGACCGTAACGTTCGGCGGTAAGTCGACGCACCCGGGAACTGCTAAGGGGATCATGATCAACTCGTCATACGCAGCCGGTGATTTTCTTTCGCGGTTTCCGGAGATGATTCCAAACCGCCCTGAAACGACGGCGGGTCGGGAAGGGTTTATACACCCGTACTCTACGACGATGTCGGAAGAAACTTCGACGATCAAGATCCTGCTTCGTAATTTCGATATCAACGGTCTTGCCGCACAAGAAGAGGCGGTCAAGAAGGTGATCGGCGAGACACAAAAGAAGTATCCGAACGTCAAGATCGATTACAAAAGCGAACTAGGCTATTTGAACATGAAAGAGGTGCTAAAAGATTATCCGCAACTGACCGACTATGCGATCGAGGCGGCAAAGCGTGCGGGCGTAATCGCGTCGCTTCGCCCGATTCGTGGCGGAACGGACGGGTCACGTCTTACCGCGCTCGGACTGCCGACACCAAACTTGTTCACGGGCGGACATAATTTCCACGGTAAGCTGGAATTCAATTCGCGGAAAGGTCTTGAAAAATCGACCGAGACCCTCGTAAATCTGGTGCAGGTCTGGGCAGAGAAGGGCGGCACCGCGAAGTAGTGTTGGTCCGTGCTATCGATATAGCTCCGGAAATTTGTCTTTGAGCGCGGCGAGCTTTGGAAGGTCGTGAGCGACGATGTACGGGTCCCTGGGATTTTTCACCAGATAGTCCTGGTGGTAGTCTTCCGCTTCAAAAAATTCGACGAGCTGTCCTAACTCCGTCACGACCGGCTTTGGAAAAGCCTTTGAAGTTTCGAGAGCCTTCATAAACAATTTGACGGCCGTCTTTTGTTTTTCGTCAGAATAAAAGATAGCTGACCGGTATTGCGGCCCGACATCGGGACCCTGTCGATTCAATTCCGTGGGATCGTGAGCTACCGCGAAGAAAACGTATAGAAGTTGTTCGTAGGTAATTTTTGCCGGATCGAAACGGATCTCGACTACTTCGGCGTGTTTCGTTTCGCCATTGCTGACGTCCCGGTAGTTCGCGGTTGCCTTCGTACCGCCGGTATAGCCCGACCGCACAGCGATCACACCCTTCACATGCTCGAACACGGCTTCGACACCCCAAAAACACCCGCCCGCAAAAACGGCCTTCTGTTCGGCAGCAAAAGTGGTCGACGCCAGGACGGCCGAAACGATCAAAGTGAATGACAACCGAGCGAAAATATTTCTCATAACTCCCCAATTCCCTTTCCAATCATTGTATTCGATAATAAAGCAGAACCCGTTTCATAAATTTTATGTCCGACGAATTCGATTCAAGCCGAGCTCCGGAGCCAGTTGGCCTGTACCCACATGCGCGACGGGTAGGCGATCTTCTGTTTTTATCGGGTGTTGGACCTCGTGAACGAGGAACAAGGACGATACCCGGTGTCGAATTGGACGACAACGGACATATCCTGAGCTACGACATCGAAGCGCAGTGCAAATCGGTATTCAGAAACGTTCGGTACATTCTGGAAGACGCTGGTTCGGCGTGGCAGAACATAGTCGATGTGACCGTGTACCTGACTAACATGAAAGACGACTTCGCCACTTACAATCGACTGTACGCCGAGCATTTTGCCGATAATCGTCCGTGCCGGACGACGGTGGAGGTGAATGCGTTGCCCACACCGATCGCGATCGAACTTAAGGTGGTAGCAACGATCGATTGATATATGAAACGGAAAGATTTATATCCCGGTGGAAAATACCTGGTCACTGATCAAATTTATTTACAGCAATGATGTTTGGGTAATTGAAAAGAAATAAGGAGACAATAATGCAAGCAGCCGGAACAAAAGCAATAGCAGCGCGTGGTTACGCGACACCTGGTCCTGAGGCGAAGTTCGAGCCATTTGAGTTCACACGCCGCGAGGTCGGCCCGAGGGACGTGCTTATCGATATCCAATATTGCGGTATTTGCCATTCGGATATTCACCAGGCGAAGGCCGAGTGGGAGCCGATGGTGCCGTCGATCTTCCCGATGGTGCCAGGCCACGAGATCGTCGGCCGCGTATCTGAAATAGGGAGCGACGTGACGAAGTTCGCGATCGGCGACATTGCCGGCATAGGATGCTTCGTCGACTCGTGCGGCGAGTGTGCTCCATGCACGAGCGGGATAGAGCAGTATTGCGTGAAGGGATCGGCCCAAACCTACAACAGCACCGAGATGGACCGCACGACGCCGACCTACGGAGGTTATTCAAATCGTTACGTGATCGACGAAGCGTACGGGTTAAAGGTCAACGCGACCGGCGACGTTTCCGGTGTCGCCCCGCTTCTCTGCGCGGGAATAACGACGTATTCCCCACTCAAACGGTGGGGAGCCGGCCCCGGAAAGAGGGTTGCAGTTGCGGGCCTGGGCGGGCTCGGGCACATGGGCGTTAAGATCGCGGTAGCGATGGGAGCCGAAGTCACGGTGCTCAGCACATCGCCTTCGAAGGAAGCTGACGCCCGGAAGCTTGGTGCCCACAATTTTCTCAACACAAAAGACGCCGAGGCGACGAAGGCGGCTGCAGGCAGCTTTGATCTGATACTCGATACGATCTCGGCCAATCACGATTACAATGCGTATCTCGCTCTGCTCGGATTGGACGGCGTGATGATCGTCGTCGGCGTCCCGACCGAGCCGACACCGCTCAACGCCTTCTCGCTCATTGGCGGGAACAAGGCCATCGTCGGGTCGCTGATCGGTGGAATCCCCGAGACCCAGGAGATGCTGGATTTTTGCGCCGAGAACAACATAGTCGCAGACGTCGAGGTCATTTCCCCGGATCGGATAGAAGAAGCCTACGACCGCACGGTCAGATCGGACGTACGATACCGATTTGTCCTCGACATGCAGCAATCGTAGAACGGACTGTTAGTCCGTTCTTTCGAAAGGCTCGCACCGTAGATTTACCGGGGACGGACTAACAGTCCGTCCTACCTCAAGACCATGCGTTACATAGCCCTCCTCCGCGGCATCAATGTCGGCGGTAAGACCATGATCAAGATGACCGAGCTAAAGGCGGGATTCGAAGCTCTCGGTTTCAGGAACGTCGTCTCGTACATAAACAGCGGCAATCTCGCTTTCGACGCGAACGAGACCGCCGAGGATAAGCTTGTCTCGAAGATCGAGAAAGCGATCGAAAAGGATTTTGGTTTGCAAATACAAGTAATGGTCCGAGATCGGTCAGCAATCGAAAACGTACTCGAGAACAATCCATTCAATGGCAAGTTCGAAACTCATAAGGAGATGCACGTGCTCTTTATGAAGGGTGAGATGCCTGAGGACAAACAAAAACAGCTGCTGGAAAAGAATACCGTCACGGAACAGTTCGCTATCCGCGGACGTGAGATCTTCGCGTTGCTAAAGGTCGGGGTCGCGGACAGTGTGCTAGGGAAAGGCTTCATCGAAAAGAAGTTGAAGGTGCCAGTCACGGCTCGAAATTGGCGTACGGTGCAAAAGATTGTAGATTTATAGGGAAACAAAACTGGAGACATTGATGAAACCAAATATTTTGTCGGTAGTGGCGGTGTACTTTGTGCTGGTGGTACTCGCGAGCGTTCCTGCATACGCCCAACCGAAACAGGCCGCTTGCGAAGTCGGGAGTATCAAATTCACTTGTCCGGAAGATTTCGAAAAGCTGCCGAACGTTGATCCCACGACCAGCCTTTTCAAGTTTCAGTACAAGGACACCGTGCTTTATTTCTTCGTCGCGAATCCGTCTGGAAAGTTCGATCATAACCTCGTCATGAACGCCGTAACTGGATTCTATCCAGGCGGTACGGTCGCGCCGTTTCGATGGAAGGAAATGAAGGACAGTCCGATGATGAGCATGCGTGGGCAGCATGAGAAGCAGGTTGGATCGTGGCTCGGTTATGACGGCACTCATCTCATCAACCTAAAAAGCGCCCACTTCAAGTTAGACGACAAGAACGTCATCTTTGGCTACGCGTGGGATTGGGGCTCTAAGGTTTCTAACAAACAGTCCCAGTTCAAGAAAGCCGACGATCTCGGCGATCAAGCCATCGGCTGCAACACTGTCGCGACGACCTTGAACTCCTTAACGAAAGAGTTTCCGCAGTTCCGCCAGTATTGTTTCAGCACATCGGCAAACTAATAGACACGGTTCGATGATCAGGCGTCCGTTCAACTTTAAGAGATGGATCGACGAGCACCGGCATCTGCTGCGGCCGCCCGTCGGAAACCAGTGTGTCTATAACGATGATGATTTCATCGTTATGGTCGTCGGCGGGCCAAACTCGCGGAAAGACTATCACTGGGACGAAGGCGAGGAACTTTTCTACCAGCTTGAGGGCGACATCAAAGTTCAGATCCAGGAGGACGGCAAGGCCGTCGAAATTCCGATCCGCGAAGGCGAGATGTTTCTACTACCGCCGCGGGTCGCTCACAATCCGATCAGGGGTGCGAACACGATTGGTCTGGTTATTGAGCGAAAGCGCCGCGATGACGAGCTCGACGGCCTTCTCTGGTTTTGCGAAGCTTGTAACGCGAAACTCTATGAAGAATATTTTCAGTTGACCGATATCACGACGCAATTCCAGGGTGTGTTCGAGAAATTCTACGGGTCAGAGGACCTGCGAACGTGTAAGCGATGCGGGGTGGTGATGGAGCCCCCATCAGTCATAAGTTAGTTACGAACCCGTGAACGTTAAATCATCATTTAAGATTATCGGCTGAGAGCCTGACGCCGAAGAAAACGACGGGATCGCTGACATAGCTATCGATGGAAGACCAATCAATTCTCTGGCGTCGGATCGATGCCGCAGGTCACGAGGCCGCCCGGATCTACAGTGACGACGACGGATGGTATCTCGACGGTGCCGCGATCTTTCTTTACGAGGGCAGCCCGTGCCGCCTTGAATATCTCATCGAGTGCGATACTGAATGGCGAACGAAATTTGCGTCGATCGATGGATGGGTTGGTGATCAGGCGGTCGAGCAGGAAATAGTCGTCCAGGACGAGGGGATCTGGCTACTGAATGAGACGGAAGTTGAAGCCGTCGAAGGATGTGTCGATATAGACCTCAACTTCAGCCCGATAACAAATCTTCTGCCGCTCCGTCGGCTCAGCCTAAAAGACGGTGAATCGAAAAGCGTAACGGCAGCCTGGCTTCGTTTTCCCTCCTTTGAACTGGAACGGCTCGATCAAACCTACACACGTCTGGACGACAATACAATCAAGTACGAAAGCCGAAACGGAGAGTTTGTCCGCAAGTTAAAAGTTAATGCGGATGGGCTCGTTTCGGATTATCCGGGTTACTGGATCGCCGAGGCGGGGATGGAATAGGCGGATGGCGGAAATAGAACGATCGCTCGTCAAATCCCTTTCTGCCGAGCTTCGGACCAATGGCCATGTTCTGATAAGGCAGGTCATGCCCGCGGAGGAAATAACTGAATCACGGCACGCGATCACGGCTGCAGTCATGCGGCTACTCACCGAGACACGGCCGTTGAAAGAGCGCAGCACATACGACAAGGCGTTTCTTCAGATTACGAACCTCTGGCAAAAGGACGATATTGTCAAACGTTTCGTCTTCGATAAGAAATTCGCACAGATCGCGGCAGACCTGCTGGGTGTCGAGAAAGTTCGGCTCTATCACGACCAGGCATTGTTCAAGGAGCCGGGCGGCGGACATACACCTTGGCATCAGGACAAATATTACTGGCCGCTCGACACTGACGCGATGATCACGATGTGGATGCCTCTCGTCGACATCGATGAATCGATGGGCTTGGTCGCTTTCGCGTCGGGCTCACATGCAGATGGAGCAGTCGACAACGTCGAGATCTCCGACGAAAGTGAGGCTCTTTACAATCGATA
>JANPJL010000007.1:0-18829 GCA_031425495.1 Acidobacteriota bacterium
ATGGTTTCGGTGCTGGGTTTGTGGCGAGTTTGATAAATCGGAAATGATGCGGGCGTTCGTTCAAGGATCGATCAAAACATAAAGACGATCGGCCCAATCCGAACGGGCGTTTCGCAGGATCTCGTACTGCACCCGCGCCATTTCAGGATTGCCAAGTTTCAAATACGTCCGGCCGAGGTTGTATCTCGCTTTATCGAATTCGGGATCGTATCCTAGCGCGCTGTTGAAAGCCTGCAGGCTGTCGTCGGGCTTGTTTAGCTCGAGATAACTCTCGCCGAGCGCGTTGTAAGTTTTTGCATCTGGCTTGTAGGTCTTCAATTGCTCGTAGGTCGTAGCCGAATCAGTCCAGCGCTTCTGTTTGAAGTACGCGGCTCCGAGACGCTCGAGGGCATTCGCGTGATCCGGCTTCATTGTAATCGCACGACGATACGCGAGGACCTCTTCGTCGATCCGATTAAGCTTGGAAAGGGTGAGTCCGAGCGAGTACTGCGTGTCCGGAGTGTCGTCGATGCGAAGTGCCTGCCGGTAAGCATCCGCCGCTTCTTTGAACTGGCCGAGCGCGTAGCTCGACGCCCCGATATTTATATGTGCCTCGGCCCATTCGGGACGGATGCGGATGGCCTGACGCGACGCTTTTAGCGCCTCAGAATGGCGGCCGAGAACGCCATAGCAGAACCCGGCCTGGTACCAGGCTTCGGCATAATTCGCATCAAGCTCGGTCGCACGCTCAAAGGACTGCAGTGCGCGTCCGTAATCGTCACGCGAAAGCTGGGCGACACCCTGCGAGTAAAATCTCTCTGCCGAAGAACGCTTATTCTTCTGTGTATCGGCGGTCAGCGACGAGAATGTCTGAAGGTCGTTCACCTTCAGCTGGAAGATCCGCTCCGATGGAACCGCGAAATTCAAACTCTGACCTTCGGCCGCCTGAAGCGTCGCGATGCCGATCACCTGACCGTACATATTTACGACGGGCGAACCCGAAGATCCCGGCGAGATCGGTGCCGTGATCTGGATGATCTTGCCGTAACCCGATATTTCCCGCACAGCCGAGACGATGCCGTTCGAGACGCTGCCTTCCAATCCAAACGGATTACCGACGACGACTATCGATTCCCCTTCCTGCGGAACCGTCCTCACGATCGGAAGCGGGATCGCAAAAGCCTTTGGTACGTCGACCTGAAGCAATGCGAGATCGCCCTCGCCGTCGATCGCCAGTACGCCTTTCACAATAAACTTTTTGCCGTCCATCAGATGGACCTCGACACGACTCGACTTTTCGATGACGTGACGATTCGTAACTATCCGATCCGGAGCGATAAAGAATCCGCTGCCGCGCGAAAGTGCGTTACCTTTCGCGTCGAAAGTCTCGATCGCGACCGACGATGGTTTTATCCGCTTGACCAGTTCCGGCAGAAGATCTTGCGCGGCTGCCCAACTCGTCATAACGAGTAGCAGCATCACGAGCTTAAATGTTTGACCGGTAAAGAACATCGGAAGGCGAACCCCAAGGATTATAATTGCATTAGACACTTGGGACAACCAATTTGCTGTCCGCGATTTCAGTATGCTCCGAATAGATGCTAGATACTAGATGAGAGATATCAGATTTAGATCTCGAATCTCATATCTATCATCTCGAATCTATTCAGAAGAAAACATCGACTATGAACCGAAGAATTGCACTTGCTGCCGACCACGCCGGGTACGAGGAGAAGGAAAAGATAAAGAGCACACTGGACGAACTGGGCGTCGAGTACGAGGACATGGGCACTGACTCAAGTGATTCGGTCGATTATCCCGATTACGCTCGGAAGGTCGCCGACGCTGTTTCAAACGGTGAGTTTGAGCAAGGCTTGCTCGTCTGCGGTTCCGGGACCGGTATGGCCATCGCGGCAAATAAGGTGAAAGGTGTCCGGGCCGCAGTCGCCTGGAATGAGGATATCGCGCGTCTCGCACGCCAGCATAACGATGCCAACGTCCTCGCGCTTCCCGCCCGTTTTATGTCCGACGATGAAGCAGGAAAGGTACTCAAGGCATGGTTCGCTGCCGACTTCGAAGGCGGTCGCCATGCAATGCGCGTGGAGAAGATCACGGAAATTGAAAGCTAGTAGGTCTTTTCGTGTCCTTCCGCTCCGTGCGTTCCGTGTATTCCGTGGTCGCTTCTTGGTCTGATCCACGCGTACACCACGGACCACACCGAAGGGCCCGGAAAAAGAGGAAAGAACGCCCCTAGCTCAACGCCGTTCTCAGAAAGGTGACAAGAGGGTAGGCAGCCTTGAAACTATCGGCGAGCATCTTCGGATAATCTTTCGCAACCGCATCTTTCGCCGAAAACTCCTGCGTCACCGTAAATGATTTCAGTTTTAGATATTCGATCGCTGGGTGCCCAGCGTCGAAACCTTTCGGTGGACGACTCAGACGATCGCCGTCGAGTTCACCGAACCGGCTCTTGAACGCCGTGCCCTCGACGATCTTCACGAACTCTTTCCTGTTCGACGCGATCGCTTTTCGGATCTTAAGAAGCTCGCCCGAATCAGGCATATGTTTTCCGGCTGCCGAAAAGAACATCGCCGGCTGGATATGAAAATAATATCCCGGCAGCATAGCCTTTTTACCACGGGGTGCGATGAACGCTCCGAGGTTGGTCTTGTACGGACTTTTATCGTTTGAAAAACGAACGTCGCGGTAGATCCGGAAGACACAGGATTTTGGATCGAGACCGGAAACGTGCGGATCGAATTTCGAGATCCGGGCTATCAACTCTCCGGTAACCGCGATGACGTTGTCATTCGCTTTCTGAAAGGCAGGCTTGTTCGCCATGAACCAGTCGCGATCATTGTTCTTGTCGAGCTTCTTCAAAAAGTCGATCGTTTCTTTCGCAAGCATAAATCATCCGCCGTACATCGCCGCAGCTCGCGTGTTCATCTCTTCGGGGGAGACGTCTTCGATGTGCGTCGCAAATGCCCATACATGTCCGAACGGGTCCTTGAACTGGCCCGTGCGGTCGCCGTAGAACTGATCCGAAACAGGACGCAGCACTGATAGGCCTTCCGCGACCGCCTTGTCAGTGAAGGCGTCGACATCTTCAACATAGATCATCAAATGTACGGGTGAGCCGCCGAGGGATTCAGGGCTCGTCACACCCATATCCGGATGCTCGTCGGCCAGCATAATTATCGCGGTGCTGATCTTCATCTCGGCATGCCCCACCATTCCCGGCTCGCCGATCCGAAACAGCTCTTCGGCTCCGAACGCCTTCTTATAAAACTCGATGGCCGCTTCGGCATTCTTGCATATCAAGTACGGGGTTACTCCCTCGTAACCATCCGGGATCGTTTTCACTCCATCAGACATAATGCACGTCTCCTTGTTTTTAGAATGGGGCAAATTTACAGTAGGGAGAGAGTTGAAGTCAAAGTGTCGTATTCGGCACGGTGACGGCCTTTTCTTTTTCGTGTGTTTCGTGTGTTTCGTGGTTATCTTTTTCTTAAATCGAAACCACGAATCACACGAAATACACGAAAAAGGAACACGAAATATGCGACCACAGAATTACCTGCTGGGATCCGGGATCGCACAGACCTGCTATAAGTTATGTCCGAAAGTTTACCCGAAATGCCGCTGGACGCATGGCGGCAGACAAAAAACACGCTTCATCTGTATTGCCAGATCGTCGGCAAGATCCGCCTCGCAATGCATCCGCGAATTAATCACTGGTGGCACGTTCCGCTGTACGTCAGCCCGCGTGGATTAACTACGCGGACAATTCCGTACAGCGGCGGGAATTTCGAGATCGAGTTAGATTTTTGCGAACATGTGCTTAGGATCTATACCAGCGGGGGAGCGATCGAAGACTTTGCACTCTTCGACGGGCTTACCGTCGCGGACTTTTACGCGAGTCTTTTCTCCAATCTGGCGAAGCTTGGCATCGAGCCAAAGATCAAAGCGATTCCATACGAAGCTTCATCAACGATACCGTTTCCCGAAGACACAGAGAACAAGTCTTACGACAAAATTTATGTCGAACGGTTTCATCAGATCCTTGTCCAGGTCGATGAGATCCTGCAGGAATTTCGAGGCCGGTTCGTGGGAAAGTCGACGCCCGTGCATATGTTCTGGCACAGCTTCGATCTCGCACTGACGCGATTTTCCGGTAAGCCGGCACCGGTTCGTGACGGTGCAAATAGGGTTGAGCGCGAGGCGTATTCTCACGAGGTGATCAGTTTTGGGTTCTGGTTCGGCGACGATAAGACGGTTCCCGCGCCGGCGTTCTATTCATACACCGCACCCGAACCTGCGGGGCTGGCCGACGAACCGCTCACGCCCGAAATAGCGAAATGGGGCGAATCAAATGGAGCTCACCTGGCTCTTTTGATGTACAACGGTGTTCGGGGAGCGTCGGATCCGCGAGGCACTGTGTTGCAGTTTCTCGAAAGCGCTTATCAGGCGGGAGCCAAACGTGCGGGGTGGCCCGAGCAGGAACTAGTATTGCGTTAGTGGAGCCCTAAAGACAGTTCTCGACGAGCTGATCACATCGGTGGAGGATCCAAGACTATAGAGAGTTCAGCCGTCGATAAAATAATCCTCGCAATGACAATTGTTGCGGCTCTAGGAAGCTGTTTGATAGCCGGCGTATTTTTCATTTTCTCCGTCGCGATCATGCGGGCGCTCGAGCGCGTTCCCGGTGGCATGTCTTTGGTGCAGTCGATCAATCTCGTGATCATCAATCCAATGTTCCTCGGCGTCTTTCTCGCGACCGGCGTCCTGTGCTTGGTTCTGACGATAAGCTCGATCCTACGATGGCAGCAGACGGGCTCGGCATTGTTGCTCGCGGTTGGTCTGCTCTATTTGATCGGAAGCATTGCGGTCACGATGATCTTCAACGTCCCGATGAACAATGCTCTCGCTGCTGCCGACTCAACGAGCCTCGACGGTCAGAGGACGTGGTCTGAATATTTAGTGAACTGGACGTTCTGGAATCATATCCGCACGATCGCCTCGCTCCTTGCCTCCGCGAGCTTTATTATTTCAATCGCGCAGATGCGATAGACGTTCGGGCCGGTGTGACAGATCTTTCGGAATAACTGATAACTCATAACTGATAACTGATAACTGATAACTGACGGCTGACGACTGACAACTGACGACTGACAACTGACAACTGACAATGATCGATCTTCGCAGTGACACGGTTACGAAACCTTCTGACAAGATGCGTGCGGCGATGGCCGCGGCGGAGGTCGGTGACGATGTATTTGGTGAGGACCCGACGGTAAACCGTTTGCAGGATCGTGCGGCCGAGATCTTTGAAAAAGAGGCTGCCTTGTTTGTGCCTACCGGTTCGATGGGAAACGAGATCGCGGTAAAGCTTCACACGCAGCCGGGTCACGAGATCATCATTGAAAAGCGCGGCCACGTCTTGAATTACGAGCTCGGTGCGGCGGCATTGATCTCGGGCGTAACTATCCGTCCAGTGAAAAGCGAGGATGGCTCAGGTCATTTGACTTGGTCCGAGGTCGAGCCGGCGTTACACATCAACCGGCCGTACTACGTTGCTACGACCGGATTGATCTGCCTTGAGAACACACACAACTTTGCGGGTGGCAGCGTGATGACCGCGGAGCATTGCGAAGATGTCTGCGAAAAAGCCCACGCACTCGGATTACCGGTCCACATGGACGGGGCTCGGATATTTAACGCATCCGTCGCACTCGATTCACCAGTCGCTGACTTAACGCGTCAGTGCGATTCGGTAATGTTCACGCTGTCGAAGGGACTCGGTGCACCCGTGGGCTCGATGTTGTTGGGATCGAGAAGTTTTATCGAGGAAGCCCGCGTTTGGCGTAAGCGTCTCGGCGGTGGGATGCGGCAGATCGGAATTCTGGCGGCGGCCGGATTGATCGCACTTGAAGATGGTCCGAGTCGATTGTACGAGGATCACGAGAATGCTCGAAATCTTGCTAATGGCCTGGCGGAGATCTCCGGCATCTCGATCGACGCGTCGAACATACGAACGAACATCGTCATCTTCGACATTTCGGGTACGGGAAAAACAGCGGGTGAGATCTGCTTGCGATTGAAAGAAGCCGGGGTTCTGGCGATCGACATTTCGGAGAGGCAGATCCGAATGGTGACGCATTGCGATGTAAAGACCACTGACGTTACGACAACAGTTAGCACCCTAACCAGGTTGTTGCATCAACCTTTGCGAACTTAGCGTCCTTTGCGTGAAACTCTTATTTCACGCAAAGACCGCGAAGTTCGCAAAGGAAGAAATAAGATGAACATCGAACAACTGCGCAAATTCTGTCTCGCATTTCCCGGTGCCACGGAGGATATCAAGTGGGGAGCCGATCTCTGTTTTTGCGTAGGCGAGAAAATGTTCTGCGTGACGGGTGCGGACTCTGTGCAGAGCGGCTTGTCGCTTAAATGCACTCCCGAAAAGTTTTCCGAGCTGATCGAGCGAGATGGCATTGATCCGGCCGCTTACGTTGGGCGTTACAAATGGGTGCGAATTGAAAACCTTGATGCAGTGACACCCGATCAACTCAAGTCTCTGATCGAAACGTCATATCAACTTGTTTTTGATAAACTACCGACCAAGATCAAGAGATCGATATCCTGACGACATGATAATCGCCATTGACGGGCCAAGCGGAGCGGGGAAATCCACCCTCGGCAAAATGCTCGCAAAAAAACTCGGCCTGCTCTACCTGGATACCGGTGCGATGTACCGCGCCGCAGCGTTGGCGGCGAACCGCGCGGGGATCGGTCTCGAAGATAAGAATGGTGTTGCCCGCATCGCCGAGTCGGCGGAAATCGAGTTGGTCGGCGAACCGGATGATCTGAGGGTAATTTTGAATGGCGATGACGTTTCGGCTGAGATCCGAACGCTTGAGGTCGCTCAAGCCGCTTCGGTGGTTTCAACGATCTCGGAGGTCCGGCGGATCATGGTTCGCCATCAGCGAGAGATCGGCGAGCGCGACCGCAAAGGCTGCGTTCTCGAGGGCCGTGATATTGGCAGCGTTGTTTTCCCGAATGCCGATTACAAATTTTTCCTTACGGCAAAGCCCGAAGCAAGAGCGCAAAGGCGATTCGCCGAGGACACGGAAAAGGGACGCGTCAGCACATTCGAGCAAACTCTCGCCGAGATCAACGAACGCGATTCCCGCGACGTATCCCGCGACGACTCACCGCTCACTATCGCCACTGACGCCATCGTCATCGACACCAGTGAACTCGATCTGACAGAGGTTTTCGACCAGATGGTGGCAAAGATCAACGATCATCGTGCTGAAACAGCCTAATGTTTGACTTGCTTTGACCCAGTAGCTAAGATTTTAGTTCGCTTGTATGCTCCCGTAGCTCAGTTGGATAGAGCAACAGCCTTCTAAGCGGTTTACCTACTTTTTTCTTGCCTTTTTCTTTCCAAGCACTTACAATTAAACCTAGGTTTTTGCTTCACTTACGGGGTTTCCCTAAGTGCAACCTAACGGAAGTAAGTGGAACCTAGACGAACCCGTAAGCACAAAAATAAACACAAAACTGTTTTTAAGGAAAGAATATGGCAAGACCAAGTAAAGGACACGCACGTTATTCGACGCAACATTATCGCCCGAAAAACCGCAAGTTCGACCCTAAGAAAGACAAGCGGTGGGCGGTTGTCTGGCCGCACCCGACACAAGCGGGAAAAGTTAGGACTCAAACCTTCGATACCGAAACCAAAGCCATTGATCGGGTCGATACGCTGAACGCAATGCACAAGGCAAGCACGGAATTGCTTGAAACCGAACATTGGACGGTTAAGCACGTCTTGGACTTCTGGAAGGAAAAGAAAGCCGTCAAACAAGCCGATGTCAAAGAAAAGGTAAACGACAAGGGCGAAGCGGAATACACGGGAACGGCAATTAACCAAGCCAAATATATCGCCAGCGTTCTAGGATCCGTTGCCGTGAATCAGTTACGTGAAAGCCACTATGAAGAGCTGGATAAATTCCTGCGGAAAGATAAGACCCGAAAAGTAAGGTCAGAGGAAGGATACAGCCGATACTTCAAGACGTTTCGTGCGGCACTTTCTTTTGCTAAGAAGAAAAACAAGATACAAGGTTTCCCCTCCTTCAGTGACTTTATCGATGAGGATTATGAACCACGTGACCGAGTGGCAACCGAAAAGGAAATCGAACGGCTAAGAGCGGCTTGCTACGTCACGGAAAACGACAAGGGCAAATCACATAAAGACCGTAGGCACGTGGACGGGATCATCACTTGGCTACACGAAACCGCTTGCCGTTCGGGTGAACTAAAGACACTGAAGGTCGGTGATATAAACATCGATGAGGGATTCGTTTGGATTCGCCAATCCAAAAGAAAGAAAGCTGTCAAACCCCGCAAGTGTGGTATATCGCCCAAGTTGATGCGGAATATTTTGGACACGAATCTGCTTGAATATCGCGATGATACTTTGGTTATCGGGCCTCCGCTTGGTATGCCGAACAAGCCGTATGACTTTAAGCGGGCGTGGCGTAAGGCGTGTGAGATTGCAAAGGTTGATGACTTGAACATTCACGACCTCCGCACAACCGGAATAACGAATATGCTTGAACGTGGTTTGGCTTTGCCGCTTGTCGCGTCGATGGTAGGACACGAAGCCGAATCGATAATGACGCTAAAGGTCTATACCAGATTTCGGCAGAAATTCATGCAACAGGAAATGCTGAAAATGGCCGCCTAGGGAACCAAGGAGCAACTATGAATAGCACGGAAAGCAAGACATCCGACGATGAGAAAATTCTGGTCACCTGCGATGGATGTATCGATGGTAATGATGACTACGGGAGTCGTCAGGAGCTAGAGTGGTCGGGCTGGCTGTTGACCGATGACACTCAACTTTGCCCGCTATGCCGGTTCGACTAATTGAACGCCCGCAAACTGGAAAAAATGAAAAAGCCGCTTCCTTTGAGGCGGTTTTTTTGCTTCGGGTGGCCGTTAGACCGGATTTTGACTTTTCGAAGTATAAGGTAATCGCACCTAGGCAAAACGACAGCAAACTACCGCAAGAAAACAGGCCATTTCTAGCCTTGCACTACCCTTCGCAAGCAATAAAAATCGATTACAGAGCGTTTATGGAGCAAAAATTTTCGCCTGCCAAACTGGAATTTTACAGCCGATTTTTCCTCTTGTGCTAACATCTCCTCAGACTTTTCCGTTAATTAAGAATCACGAAAACAATCAGCATCCCTATGCAAGGTCTTTTTGAAGATTTTGATTTCGAACTGCTGAAGTCACCTGACTTCAAAGAGGATTCGGTGCGGGAAGAATTGATCCTGCCGATCTTGAAAGCACTTGGATACTCCGCACACGGTCAAAACAAAATAATCCGCAGCAAGAAACTTCGGCATCCATTCGTAACGATAGGATCAAAGGAAGTACCACTTACGAACTACCCCGATTATCTGTTTGAGGTTGATGGAAAGTTCGCTTGGGTTCTAGACGCGAAAGGCCCAGATGAATCGATCCTCACGGGAAAAAATACTGAACAGGCCTTCTTCTATGCGATACACCCCGAAATCAATGTTCCGTACTTCGCACTATGCAACGGCAAAGAATTTATCCTCTTTGACCGAAGTCTGGAAAAAACGGTGTTGCACTTTCTGTTGTCCGAAATCGACAAGCACTGGACGGAATTGGAAAAGTATCTTTCCCCGAACGCTTTTCAACGGAGCGAGTCAAAGGTAGATCGACGCAAAGCGGATGTTGATTTTGACTATCTTTCGAAAAGACCGCTGGCCGAAATCAAAGCGATCAGTAAGCAATCATCAAAACGGCATTACGGCGTTCACGGTTACTTCACGAAACAGGCATATCAAATAGTTCAGGCATACATCTCACATTTTTCTAAACCGAATGATTTAGTTCTCGATCCCTTTGGCGGAACGGGCGTTACCGTTGTCGAAGCATTGATGCTTGGACGCCGAGCGATCCATCTTGATCTCAATCCGCTTTCGGTTTTCTTTGTAAAGAATCTGATTAGTCCGATTTCGCTGAACGAACTTCAAACCGCTTTTGACCGTGTAGAGAAGCAATTCAAAAGTAAGAGGCCGGAGTCCGAAGAAGAAATTGAGATTGCCTTGGAAAAGTATCCCTATCCTAAGAATGTTCGGATGAACGCGAGCTCAGACTTTGCTTATCTTCACGAAGCGTTTACTCCCGCACAATTGGCAGAATTAGTGACGCTGAAGCACATCATCAAGCAAGAAAAGGACGAGAAAATTAGGGGCGTTCTTTTGCTAATGTTTTCTAGTTCGTTGAATAAGTTCAACCTTACTTATCATGCATCGGCAGGGAGAACCGAAGGCAGAGGCAACAGCAGCATTTTCGCAATGTACCGTTATAGGAAAGCTCCAATTCCTGGACAGGTTAGCCTATGGCTAACGTTTGAGAACAAGCTAAAGAAAGTCATCAACGCGAAAAAGGAAATGGCTCCTCTCATCAACGAGAGAACGGTTCAGAACGCCCAAATAGTTAAGGGAACCGCGACGGATTTAGGTTTCATTAAGGACGAGACCGTTGACTACATTTACACCGATCCTCCATACGGAAAGAAAATTCAATATTTGGATCTATCGATAATGTGGAATGCTTGGTTGGATTTTCGTGTTTCCGAAGAAGATTACGAACTTGAGGCTATCGAAGGCGGGGAACATAACAAGACGAAACAGGATTACAAAAATCTGATTTCCGAATCGATAAAGGAAATGTACCGCGTGTTGAAATTTGATCGATGGATGTCGTTTGTGTTTCAGCATCAGGATCCCGCGTACTGGCATTTGATTGTTGAGTCTGCTGAAAATGCGGGATTCGAATATGCTGGTGCTGTTCGACAGAACAACGGTCAAACTAGCTTTAAGAAACGCCAGCATCCTTTCACCGTTCTATCGGGCCAACTGATTATCAACTTCAAGAAGGTTCGCAATCCCAAATCAATAATGAAGGCGAATCTAGGCGGTGATATTACCGACCTAATACATCAAGCGATAGAGGATATTATTGCCCACCACGGCGGAGCGACAATCGAAGAAATTAACGATGATATCGTTATCAAATTCATGGAACTAAATATTCTGGATTTGGTTGCGAAAAAGTATAAAGACCTGACTCCCTTTCTGTCCGCAAACTTCGACTTCGACAATGAAACTGAAAAATACAATCTCAAGAAGGAAACGAAATTCAGAGCGAATATTCCCGTTGAGGTTCGGATCAAATACTACATTGTTTCGATGATGCGACGGCTTGCCCGCGAAGGAAGATATCCGCACGTAGACGATATTTATCTTGAAATAATGCCGTTGCTAAAGAATGGTAAGACTCCTAGAAGGCAAACAATCCTGAATGTGCTGGAAACGATTGCGATCAGGACGGGAGAGGATCAATGGAAACTCTCGGAATCAAACCAAGGGGCACTATTCGATTTTTGATTCACTAATAAATAATCCGTATGTGTATCGGCTAGAATTCTTTGGCTAATATCCGGAACACTTCCTGGGCATCCTTGCGGGTTACGTTCGGGTATTTTTCAATATATTTTTCGGCGGTGTCGTGGAGCATCGCTTCGAGGCTTGGCACCTCCGGCCCGCGTCCTAATCGCCATCCGCGAATCATCTTTACCGCGTCCTTCGTCTTGGGCTTGAGACGGCAGATTTCCTTCGCGGCCGACTTCATATCGTCTTTATCTTTTATGCGACCGAGTTCAGCAATGATTGTTGCTTTATAGGTGCTCTGCATCGACTTTCCGAAAACCTGACCAGCCGGATTAGTTAACCAGTGATAAGGAAATTTCGGATGATCTGTCTTTGCTAGACCAAGTAATCGTGTAGCTCGTGCTTGGTAGTGCAGGTTGTGAAGGGTGCGAATATCCTTTACCCGATTCTCCCCTATCCCTCTCAGATATTTTTCGTCGTTAGGAAATGTCAATATCGAAGGGCGACCCCGCTTCTTCTTCTCCGGAATCTTTGCGGAAATCTTTTTCGCAAGTGCAATTGCTTTATCTAGGTCACTCATAGAATTATTTTAGGAAAACGTTTCTTAAATTCGTATTCATTGGCCGAAATATCGGTCAGCCTTGCCGTGGTATCAGTACGGGCCTAAAACGCCCGTGCAGCGCGACTCTACGCGATCTAGGCACCTTCGCGGGCACCCGCAAGGAACGGAAATTTAGCTAACAACTCCGCACGTGTGGTTTGGTCAGGTTTCGCGGCGGGTGTCGAAACGAGCCCGACCCTTGGAAATTCATTTTCAAAATAGGTACATATCCGTTCCACGTCGGAAGCACCGATACGACCAGTCGTTTTCAATCGGATTAGTTCCATCGATAAATCCAACCAGAATTTTCGCCTCGTAGTTTCATCGTTCTTGAGATAGCTCCGAATCGTCCCAAAATCTCTGACCACTAAATTTCTTGGGCCGACTTTAGTTCTGTAATTAATAATTAGTTTTGGGATAAGTGCATATCCATATCGTCTAGGGGATCTAATTATCTTGGGGGATATTTTCTGCATTGTTTTCTTCCTTGTATTTTTTATTCTGTCTAGCTAAGTTTCGTTTGATGTCGTACACGTCCGGCGGTAATTCATCTTCGGGAATTTTGTCTGGCACAAAGGTAAAGTTTGAGCGGCCGCAGGAACAAAAAATTTTGGTGCGATGCCAAATTTCAACCCTCCCGACGACGAAGCTCTGTCCATCTATTACCTTGCCTAGGAACCCGTCGCAGAATCTGCACCTTCTTTCTACTTCATTCATACCCACAGATTTTTCCCGTAATATTTTTTGTCATTAGACTTTGTATAAAACCGACTATCAATGGTTCAGCTAGTTGCTCTTATTAATTAGTTTCGCCCTAGACCGACGCCCTTAATACAGATTTTCAAATCATTGCACCTAGCAAACAGCACGTCGGTCTAAGCGTTTTTACTACCCTCAAACATTTACTGAATTAGATTTCCTCTTCAACGCCTGATTCATCATCGCCAATCGACCGGAAATCTATATCGTCAGTGTGGATTAGTAAATACGACACGCCCCGAACAATTGCGATCTGATTGAGGCCGTTAACGACCGCCCGCGTCCACCGTAGATTCAGCAACATAATCATTTATTTGCTGTCGTATCTTTTCCGTGATTTCAGGAATGCTCTGACTTGTGATCGTATGTCGTGATCCTCTTGAGTGACATCGACGGTAAATCTACCGCCCTGCCCTGCCTTGCGACGGCGGGCTAATTCTTGGCTTCGCTCCGACGCCTCACGCAGCGACGTTTCGTCATCCATCTCAAGCGAAAAAACTGCAGGTGCATCCTTTGTCGCGGATACATCCACGACAGCTTTTGTGAAGCGGAGCAGAAGATCCTGTTCCGATTGTGTCAACTTATTAATATTCATTTTTTTCTACCTCTTGATTAATTGTCTTTACGTGCTCCGCGATCTTAGCCCGCCGTTCCCTACGTTCTTCTATAAGCCCTTGCCGTTCTGAATAGATCAATGAGGTCGCAAATTCTGCCCTTGATTTTTCCTGGCCGATAGCCAGAACCAGATCCAACGCGGGCTGAAGGCGGGCGTCTATTTCTTGCCGAATACCTAACATTCCCGCTTCGCTCTTGGCATTTGTTTCAAATCGGGCTTCGATGTCATCCAACTCTTTTCGCAATTGAGCAAGATCGGCTGCCCTGCGTCTAAGGGGAATATCCCTTAGCTCTTTTTGGTGGCTGTAGATCGTATCGACATCGCCAGCAATTATCGATTGCTTAAGTTGGTCGCGGAGTTCCGCTTCGCGTTGATCCAGTAACGCGGTATCCATCACCGGAACCGTCGCCGTCGCTTCGTTTGTCATTACCATTTCCATAACTAACCTTCCTTGCGGTTCACCCTTCGGGTTCCGCGATCCGTGAAAAATATTTGCGGGTGCATACGTGATTCATTGAATGCCGTATGACTTCCCGCGTCGGGCTGGCGAGGAGATATCGCTATGAGTCAACGCAAAAAGCCCGCCCGATGTCTTGTCCAAAACGATGACGGTTCGCCGCCGCCATCGCTTCGGTTGCTGCACTTAGAGTGGATATCCTTACAGCAAATTGGTGACACGGGAGAGGATACTTGCGGACATCTCCCGTGTCTGGTTGTGGCTAACTTGAGGAGGCGTGCCACAAACAAAAAACTAAAGGACGCGGAGGGAAGTATGCGGTTAAAAAACTCCGCGTCCACTTTGCCGACCGTGTTACCGGAAACGGCAAAATCAAATTTTCAAAATCACATCGCGGCCGGAACCGGAACCCCGAAAAAACCGGAACCCGCCTCTTCACTCTTAAATCTTCAATCTTAAGAAGCTGGTTAGGATTAATATCCCGACCTCTTCTCTTTGGTGCTTCTTCTCTTTTCCCCACTTCTTTGTTCCGCGAACTTAGATCGAAATTCGGCTTTGCGAATTTTCGATAAACTTAGTTAAGTCTTGTTCTATATGTTCTTGTTAAGAATGTTCTTGTTAAGATGTTCTTATTAGAAGCACACCCGTCCAGACTAATGGGGTCTGACACGTCCAGACCATAGAAGTCTGACACGTCCAGACTACTGCTAAAGTGCGACACGTCCAGACTACTAGGGACATCAAAATGGTATTTCCGCTGCGTCAAATTGCTCATTCTTTTCCTCATTTTCTATCACTTGGACGGCAGCCTTTACGGTATGTTTCCATGATCTCCCGCGACGTTTATGCTTGATTTCCCACTCCACTGACTCCTTGTATGAAGGACACGTTTGGTCAGGGGCTATTTTTTGTTCGCCAGCCTCGTTGGTCATACTGCGTCGCGGCGTGTGAAACGTATAATATGTTGACCCGCCGAATCGCTTTTTCTTCTCTATCCAACAAAACTCTTCTAATTCTGCAAGGGCGTTTATCACTCTTGTTCTTGTCAACCTGCTACGGTCTACTATGGTAGGTATAGCCGGATAGCACAGCCTCGTGTCGGCATTGTAAAAACTTTTTAATACCCAATAGACCAGCCTTGCATCGTCCGATAGATAAAATCCCTGTGTCCAAATTCTGTTTTCCAGTTCCGTCCATCCTTCTTCCCAACTGTTGGGTTTTCGTTTCTTGCGAACCTTTACTTCGCTACGCTCTTCATCTAAAATATTCATATCAATTAAATTTGTATTCGGCGGTTTTGATTTGGCTATCGACCGCCGAATTTTTTTGTCCTCTCACATATAAATCCGCATAGCTCCGCCTTCAAAAGTAGTCAAGATAACTTATACCTTTTGAATTATGGATTAGCTACGATTATATCACGAACCTATCCCGACGCCTCACTAAATCCAAGAAGATTTGGCGTTGTTCAAACTTATTTCTTAAAAAGTTGTGAGGCGTTTTTTGGCCCGATACTTTCACGGGGGCGTGATCTGTTTTTTTTTTGCGTGAGCACTCGCGACCTTAGCTCCTTCGAATAAAGGAAATCTTTTCCGAAAATCGGGGGGTGACAAAAGCACCCCCTTTTTTTTCGGACGGCGGCGGAGATGTAGGATTTGAGAGAGAAGAACTAGGGAATTTTAGGGCCAGGTTAAAATCCTTTTTCTGGAATCTGACATTGACTGCCGGCCCGCCTTCCGGTAGCTGGCGACGGCAATTTATTTGACATCAAGCCAATCGCGGAGGCCAGCAAATGTTTCAGGATCGTGTTTTTTTAGTTCGTCTATCGCGGAGCGAAGGATCGTTGCCTTCAAAAGATCGGCGTCGGAAAGGTCAGCAAACGGTACTTCGATGACAGCACCCGATACGAACATATTGTGAAGGCGTCGGCCTTCTGCAAATTCGTTTAGTTGGCTGGCCATGATTATATATTCGCGTCCAAACCGATAGGACTTAAGCTGCCGCTTTCGAAGGTAGCCGTACACGGTCGTATCCGACTTGTTGAGGATCTTCATCACGTCCTCAACGGTGTAATGGCGTTCCAAGTCAAAAGGGATTGCCGCACTTTCGCCTTCCGGTTGTTTTTTCGTCATGGTTTGGAGATAATACCCGTTCGTTTTGGCATTTGCCAGTTTGATAATCGCAACGTGTTTATCTGTGATTTTTACCCTAAAACACAAAAATAAACACAAAACTCACCCTTAATCGGTAGATTTCGGAACGGTAGAAATTGCGGTAAGTTGTTGAAAATAGGTTTCTTATGCTCCCGTAGCTCAGTTGGATAGAGCAACAGCCTTCTAAGCTGTGGGTCGCACGTTCAAGTCGTGCCGGGGGTACTTCTTATTTGGGATTTGGGAATTCGGATTTCGGATTTGTAAAATCCCAAATCCCAAATCCGAATTCCCAAATCGGTCATGGCGGCTATAGTTCAGGGGTTAGAACGCCAGATTGTGGTTCTGGATGTCGTGGGTTCGATTCCCACTAGCCGCCCCATCTACCTTTTTAAAGCTTCTAAAGCTCCCGCATTCAGATCAACTCTTCGGAATTGTCGAGATTTGAGAATCCAAGTCTTCAATACCTTTATCTCCGACGTTGTCGCCGGGCGACTGTCTCAGATGTTCACGTATTTCCAATTTGGCGATCATTGCGATAAATGTTTGTTCGCCGCAGTTCGATGAATCGGAGCGCTCGGCAATTTGCCAGATGCGCCAAAAGATCTTTTCAGCTAGCGCTTCGGCCCCTTCCTTCGAATTTGTCCATTTTCTTGCCGCGCCCCAGATCCAGTTCCAGTACGTGTCGATACAGTCGTTAACTGCCGAAGTGTCCCGCGCTCCGATGCGGTAAAGAATGTTCCCCTTCTGGCGGAGATCACGTCCGTTAAGTCCACTCGACTTGTTGATCACGCCCAAACCCCTTGACCGAAAACGGAAGGATGATCCCTTTCGAAATCATCCTGCCCAGTAGCGACCTGCTATCGATCGGTATTCAGCAAAAGCCTCGATCCAGACAAACTAGGAGTCCGTCTAATGTACAAGGATGAGGTACGAACTTAGCCCGAATGGATTTGTTATGTCGGTACGCAACCATACCCAGAGTTTCCTTTAACGAAGGGCGAGCTCCGCATGTTTGAAGCCGGCCGACTCGAACTCGAAAGCGTTAGAAGGCCCATCGCTCCTCCCGATTCGGAAATTTCTGGCGTTTGGATCTCTTAATTCATATAATCAAGTGTCTTTTTCATCCCGGCTAATTGCACAGTGAGTGTCTAGTAAATGGATATGCGTTTTCTTCCGATAATTTTTGCTGCCTTTATGCTCTCGATCTCCGTCACCGACGCCAAATCGCAGTCCAGGATCGACATCTATGTACCGAACGAGCTTCTCATTAAGTTCGATTCACCGACTGACGCCGCACGATCGGCCGCAAGGCTGTCGGGCCTAGGATCAAGCGTGATCGAGAGACTAGGTGACCTCGGTTGGCACCGGATCAAGTTGCCGGCCGGCCTGGCGGTGGATGATGCGATCGCGCGATATCAAAAGCTTGACGGCGTGACGGCGGTCCAGCCGAATTATTACTATCGCCTCCTTGCCGTACCTAACGATCCGGATTTTCCCCTCGCCGGTATGTACGGGATGACGAAGATCAACGCCCCTGCGGCATGGGACCTTTCGACCGGCAGCGCAAACGTTGTCGTGGCGAATATCGACACCGGTATCCGCTACACGCACCAGGACCTGGCGGCGAACATCTGGACCAATCCCGGCGAGGTAAATGGCAACTTGATCGACGACGACAACAACGGTTTTGTCGATGATTTTTACGGCTGGGACTTTCGCTACAACGATTCCGACCCAGTTGATCAAAACGGCCACGGCACGCACACCTCGGGCACCATCGGAGCGGTCGGGAATAATATGTTGGGCGTGGTCGGAGTCAATTGGAACGTGCGTTTGATGGCGATCAAGATCTATAGCCCGAGCGGTACCGATACGACCTCAGCGATGTTGATAAACGCCTACCAGTACGTTCTCTTGATGAAGAACCGGGGCGTGAACATACGCGTAACGAATAATTCGTATGGTGGCTGCCTTGAGGCATGTGGTTTCGATCAAGCAACAAAAGATGCGATCGATGCACTCGGCGATGCGGGCATCCTGAATGTTTTCGCTGCCGGAAACTCAGGAACCAATAACGACGTCTCGCCGCACTATCCGTCAAACTATACGTCACCCAGTATTCTGGCAGTCGGAGGATCGACCTCGACCGATACCTGGATATATAACTACGGTCTCGTATCGGTCGATCTTGCGGCTCCAGCCCAAGGTATCCGAAGTACGACCGGCGGCTCGAATACGAGTTACGGTAATTTGAGTGGTACGTCTATGGCGACGCCGCATGTAGCAGGTGCCGCGGCCCTGCTCTCGGCTTACAATCCGTCGCTATCCGCCGCGTCTCTCAAGGCGACGCTGATGAATACGGTTGACGTTCTTACAACTTTTGAAGGTCTCAATCGCACAGGCGGACGACTGAACGTCGGAAATGCTCTCCAGAATCAGACCGTCTGCACATTCAATCTGTCGAATACAGCGGTAACGGCGACGACAAAAGGCGGGTACTACTCGGTCAACGTAACGGCCGGACAGAATTGCGAATTCTCGGTAAAGAGCGGTGTGAACTGGATACAGGTGACGGAACCGGATGTCCGGAGTGGAAGCTCCACGATAAGCTTCCGAGTCGGCTTTAACACCAAGATCTCACGCGTCGGAACGCTCACCATCGGTGGGCAAACAGTGACTGTTACGCAGTCACGAAGTTGATTTTTGTAGAATCGGAGTCCTTTTCCAACTTTTGTTGCTCCAGGTGCGTCTAAGCCTCCGGATCGA
>JANPJL010000008.1:0-41571 GCA_031425495.1 Acidobacteriota bacterium
TTTTAGATGACGAGTCTGCCTGGATTGTTGTCCTTGAGTCCGGATACCCTCGCCCGGTAAAAAACTTCGCCAATCGCTATTCTGCAGGCGTCTAACGAGACAGCGTATGTTTAGACAACGAGGGTTATCGGTTATTTTTAGGGGTTTATCAATGAAGCAGACTTATTCCCGATTCAGTGCGTTTCTCGCGATCCTGGCCGTGTGCGCCGTTTCCGTCCCGACATTTGCCTTTTCTGGTGAAGTTGTTGGGGCGAAGCCGTTAACCGAAGATCAAAAGATCGTTCACGTTCTTAATCGATTAGGCTTCGGTGCCCGGCCCGGCGATGTCGAGAAGGTGAAGGCCATCGGTCTGCAGAAATATATCGATCGACAGCTCGAAGCTCCATCGGTCGAGGATGCCGTCGCTGAAAGTAAGGTCAATAATCTCGAGATCTTCAAGATGTCTACGAGCGAGGTATTTGCGAAGTATCCGAATCCCGGCGCGTTGCTCCGTCAGTTGGAAGGCGGACGTCAGGCACAGGCCGCGGCGCAGAATCGCCAGGCCACGGCGTCTATGCCGAACGGTCAGGCTATGACCGGCGAACAACCCGAGGGTCGTATGACCGCCGATGAGCAGCGCGAGCGGCGTCAGAAATTACAGAAGTTGTATCAGGAATACGACCTTCGTCCAGCAAATCAGCTCGTGCCTCAGATCGCGGCGAATCGTGTTCTGCGTGCGGTCTACTCCGAGAGGCAACTGCAGGAGGTGATGGTAGATTTTTGGCAGAATCACTTTAACGTGTTCTCGGGAAAGGCGGCGGTCCGTTGGTACATCCCGAGCTACGAACGCGATGTTCTGCGTAAGAATGCGTTGGGCAATTTCAAGGACCTTGTCGTCGGTACGGCTCAGCATCCGGCGATGCTTTTCTTCCTCGACAATTTCCAGTCGCAGGCACCGAACACCCAAGCCGCGGGCGGTGGAGGGCTGGAACGCGAGCTGCGGAACGGAAATCTCGATCCAAGAAGGCGTGAACAGATCAAGCAGCGTCAGGGGTTGACTGATGCGCAGCTCGACCAACGGATACAACGAGCGAAGCAAGCCGGTCAGGCTCAACGCGATCGCGGTATCAATGAAAACTACGCGCGAGAGTTGATGGAACTGCACACGCTCGGCGTCGACAGCGGTTACAGTCAGAAAGATATTGTCGAAGTTGCGAGATCATTTACGGGATGGACGATCGCCGATCCGCGTGGCTACCGTCGTGCGGCGGCGAACGAAATAAAGGGTACGGAAGATCGACGAATGGGTCGCTTACAGCGGATGGCGGGTGTACCCGAGGATACCGAAAGCGGAGAGTTTTATTTCAACGAACGCTGGCACGACAAGAACGCGAAGACCGTCCTCGGCCAGAAGGTCGACGCGGGTGGGGTAAACGACGGGCTCAAGGTGATCGACATACTCGTAAAACATCCCTCGACGGCGAAATTCATCGCACGGAAACTTGCGGTGAAATTTGTGAATGACAATCCAAGCGAGGCACTGGTTGCTCGCATCGCGAGTGCGTTCAGCAAGTCGAACGGTGATATCAAAACAACGCTGCGTGCTGTCTTCAGCGATAAGGAATTTTTCGCACCTGAGAATTATCGTGCGAAGGTGAAGACGCCGTTTGAACTAGCGGTTAGTTCTATCCGAGCCATCGGAGCCGAGACGAACGGTGGTCCTGCGATGCTCGCGATGCTCAACAAGCTTGGTGAAGTCCCTTATGGATATCAGGCACCGACGGGTTATCCCGATACCGCCGAAGATTGGGTCAACACCGGTGCATTACTCGAGCGTTTGAACTTCGCGGTCGCCGTCGCGAGTAACCGGATACCGGGAACGAAGGTGGATCTGAAAAGTTTTGAATCGAAAGACCGGTCGAAGATCCTGAACAGCGCGATCGAGCAGATCCTTGACGGAGACGTCTCATCCGCGACTCGTGCAACATTGTTACGACAAGTCGACCAACCGCTCCCCGAAGTGAAAGCGGGAGTCATTGCGGACGACACAATGGATGTCCCGAATATGCGCGGACAAGGTCAGCGGGGCGGAGGCGGCGCCGCACGGCTTCTGCCGCCGAGCGGCAATCCCGAAGTGTTCAAGGTTGTGAGTCTGGTATTGGGAACGCCGGAGTTTCAGCGGCAGTAAGAATTTTGCCCGCGAATAACGCGAAAGGACGCGAAAGGAAGAAACGAAATTCTTCCCTTATTCGCGTCCTTTTCGCGTCTTTCGCAGGCAAAATCTTCTTATCCGCGTTCATTCGCGTTGTTCAACCTCTTCCCACCCAAGGATTCAGCGGCGGTAAGAATTTTGCCCGCGAATAACGCGAATGAACGCGAATGGGAAAAGATTCCGTTTCTTCTTTTCGCGTCCTTTTCGCGTCTTTCGCGGGCAAGATCTTCTTATCCGCGTCCATTCGCGTTATTAGCGGGCCAAAAATTCTCTGTTACGTCAGGGACCTATAAAGAGCAGTCAACGCGGTCAGGTGGGCATCGATGCTGAAGTTCGCCAGTGCGAACTCGTGCGCACGGGCGGCGAGATCGGATCGCTTCGAAGCGTCGCGTAAAAGCGCATTCAACTTCTCAGCAAGAGCCTTTTCATCACCGACCGGAAACACCTCCGCATACTTCCCGTCGCCGGTAACTTCGAGCAGCGGTTCGATGTCAGAGACGATCATTGGAGCGCCCGCAAGCATCGACTCGGATACGGCCAACGGCAAGCCTTCGTGTAGAGACGAGAAAACGAATACGTCGAGTGCGGCGAGGATGTCGGGGACGTCGGAACGCCCACCTAGAAAGTGCACGCGGCCGGTGATTCCGTGTTCGGCGCAGAATCGTTCGCATGCGGCGAGTTTGTCTTGGGCCTCGGATTCGACGCGGCCGGCGAAAACGCAGTGAGCATTTCCGAATTCGGCAAACACGCTCGGCAGCGCACGGCAGACCGTCAACTGATCTTTGCGCGGATCACGGTAGAAGTTTCCAACCATTCCGATGAGCGGCGTGTCAGCGGGAAGATGCAGTTCGTCGCGAAGCGAATGACCCGTTGGTTCGAGACGTGCCGGGTCAGCTCCGTTGTAAATGACACTGAAGTTGCGCGACGTGTCGAGCTTGTCGACGTCCGTTAGCCACTTGAGCATGCCTTTGCTGACGGCAATATTCGCATCCATCCGCCGGATGAGAAACTTTGCTGTCATGCGGTTCTTGCGATCTTGAATAAAGCCTTGGAAGCTGAGGACTCGCCGGACATTCTTTAACCCGCGGGTTGCGAGATATAGATGGAGACCGTCGACGGCTTGATAGCCATGTACGATCTCGATCTGCCGTTCCTTGATGATGCGTCGGAGCTGTGAGACTAGGCCGGGGTCGACGGGAAGTTTTCTTTCGAGCCGAATGTGCTCAACACCGGTTGCGCGAAAATCTTCTTCCATCACTCCGCCCTTTGCCGTGACGAGCGTCATCTCGAGACCGAACCGCGATGCGTTACGGCAAACATCAAGCGCCTGCGCTTCGGCACCGCCGCGGTCTACAGAATCAAGAAGATGAAGAACTTTCATTCGATGAGACTATCCGGGCGCTTTTAGAAACGTTCGTGTCTGTTCGTCGGTTTAGTATGCTTCATGGTTCGGCTTTCTCCCCGAGACAACCAGCGCCTCTAAGAGTAACCACGAAACACACGAAAAAGAACACGAAACAAGAGAGGAATCGAGAGTTGACTTTGTTTCGTTTCCGTTCTTGTTTCGTGTCCTTTGGTGTGTTTCGTGGTTACTCTTAAACGCGGGTGGTCCCAAGAGAAGCCAAACCACGAAATGCACGAAATACACGAACAAGGACGCGAACGATTTAAGAGGTCTAATGACAAACCAAATCAAATGTGTTCTCATTTTTTAGATCGCAGCAAGGCAGATGGATTCGCCCGAACCAGAAGACCAGGATAAAGTTTTCGTCGTTGTTCCGTCGTATAATCACGCACCGTTTGTTGAGCAATGCCTTCGGTCGATTATAAGTCAGACGCTGCGGCCGAAGAAGTTGCTTGTCATCGATGACGGGTCAAATGACGGGTCTCCCGAAGTAATCGAACGCGTTTTGAGAGGTTGTCCGTTCGACAGTGAACTGGTCGCACGTGAGAATCGCGGACTGTGTGCAACATTGAACGAAGCTCTGTCGGCGTCAAGCGGTGAGTTCTTTGCGTATCTCGGATCGGACGACGTCTGGCTGCCGTCGTTCTTGGCCGAGCAAACACAATTGCTAAACACCCGACCGAAAGCGGTCTTGGCGTTTGCACATGCATATCTCGTCGATGAGGATGACAATGTGTTTGACTCGACAGCAGACTGGACCGAATTCGCCGATGGAGATCTCCGGCCAATGCTATTGCGCGGTTCCGTCTTCTCCTCGCCCGGCGTGCTTTATCGACGTTCGGTGTTAGCGCAACATCGATGGAACGAGTCATCGCGGCTGGAAGATTACGAAATGTATCTGAAACTGTCGACGGTCGGCGGGTTCGCACGCAATCCAAACGTGCTGTGTGCGTGGCGCCAGCACGGCGGGAATGCGAGCGATGATCTGCCGTTGATGTACGAGGAGATGGCCGCGGCACAGGAGCGGCTTGCACCGGAGCTCGGGTTAAACTATGCGGAGATTGCCCGAACGACATCGCGTCTGAAGTTCGCGGCGGCTGAAAATTTAGTGCGTCACGGCTTTCGGTACGAGGCCGCACGATTTTTCATCGATAACATTCGCGGTGCGGATTCAATAGCTGACATTTTGCGAATCGCAGTCCGGCTTGCCGTCCCGCAGAATCTATTTCAATGGAATCGCAAGCGAAAACGAAGGGACGCTGCTGAGCGGTATGGAAAACTTCAAGGTCTGCTGCATCCTGAAAGCGGGAACGAATGACTGAGATCACTGAGACCACAACTATTGAGCCAAGTGGACATTTTGCGTCGCTCGATCTGGGCGAGGTCTGGAAGTATCGCGAGCTGCTCTATTTTCTGACTGTCCGCGATATCAAGATCCGTTACAAGCAGACGTTGATCGGCGTGACCTGGGCCGTGCTTCAACCTGTTCTCACGACAGCGATCTTCACCGTCATCTTTAGCAGGTTCGCACGATTCGATACGGGAAATGTCGCGTATCCGCTATTCGCACTCAGCGGTCTGATCATATGGCTGTTTGTTCATAACTCGGTTTCACTCGCGAGTTCCAGCTTCGTAAACAACACGAATCTCGTCACTAAAGTATATTTTCCACGCCTGATCGTCCCGGTTGCGGCTACCCTCGGCGCACTCTTCGACCTTGTTTTCGGTCTGCTCATTCTTGTCGGAATGATGATCTTCTTCGGCGTCACTCCGACGTCGCAGATTTTACTGTCGCCGCTTTTTGTTTTGCTCGGGCTCGGCGTCGCCGTTGCATTTGGCATTCTCTTTTCGGCTTTGAATGTCAGGTTCCGCGATGTGAAGTTTGCACTTCCATTCCTGCTGCAGGTTTGGATGATCGCGTCGCCGATCTTTTATCCGACGTCACTGCTATCCGAAAAGTGGCGACTAGTCTTCGCGCTAAATCCGCTTACCGGAATCCTCGATGGATTTCGCAGCTCACTGTTCGGATCCCCATTCGACTGGCCGGTGATCGGCGTCTCCGTCGCGTCGCTCATCCTCCTGTTGCTCGTTTCTCTTTTTGTATTCAAGTCGATGGAAGACTCGTTCGCCGATCTCATTTGATCCGATGCAGGTAATTAAGGCAGACAATTTGTCGAAACAGTACGTGCTCGGATCGCGGCAGCCTAATTCGGTGCGCGAAGTGCTGACGGGTTTGTTGAAGCCTGCAGAACCCAAACACACGATCTGGGCGCTCCGCGATGTAAATTTTTCGGTGGACGACGGTGAGCGGCTTGGGTTGATCGGACACAACGGTGCCGGCAAATCGACGCTGTTGAAAATTCTATCCCGGATTACAAAACCGACCGGCGGCAAAGCGTTGATACGCGGTCGCGTTGGAAGCTTGCTCGAGGTCGGGACCGGTTTTCACTCGGAGTTGTCAGGTCGCGAGAACATCTACATGAACGGCGCGATCCTCGGGATGAAGCGGGCCGAGATCAAGCGCAAGTTCGATGAGATAGTAGATTTCTCTGAGATCGAAGAATTTCTCGACACACCGGTCAAACATTACTCGAGCGGGATGTACATGCGTCTCGCGTTCTCGGTCGCAGCGCATCTCGACCCGGAGATTCTGATCGTCGACGAGGTGCTTGCCGTCGGCGACACGTCATTCCAAAAAAAGTGTCTGCGAAAAATGCGCGATGTCGGTGAGTCCGGCCGCACCGTCGTTTTCGTATCGCACGACATGGCGTCTATCGTCCGTCTTTGCGATCGGGCGATCGCACTAAATCATGGAACGATCGTAGGCGACGGGCCGGCGAGTGACGTCGTGAGGGAATATATCTCAGCCGGATGGGGAATAAAAAGCGAGCGTGACTTTACCGCCGACCAAAAACCGCCGCAAAGCGACACCGTTCGTCTTATGAAAATGCGGATGGTCGATAAGCAAGGCGAGACAAATGGCTCATTCGATATTCGGGACAAGATCGGGATTGAAATGACGTACGAAGCTCTCCGCCCGGGCGAGACGCTGCTCCCTAATCTCCAGATCTTCAATCAGGACCGCGTCCATCTTTTCACAATCCACGATGTTGCCAGTGAATGGACACACCGGCCGAAAGACGCTGGAGTTTATGTCAGCACAGCGTGGATACCCGCCAACTTTATGGCCGAAGGCAGCTTTGCTGTGAATGCCGCGGTTGTCACATACACCCCGACCCTGAACGTACATTTTTACGCGACCGATGTCGTCATTTTCGATATCTTTGATCCCATGACGGGCGACACGGCTCGTGGCGATTTCGGCGGAAAGATGGAAGGCGTCATGCGACCGATGGTCGACTGGGAAACGCGTAACGGGTAGCGACTCGCGGTTGGTGCAAGGTTGCGCAGAGTATAAACTTCAGATAATGACTCGAGAGGAAAAGCTTCTTCTGCATGTAAAAAAAGACGGACGCGGCGTCGAGATCGGAGCGAGCCACGCGCCGATCGCACCGAAGAGCGCGGGCTATAACGTCCACGTTATCGACCACGCCACGCGCGACGAGCTACTTGAAAAATACAAGGATGAAAACGTAAAGCTCGAGAACATCGAGGACGTCGATTTTGTCTGGAGGGGCGAGACCTACGCTGAGCTTACCGGGAATCGGGATCATTACGACTGGATAATCGCATCGCATGTCATCGAACATGTTCCGAACCTTGTCGGTTTCATCAACGCGTGCGATGAGATTTTAAATGAAACGGGAGTTCTGTCGCTTGCCGTTCCCGATCTGCGGTTCTGCTTTGACCATTTCCGTCCTGCTTCCGGCCTGGCGAAGGTCCTCGATGCACATTATCAAAAACACACGGTCCACACGCCGGGGTCGGTGGCCGAGTTCAATCTCAATTTGGTGAACCGGGACGATCTGCCTGGTTGGGGTGAGAATACGCTTCTGAAAGATCGATATAGTTTCACGAACTCTCGTGAGAAAGTTCTCGACTATCTCGACAAGTCGGTCAAAGGCGGTAACTATCTCGATTGTCACGCATGGTGCTTCACGCCGCATTCGTTTCGGCTCATCATAGCCGATCTGTACGATCTCGGACTGATCAAAATGCGCGAGGTCGGGTTCTTTCCATCCGAGGGATGCGAATTTCATATTGCCTTGTCGCGGAACGGAAGCGGAAGCAAGCTCAGTCGGATGGAATTATTACAGGCGGTGAACCGTGAGCAGCTGACGGGATCGGAAGCCGATCTGCTGATCAGGACGGGGCTGACAGGGATGAGGAAGAAGACCATTCTCCGGCTCAGGACGATCGCAGGAAAAGGTAAGCGTCGTCTGAAGAAACTGCTTGGTGGAGCTAAGGCCCGCTCATAGACTTCTGACTAGCAGTTCTGAACATTCACAGAAATCCTAATCGCGATGGCGTCTCTGGGCGGAAAACTTAAGACCGCGTTCGGGATCTTAAGAGATTCTGGGCCCGCCGGTTTGAATCGCCGCTTGGCGGAGATGAAAAACACGCGCCGTGAGGATGTTCTCTACCGGAGGTGGCTGGAAAAGAACGGCAGTATTTCGGCAGATGAGCTCACCCGGATTAACTCGGCGATAGAGTCGTTTGCACAGCGTCCAACGATCTCCGTAATTCTTCCCGTCTACAACGTCGATGAGAAATGGCTCAGGCTCTGCATCGATTCGGTAATAAACCAGATCTACCCGCACTGGGAGTTGTGCATCGCCGATGACGCTTCGCCGTCACCTCACGTTCGGCGAGTGCTGGAAGAATTCTCAGCAAAGGACAGCCGGATCAAACTTCAGCTACGATCGGAGAACGGTCACATCTCCGCTGCATCGAACTCCGCTCTTGCCCTCGCAACCGGTGAATTTATCGTTCTCCTCGATCACGACGACGAACTTTCCCCCGACGCGCTGTTTTGGGTAGCCAACGAGCTCAACGCATTTCCGCGGACGGCGATCATCTACAGCGACGAAGATCTGATCGACGAGAGCGGTCGTAGATTCTCACCCAAGTTCAAGCCGGACTTCAGCCGCGATCTTCTGTATTCGTTGAATCTGATGACGCATCTGTCCGCATACCAAACCGAGCTTGTGCGCTCGATAGGTGGATTTCGCATCGCTACCGAAGGCAGCCAGGATTACGATCTCGAGCTGCGTGCGATCGAGAAAGTTGAAGATGATCAGATTCGGCACATCCCGCGCGTTCTTTATCACTGGCGAGTGATCCGCGGATCCGTCGCGTTCTCGATGGATGAGAAGCCATACGCCCACGAACGTGCACGCGCCGCGATTCGCGATCACTTCGATCGGACGGGTATTCAAGGCGACGTCGTCGAATCGTTCCTTAATCTTCACCGCGTCACGTACCGGATTCCGACCTGCGTTCCGTCTGTGACATTGATCGTTTCGACCGACACCGCTGCAGACAGCGTTAGCGAACGAGTCGGTATTGCGGAAAACTATGAAACGATGGTCGTGCCGATCAAGGTTACCGATCGGGCGAAGCGGCTGAATGACGCCGCCGCGCGGTCGCAGGCCGACGTACTGGTTTTTCTCGACGGGGATCTACGATTTGTAGACAAGGAGGGACTCGACGAGCTCGTTGCGTTTGCCGTTCAGACCGACGTCGGTGCGGTCGCCGGTCGGATAATAAGACCGGATCATTACGTCGAGCAAGCGGGCATCGTTATTCAATCCGACCTGTCACCGGCATTCGCACACGAGGGTGTTCCTCGCGAGGCTCCGGGTAACATGTTTCGCAATCGACAGATCTCAAACTATTCCGCGGTCTCTGTATCGTGCATTGCGATCCGTCGTGAATTGTTTGACGAGGCCGGCGGGTTTGATGCCTCTACTACTCCGGCCGAGCTATTCGACATCGATCTTTGTCTGCGCTTGCGAGAAAAGAAAAAGCGGATCGTTGTCCTGCCTCATGTTGAGCTGATGCGCGCGAGGAAGGTAAACCAACGCGCTTATCTGCCCGAAGAGCTCGAGCAGTTCCGCACCCGCTGGCAGCAGTACGCCGACGCAGATCCGTTCTGCAATCCAAACCTAAAGCGCGATGGTTCATTCGAGATCCTTTAAGCGCAGAGATCGCGGAGAACGCAGAGATATCTTTTATCCGATATTTTGAACGCAGTCGCGGAAATACTTCGAGAAATTTGCCACATCGACGGCCACGGGTTTTCGGTTTTCCGTGTATTCCTCTTTTTCCGTGTATTCCGTGGTTAAGAAAAAGACAATCGAAGAGAGAGACCACGGAGGGCACGGAAGAGGAAGGAGAAAAAGGAAAGAAAAAAACTGTTTAGTTTTCCAGGTCTCTTGTACCGAATATTTCTATCTGCGGTGAATCCTCTCTGCTACACCTGCCGGCCGATCGCAAACAGTTTGATCAAAGCGACACCTGCGATAAATCCACCGATGTGCGCGGCGTAGGCGACCCCGCCCGTACCCGCCGGCGTGAGATAGCCAAGCAAAATTTGATAGCCGATCCAAAGACCAATGGCTACAAAAGCCGGAACGGTTGTAAGAAAATTGAAGATCAGGGCTCGTACCTGCCGCTTTGGAAAGAGCAGAACATATCCGCCCATGACCCCGGAGATCGCCCCGGATGCACCGAGCATCGGGATGATCGAGTCCGGCCCCATCATGATCTGTGCGGCAGCCGCTGCAATACCGCAAACGATGTAGAACGCTGCAAAGCGAATGTGGCCGAGAAGGTTTTCAAGATTGTCGCCGAATATCCAGAGGAACAGCATGTTGCCGAATATGTGCATGATGCTGCCGTGCATAAACATCGAGCTGAGGAAATTGAAATATACCGGCAGCGGAGTGTCGTAGTGCTGAACCTCACCCGTGTTGCCGAGAGAATCGCGAACAACCTGAACCCCGGTAATGTCGATCCCGGTCGTCACCTCTTTCGGCACAAGCGAGTATGCGTAACTAAACTCATCATTCCCGCCGAGTTGCTGAAGCAGAACGAACACCAGGAGATTTATCCCGATAAAGATGTAATTAACAAACGGTGTGATAGTCCGGTCCGAATTGTCGTCGCCTATAGGAAACATAGATCGATCCTCCCTGTACTTAAACGAGACGAATGCTTAATAATGCATTCTTAACGCAAGGCCCGTGCACGGATGACAGCAGCAAGTAGGATCGACCCCGCGTTTCGTACTTCGTTTGATTGCCTCTCTTGTTTCGTGAGTTTCGTGTGTTTCGTGGTTAATTCTTCTTGTCGGTAGACATGCGGCAAGAAAGGAGAACCACGAAACACACGAATCACACGAAAAAGAACACGAACTAAATCCCAGAATCTCCGACTCGCTGAGTGCCAAGCTCTATCCAATCCCCGCGTTTTCCTGGACCTGCAAAAGCTCGTAGCCTTCGCTGCGTGCGACAAAGGTTGCCGCGGTGAGATCGCCGACAACGTTCAGTGTTGTGCGACACATGTCGAGGATGCGATCGACTCCGAGAATGATCGCGATAAGTGCCGGGTCGATACCGATCATCGCCAGGATCCCAATAATGAACGGGATCGATCCCGACGGTACACCCGCGGTTCCAATGCCGCCGAGGATCGCCATATAGACCACCATCAACTGCACACTGAGCGTGAGGTCCACACCCGCCAACTGTGCCAGGAAGAGAACGGTAACGCCCTCGTAAAGCGCAGTACCGTTTTGATTGGCGGTTGCTCCGACGGTCAGAACGAAACTATTGATCTCTTTAGGAACGCCGAGATTTTCATGCGAAACGCGCAGGGCCGTAGGTAAGGTCGCGTTGGACGATGAAGTTGAAAACGCCGTTACGATAACGGTACGAACCCGTTTAAAGAACTCGATCGGACTTATCTTCGACAAGAAGTAGACGGACAGAGAATATACGCCGAAGAAGTGGATGCTCAGCCCGAGCAATACGGTGATGACGAACCAGAAGAGCGATTGCAGCAGATCGAGTCCGAACTGCGCGATGTTATTAAATATCAAACACGCCACAGCATAGGGCGCGAATTTCATGATGATATCGATGATCTTCGTCGTTATCGCGAAGACCGACTCCATCAGACTGACAAACGGCGATGACACCGGCGCCGGCATAAGCGTTATCGCAATACCGACTATCAACGCAAAGAACATGATGTGCAGCATGTTCGGACTCGCGCCAGATATCGAATTGAACACGTTGCTCGGGACAACCGTCTTAACGGCCTGCATAAGCGCAGAGTCGTTCTTTGCGGATTCGGCTGCCTGCTTTTGCGCCGCGGTGGCGGTAGTCGCATTGCCGCCGAATTTTTCTTTGAGCTGGGTCGCTGTCTCCGGATTGATGCGTTCTCCCGGCCGGATAGTATTAGCAAGTACCAGGCCGATCACGACCGAGATCGCCGAAATGATCAAGCAGTAAGCGAAGGATTTCAGACCGATGCGGCCGAGCTTTCGAATATCGCCAATGCCCGCGACACCGACAACAAGCGATGCGAAGACCAGAGGGACGACGATCATCAGCAGCAGATTCAGGAATACCGTGCCGACCGGCTGCGTTATGTTCGATACGATCCAGACCACGTTCGGATGCGTGCCGCCGAGTGTCCAATTGATCGCGAGTCCGCCAAGCACACCGACCAGTAGTCCGATCAGGATCTTGGTATGCAGCGCCATGCCCGATGGTTTGTCTCGTGTCTTATCGTCGAGATCGGTATCGAGTTCGCGTTCGTAATCGTCGGTAGGAATTTGGTCTTTATCGTTTTCGCTCATGTTTTGAGTTCTTCCTTTTCGGACGTGAAACGTAAAATTTCCTGTTCTGAGGGCAGAAAGCCGTGGAAGCTTTTTCGGGAGCCCATCGTCAGCGTGATTTGGGAGAGTTTAGCAAATAACCCGGAATTTGGGTATTATTCAGGCAAAAGGCCGAGGATCACCTGGATTATCATCCAGTCTTAATGGGTTACTGCGAAACTTGACGTAGATTACTACGACGACCGAACTCTTTGCTCCGGTAGGAGCGAGATGTTTGTAGAAACCGAGCAGGGATTTACCGCCCGCTCCCTTGGAAGCGGCATGTCAGTGTCGCTCCGCCGGAGCGAAAATATTTCTCTTTAATGTTCGAATCCATCCATTTCAGTTCAAAAGGTCGGGCGACGACGAATGCTTCGAAACCCGAAGTGATAGCTAAGCTGCGTGAGATCGTAGGTGATGCGAATGTCATCGTCGATCCGGAAAAGGTCGAGCCGTATGGTGCGGACGCGGTGAAGGAAAAGTTTCCGCCCGAGGCCGTCGTGTTTCCCGAATCGACGGCTGAGATGGTTGAGATCCTGAAACTCGCGAACTCCGAGATCTTTCCCGTCACGGCACGCGGCGGTGGCGTCGGGTACACTGGCGGAGCGGTGCCCGTGGATGGCGGCATCGTAATCGGCACCGATCGGATGAAGAAGATCATCGAAGTAAACGCCGACGATCTCTATGTCATCTGTCAGCCGGGATTGACGACGTTCGAACTACAGCAGGCCGTTACCGAGAAAGGGCTACTGTTCGCCCCCGATCCCGCGAGCTACAAAGACTCTTTTATCGGCGGGAATATCGCTGAGAACGCCGGCGGCATGCGTACACCCAAGTACGGCGTGACGAAACATCATGTCCTTGGCCTCGAAGTCGTCACGGCGACCGGAGAAATTATCCGGACGGGCGGGAAGACGGTGAAGAACGTCGTCGGGTTCGATCTGACGGGGTTGATGTGCGGCTCCGAGGGAATGCTCGGCATTATCACCGAGGCGACGCTGAAACTTTTGCCGATGCCGGAGGCGACATCGACTGTGCGTGCGAACTTCCATTCGATGGAAGCGGCGTGCAAAGTGCTGACAAAGTTCACGCCCGAAGGTTTGCTGCCGATGGCGATGGAGGTCATCGATAAATATTGCGTCGCGGCGGTCGAAGAGAATTTCGCGTTCGGGTTATCGAAGGAGGCGGAAGCGATATTGCTCGTCGCGGTCGACGGCTCGCGTGAAGAGGTCGAGCGGAATGCCGTTATGATAGAGCGCATCATCAGCGAGAACGGCGGCTTCGATATCTTGCGTGCGAAGTCGAAAGAAGAAGAAGACAAACTCTGGGACGTGCGTCGCGCCATCTCACCATCGCTGATGAAGTACGGCACGTTGAAAATAAACGAAGATGTTGTCGTGCCGCGTTCGAAGGTTCCCGAGCTTGTTGCACGCATCGAAGAGATCGGTCGGAAGCACGACACGTTTGTTGCGAACTTCGGACACGCGGGCGATGGCAATATTCATGTGAACTTTGTCGTCGATCGCGATGACACAGACGCCGTCGCTCGAGCTCGCCAGTGCGTTTCGGAAACGTTTCAGCTTTCCGTCGAACTCGGCGGGACCATCTCAGGTGAGCACGGCATCGGATACGTAAAATCGCAATACATGCACTACGCGATCGACGCGCCAACGCTCGAGATCATGAAACGGATAAAGAAAGTTTTTGATCCGAATGGTATTTTGAATCCGGGGAAGATGTTTGTATGAGCCCTTCCTTTGCGTCCTTCGAGAGCTTTGCGTGAAGAAAGATTTTGTTTCACGCAAAGCTCGCGAAGGACGCAAAGTCAGAGCTTGCGTATACGGTCTAACTCTTATGATCAAATCACTCTTTGCAATCGCTTTGCTTGGTCTCTGCTTTGTTGTTCCTATATCGGCACAGAACAAAACCATCATCCTCGTGCGTCATGCGGAGAAGGTCGATGCGAGTCAGGACCCGGAGCTCTCGGTCGAAGGGAAAAAACGGGCAGAGCGACTGACGCAGCTCGTGAAGAAATACAAACCGGGTGCGATCTACTCGACCGACTTCAAGCGGACCCGCGACACGGCGGCACCGATCGCCTCGCGGCGAAAGCTGCAGGTTCAGATCTACGATCCCCGGAAGCAGAACGAGTTGGTCGACGCTATTATGAAGAGTGAGACAAAGCGCTTTCTCGTCGTCGGCCACAGCAATACCACGCCGGGCCTGGCGAATCTTTTAGGCAAGAAGGAACTCTTCAAAAACCTCGACGATTCCGAGTACGGCGCCATTTGGATCGTCCGGATCAAGGACGGTCAGATTCGAAAGACGGAGATCATTCCGTATTGATCTTGTTGCAGTCTTGATTCGTGTGTTTCGTGGTTCTCCTTTTCCTGCCGCGTCTCTAACCGACAAGAAGTGACCACGAAACACACGAAGCACACGAAACAAGACGAAGAGATAAGACCTACGATCAAGGATCGAGAAGAAAATTTCTATGCGAATGAAACTCATGAGCGTCCTCTTCTTTGGGTTAGCCGTCATCGTAATGCCTTGCGCTGCGTCGGGCCAAACCGAACCCGCCAATATAATTTTCTGGAAAGAACTTCAGAAGCTCTGCGGCAAGGCCTTCGCGGGGACCGTTGCGGCCGCACCGGCGGATGACACTACATTCAAGGACAAGGCCCTCGTGATGCATGTCCGGGCGTGCGAACCAGACCGCATCCGCATTCCCTTTATGGTGGGCGACGATCGTTCGCGAACGTGGGTGCTTACACGCAAAGGTGATCGCATCGAGTTGCGACACGATCATCGGCACGCCGATGGCAAGCCCGACGCAGTGACGATGTACGGTGGCTGGACGACGAATGTTGGGCTGCCAACGCGTCAGATGTTTCCCGCCGATCAGCAGACGGTTGGTGTTATCGCTGCCGCGGCGACGAATGTTTGGTGGATCGATGTCACCCCCGGCGATAGCTACACCTACAATCTACGTCGCGTGGGCTCCGAGCGATACTTCAGCGTTAAGTTCGACCTGAAGACGCCAATCAAAAAGCCCGAAGCCCCGTGGGGCTGGAAAGACTAACGCGAGATGTTATACCAGATCTACGCACCATCGCCGCGACTCGCCCCCTACGTCCGATTTTTCTGGGCGCTGGGGAGACCAATGGTGGCTTAACAAACCGGAGTGAGTGGTGAGTGGTAAGTGGTGAGTGGTAAGTGAAGCAGATAACCACGTCCTTCACTTACCACTAACCGTTTACCACTTACCACTATTTTGAGGTTTTTGCGAAATAGCCTTGGCGGTGCGAGAGTCTCACTTTCTGTTTCTCGAGTTCGGAATTTACAACTTGGATCTCGATCTTTCGGTAGGTTCCGTCGAGGGCGCGGTTTGATGGTTCGTATGCGAGTAGATATTGCGAACGCATTTCTTCCTGGATCTGGCGGAATGCCTGTCTGAGTTCATTCTCGTCCTTTGGAAAATATGCTCGACCGCCCGTGCGCTCAGAGATCTTTTTCAGTGAACTTTCATCAACGCCGTCATAGAAATTGTCACCGATGCCGATCGAATAGATCACGGCTTCGGCTCGCTGCGCGGCAAGCACCGCTTCGTCCAATTTCTTTTTGCTGAACGTATCGTAACCGTCGGACAGCAGGATGATCGCGCGACGCGTTCTCTCAGGTGCCGGCCCTAATACGTCGGCCGATGTGATCCAGATCGAATCCCAAATCGCCGTCGAACCTTGTACCTGCTGGTTCGTTCCCGAGATCGGCGGAGTGCCCGGCGTCCGGCCACTGTTGACGACAACGCCGCCGCCAAGATAGCCGGACGGTGGGATGAACGCCACGCGCTCAATCGCCCGTCGCAGACGATTCACATTGTTCGTCATCCCTTGTTCGAGCGTCGACTCGCCGGTAAATGAGATGACCGCAACCTCGTCCTTCGTCGGACGGATCACAGACTCGACAAACGAGACGGCAGCGGATTTCTCTTCCGGAAGCGTTCGTTCCTGCGACGCGCTCGTGTCGATCAGGATAGCCAGACTTAACGGCAGATCGACCTGCTTCGAGAAGGAGGAAATTGCCTGGGGCTGCCCGTTTTCGAGGATGCGTATGTCCTCCGGTTTGAGATTCAGCAGAAGCTTTCGGTTTCTATCCTGCGCGGTGAAGAGGACGTTGACGGTCTCGGTCTCGATCTTCACTACTTCCGGCTCTTCCTCGATCGGCGGTGTCGGAGTAGCGACTGCGGGCTTGGCATCGGTCTGCTGGGCTCGCGCACGGTCTCCGCTAAAGATGCCGACCGCGACAAATCCCAACGCCAATAATAAAACTAAAAACCCGCCTCTCTTGAACATCTGAAAAACTCCCTCGTGCTACTTCAAGCTGTCGCGAATCGCACGATAACTTGTCTTACTGCGCAGCTTGTACTTGTCCGTTATCTTCGACGGATCGGTAAACCTAACTTCGATCTTTCTCTCCCGGCCGTCGTAATTCTGGTTCGCCGGACGATAAGTGATGATGTACTGCGATCGCAACTCCTGCGAGATCTTTTTGAACGCCCTCTCGAGTTCGAGCATGTCGCCCGTAAAAAATGCCTGGCCGCCCGTCTCTTCGCAAAGCCTGGTTAGAAACTTGTCGCCCTTGTCCTTCACCATACCAGCCTCGACACCGGGGACAGTTCCCAGAAAGCCCGCCTTCGTCGAGATACCAAAGATCGTGGTCTCGGTCCGCTGCGCGATATCGATCGCGTCCTTGAGCTCGGCACGGCTGAACGTATCGTCACCGTCAGTGATAATTACGATCACGCGGCGGCCCGGAACGTTGCGGAGCTTCTCGTCGGAAAACTGCCAGACCGCGTCATACATAGCAGTTTGGGACCCGGGTTTCTTCACGTTCGATACCGCTTTCTGCAACAGGTCGAGTTTGTCGGTGAAATCCTGTCGAAGCGTGATCTCGTTGTCGAAGGTCATAAACGCGGCCTTGTCCTTTCGAAGACGCGTTACCGTATGAATGAAATTGATCGCCGCCTCTTTTGAAAATCCGAGCTTACCGGCCGCAGATGGAGACGTGTCCATCAGAACGCCGACATAAACCGGGGGGTTGTTCTTTTCGTCAGTGAAGAACGTAACTTCCTGCTGAACACCGTCTTCGAAGACCGCGAAATCCTTCTGCTTAAGCCCCGTTACGAGATCTTTCTTCAGTGTGACCGTTACTGGAAGCCGTACCTCGAATGTCTTAATCTGGCCGCCCGGCTCGTCGGCCGGTGTGGGTGTCGGTCGCGGCGTCTGGGCAGACGCGGCGCCCGTCAGGACGAGTATGAGCAAAGCCGTCGATAAGCAATTAGCACGAAAAAAGCTGTTCATAACTTGAAAGGGATTAATCCACAGACGCAAAGTTTTCGATGCCCCCGGACCGGTGATTGTTGCCCCACGGGGTGAAAGGATAAAGGATAAGGGATAAAGGCGAAAGGCGGAAATCAAAGGATGAAGGATGAGGGATGAAGGATGAAGGCGTAAGCCCCCGAACCGGACGCTGAGGACAAATGACCAATGACCAAGGACAGATACCTTTCCCCTTTCTCCTTTCTCCTTTATCCTTTAACAAGTGAATACCAACATCTTCAGGGAATACGACATCCGTGGCATTGTCGGCGAGCAGTTGACGGATGAGGCCGTAAAAACGCTGTCCAGCGCGATCGGGACATTTTTTGCTCAGAACGGAGCGAAAAGGATCGCTATCGGATACGACGCCCGACAGAGTTCACCTGGATTTTGTGACCTGCTTACGCGTGGGTTTAACGAATCGGGATGCGATGTCGTGCTGATCGGAATGGTCCCGACGCCGGTGCTTTATCACACAGTTTTCACGAAAGATGTCGACGGTGGTGTGATGATCACAGGCTCGCACAACCCGCCGGACCACAACGGCTTTAAGATCTGTCTCGGCACATCCACCTTGTTCGGGTCGCAGATCCAGGAGATCAAAGACATCGCGCTGTCCGGAAAGTTCGCTGACGGTTCGGGCTCTGTTGAGACGATAGAGGTTCTCGACGACTATTGTCGCGACATCGTCTCGAAGGTCGAGATGGGAGAGGAGGGTTTCCCGCAAAGCCGCGAAGGCGCAAAGAAGAAGTTAAAGGTTGTCGTCGATGCTGGAAACGGGATGGGCGGCGTAACCGCGGTCCCGGTATATGAAGCCCTCGGTATCGAGCTCATTAAACTGTTTATCGAACCGGATTCAAACTTTCCAAATCATCATCCTGATCCGACAGTAACGGAAAATCTGCAGGACACGATGGCAGCCGTCCTTGCGCACAAGGCCGATATCGGACTCGCATTCGACGGTGACGGCGACCGCATCGGCGTGGTTGATGAAACCGGTCGCATCATCTGGGGAGACGAGTTGATGATCCTGTTGTCGCGATCGATCCTGGCAACAAAACCCGGCGCGACGATCATTGCCGAAGTGAAATGCTCGCAGAATCTTTTCGACGACATCGCCGCGCATGGCGGCACTCCCATAATGTGGAAGGCCGGGCACTCGCTGATCAAGGCGAAGATGAAAGAGACGAGTGCGGCGCTCGCCGGCGAGATGAGCGGACACATATTTTTCGCCGACCGCTTTTACGGATTCGATGACGCGACCTACGCCGGTGCACGCGTGCTCGAGATACTATCGAAAACCGACAAACCGCTGTCGGAGCTGCTGGCTGACATTCCACCGACATTCTCGACACCGGAGCTTCGCGTCGATTGCGCGGACGAGCGCAAGTTTGAGATCGTAGCAGCGATCGCGAAACATTTTGCCGTGACGAACGAGGTCATCACGATCGACGGCGCACGAATCCTTTTCGAACACGGCTGGGGTCTCGTTCGCGCTTCGAATACGCAGGCGATCCTGGTGCTGAGATTCGAGGCTGATACGGAGGAGAATCTCAATGAGCTTAGGTCGATTGTTGAGATGAAGGTTAATGCGTTGATCGGAATATAAGACGGACTGTTAGTCCGTTCCTGCGGGTTTGCCGCCCGATGAGCGGAAGGCATGTGGCTTCGGGATTCGGTTTTGCGGCTGTGCCGCCCGATGAGCGGAAAGGCTATGCCTTTCCGGAGGACCTTAAAGACTAAAGGGGGCTACGCCTCCACTTCTCTCGGCTGTGCCGCCCCGATGAGCGGAAAGGCTATGCCTTTCCGACCGAGTCTAAAAAATAAGGAGACTTCGCCTCCGAATTCAGAACAATTAAGGATTTTTGCACCGAGGAAGCCGTAGGCTTCGGCAATGCGAATATCAATAGATACTCCCGTCTATTTTTTCACTTCGGTCGCGCATGACCGGCTACCAATTTTCCAAACAGACAAGCTAAAAAAGGTCATGGCCGAGGCTCTCAATGAAGCTCGAACGTCTGGCAAATTCGCAATCTTCGCCTATGTGACAATGCCCGATCACAATCACATCCTCACCGACAGCAGCCGCGAGCCTTCGGACACCCTCCGGTATCTAAATGGAATATCGGCCAAGCTCACCCTCGATCACCTGAAAGCGAATGCACCCGCGTCGCTCGAAAAACTAAAGATGTTTGAGAAGAAGCGGGGTTATAAATACTCTGTATGGGAACATCATTCGGATACGTTTCTTGTAACAAGCGAATCGGTGATGATGCAGAAAGTTAACTACATACATCTCAATCCGGTGAAGGCCGCATTCGTGGAGCATCCGGACGATTATCTGTATTCAAGCTCGCGCATTTGGAATAAGCGGCCATTAGCTAATGAACCGGTGATGATGAATATTGACCAAATAGACTGGCGAAGTTGATTGGGAGGCGCAGCCTCCTGGTTTTGGGGACTCGCCGGAAAGGCACAGCCTTTCCGCTCATCGGGCGGCGAAGCCGTGAAGGAAAGTTGGAAGCAATAGGTTCCGGACGTGACGCCGGTCAAATCCCAGGTTACTCGAGACCCTTGGCCGATAAACTTACTTCACTGTCACGGTCTTGGTGACGGTTTTCCCCACAATTCCGGCACCGTCATCGACGCCGACAGTTATCGTATAGGCTCCAGGGGCGACACCGGTTAGGTCCCACGTGACTCTAAATCCGTTCCCAACTATTTTTCCTGCGGTTACCTTGTAGTTGTAGGTTAGGACATCGTTCTCAGGATCCCTTGCGTTCGCAGCAATAGAGACGATCGGGTCAGACGTTTCGTCAATCTCATTTGCGCTCAGGGTCATCTCCTCGACATTAGCAGGGAAATTCTTGAGCACACATACATAGTCGTAAGGTCGCTCCAGGCTAAACCAGCCCCTCCGAGTATAAAAACCTCTTGCCGCGCGGCTGTTGCGGCACAGCTTGTCGGTGTGGGCGCGCGGGGGAAAGAAGATGAGATTTTCAATCCCGTCCTCTCTTGTCTTAACAGCGATACCGACTGCCTTATTATGAAAAACCAAGGAGTCAGTATCATCCGGGAATCGCGGATCTTTCTTGTACGTTGTCAGATTCAGTCCCGCGTTGCGGAGCGCTATCGGTTCCGTCGGTTCGATCTCGATCCTTGTGACGGTCCACTCCCGAACGCCCCAGATTTCCGATGCATCCTCTTCGTCGGAATCCTCGGAGCAGATTCCGCTCGAATACTTCACCTCGATGGTTAGATCATCATTCGAAAACGTTTGATAATGGTCGGCATCATCAGTCGCCTCGTACTCACGTAGGATTCGCTTGACGTCTTCGCGTGTAGATTCCAGCAGCTTGATCTGGCGAACCTTAGCGACGCTGTCGCTAAGGGTTTGGCTGTCGGTCGAGCTCGCAATAGCCAGGATAAGAAAGAAGGCAATCGGTAGACTTTTCATGATCTGAATAACTCGTAGCTTACTACGCAATCGAGTATCTTGCACTAACTTCAGCAGGAGTCGGTCGCAGCCATTGGAGGCGTAGCCTCCTCCGATAAGAGGGACTTGACGGAAAGGCACAGCCTTTCCGCTCATCGGGCGGCGGAGCCGGGAAGAAGTGGAGGCGTAGCCTTCCAGGTTGTTAGAGGCTCGTCGGAAAGGCGGAGCCATTCCGCTCATCGGGCGGCTCAGCCGCAAGAGGCGCCTATAAGCAATTTAACTCTCATTCACCTTCAAAACCGCTAAAAAAGCTTCCTGCGGAATTTCTACTCTTCCGACTTTCTTCATCCGTTTCTTTCCTTCTTTTTGTTTTTCGAGCAGCTTGCGTTTGCGCGAGATGTCGCCGCCGTAGCATTTGGCGATGACGTTCTTGCCCATTGCTTTGACGGTTTCTCGGGCGATGACTTTGTTGCCGATGGCGGCTTGGATGGCGACTTCGAACATTTGTCGCGGGATGAGCTCCTTCATCTTTGTTGTGAGAAGGCGGCCCTTCGCGACGGCGGTGTCGGTGTGGAGGATCAGCGAGAGTGCATCGACCGGCTCGCCCGAGACGAGAATGTCGAGCTTCACGAGCTTGCTCGCCTGATAGCCGGACAGATGGTAATCAAGCGACGCGTAGCCGCGCGAGACTGATTTCAAACGGTCGTAGAAATCCAGAACGATCTCGTTGAGCGGCAATTCATAAACGAGCATCACGCGATCTTTCGTCACGTACTCAAACTTTTTCTGCACGCCACGCTTCTCGTCGAGCAGCGGAAGGATACCGCCGAGGAACTCATCGTTGGTCAGGATCGTCGCGACGATGAAAGGCTCTTCGATCTTAGTTATCCGACCGACATCCGGCATTTTCGATGGTGAATCGATCTCGGCGACCTGACCGTCGGTGGTCGTCACGCGATACCGTACGCCGGGGGCGGTCGTGATCAGCTCGAGATTGAATTCACGTTCGAGACGCTCTTGGATGATCTCCATGTGAAGCAGCCCGAGAAAGCCGCATCGGAATCCGAAGCCGAGTGCGGTCGAGGATTCCGGCTCAAAGAAAAACGAAGCATCGTTCAGACGCAGCTTTTCCATCGCGTCGCGTAGATCTTCGTACTGCGCCGAGTCGATCGGGTAAAGGCCCGCGAAAACCATCGGCTTAACTTCCTGAAATCCTGGAAAGGGTGTGTCGACCGGCCGAGCCGCTTCGGTGACCGTGTCGCCGATCTGCACGTCGGCGACGGTCTTGATCGAAGCCGTCAGAAAGCCGACCTCGCCCGGACCGAGTTCAGCAATTGGCGTTGGCCGCGGACGATTCACGCCGATGGTCTCGACCAGATACTCACGCCCCGTGTTGAAGAATTTAATCTTGGTACCCTTCTTGATCACCCCGTCTATAACTCGGAAGAGAACGATCACACCTCGATAACTGTCGTACCAACTATCAAAGATCAATGCCTTAAGCGGAGCGTTACGGTCGCCTTTCGGCGGCGGCACCTTCGCGATGATGGCTTCGAGAACTTCGTCAATACCGAGACCGGTCTTCGCCGATGTCATGACGGCCTCGCTCGCGTCGAGACCGATGATGCTCTCGATCTGCTCTTTTATCCGGTCGGGTTCGGCCGATGGAAGGTCGATCTTGTTCAGGACAGGAATGAGCTCGAGGTCGTTCTCGATCGCGAGGTACGTGTTCGCGAGCGTCTGTGCCTCGACGCCCTGCGACGCATCGACGACGAGCAGAGCTCCCTCGCACGCGGACAGCGATCGCGAGACTTCGTAGCTGAAATCAACGTGGCCGGGCGTGTCGATCAAATTCAGGACATATTGCTTCCCATCCTTTCCCTTGTAATCCAAACGCACCGCGTGCGACTTGATCGTGATGCCGCGTTCACGCTCGAGATCCATGTTGTCGAGCATCTGGGCTTCCATGTCACGGTCGGCGACCGCACCGGTGAGCTGCAAAATGCGATCGGCCAGCGTCGACTTACCGTGGTCGATGTGGGCGATGATCGAAAAATTTCTGATGTTCTCAGCGTTCATCTTACAAAAAGCGAAGTATAACGATACCAAAACGACCTGAGTTGCGCATCGTGCTAGAACTTTCTCTCTATGTCGGCTGGAGTACCGTCCGACTGATATGTGAGTCCTAGAATCGAACTTCAGATGTAATGCAGAATTGCCGACTTGATCCCGGCACGCCTCTAATTACATTTGAACTCTCCTGTTCTTTGAAGCTACAGGCTTGGGATCGGACGGCATTTTCCGTCGGAAATTTTATTTGGAAAAAGGGGATTCCGGTGAATCCGCGTTCCCGATTCGGACGAAAGCTCAGTCATCGGGAACGATCTGTCTACTTTTATTGGAAATTTGTGCACGCTGTGCGTGTGAAATCAAGGCGTAAGTTTGTCGGATAGGCACAAAGCGCGATTCAGGGAGGGTTATTTAATGTTCTTAGGAGAATCTTTTACCAGGTACAGTTCTGTCTTAACTGTGCCTTTTTTGTTTTTAATGCTTTTCGTTGTCGGACTCGTCGACGCTAAAGCCGTTACCGTTGTCGGCGTAAATACGTCGAACCAACTTGTCCAATTTGAATCCGCGACACCGGGAACTGTCTCGGCTCCGCGCACGATAACCGGGCTGCAGGCCGGTGAATCAATTCTCGGGATAGATTTTCGGCCCGCTAACGGGGCTCTCTACGGTCTTGGCAGCACGAGCCGCCTGTACCTCATCAACCGGACGACCGGCGTCGCGACACAGGTCGGGACAGCGGGTGCGTTTACATTGGTCGGGACGGATTTCGGTTTCGACTTTAACCCCACTGTCGACCGGATAAGGGTTGTCAGCAATACTGGACAGAACATACGGCTGCATCCGGATACCGGCGCGCTGGCCGCAACCGACACAAATCTAAATCCTGGTACGCCGAGCGTTACCGCGGCTGCGTACACAAACAATTTTGCAGGGGCTACGTCGACAACTCTCTTCGTGATCGACACTGCCGTGGACGCCCTTTACACCCAGATCCCGCCGAACGCGGGTACATTGAATCTGGTGGGTCCGCTCGGCGTTGACGCATCGGGCATCAATGGCTTCGACATCGCCCGGACTGACGGCGTCGCTTACGCGGCCCTGACCGTCGCCGGAACATCGGGGTTATACACGATCAACCTGACTACAGGTGCAGCGACTCAGGTCGGTGCTATAGGCGGAGGCAACATTCTTCGTGGCATTTCGGTTACAACTGCTACTAGGGCGGGCAACACGACAGCTCTTGATTTTGACGGAGACGGGCGGGCTGACTACGCGCTTTTCCGAGTTTCTAACAATACAAACTTGATCCATCGCAGTTCCAACAATTCGTTCTATTCGTATCCATTCGGAGTATCAACGGACGTGCAGACGCCTGGCGATTACGACGGTGACGGACGGGCGGATTCGGCTGTTTGGCGTCCTTCTACGGGGACCTTTTTCGTTCTCAGAAGCTCGGACGGTGCTGTGCAGACTTATCGATTCGGCATCGAGGGCGACGAGCCGGTAGCTCGTGATTACGACGGCGATGGAAGAACCGATTTTGCGGTCGTTCGGAGAACCGGCGGGCAGATGGTTTGGTACATAGCCAACAGCTCGAACGGTACAATCCGGATCGAAACGTTCGGTCTCTCGAGCGACATCACGGCACCGGGAGATTATGACGGTGACGGCCGATTCGATCTTGGTGTATTCCGCGATCAGAACGGTCTAGGCGTATTTTACGTCCAACGAAGCACCCTCGGACCGGGCCAGGTTCAATTCGGTCTTGCGAGTGACCTGGTGGTTCCAGGTGACTACGACGGCGATGGAAAAACTGACTTTGCGGTTGTTCGCACAGGAACTAACTACGTCTGGTACATACTGCGAAGCACCGATAATGGATTCTCCGCAGTTCAGTTCGGTTCTAAACCTGACTACACGGCGCAGGCTGATTATGACGGCGACGGGAAGACCGACATTGCGGTATATCGCCCGGAGAATGCCTCGTTCTATGTATTAAGGAGTTCAACCGGAACGCCAACGCAATTCGTGTTCGGACAAAACGGAGATTATCCGATTGCTAACTACGATACACATTAACCAGATCTGAGATCGGCCTGAGCCTAGCGGTGTGGACAACACATCTAGTCCACACCGCGGGCTTGAGTCGCAAAGTAACAAGGTGGAGACCTAAATATGAAAAATATAGCGAGAAAAATCGGAGAAGGTTTAATCGGATTATCCTTAGTCTTCTCAACCTCGGCGATACCTGCATTGGCATCTAGCCATGCGGAGGCGCCGCTTATGAGCATGGACAGATTTGCGGACAATACCGACACGTACGCGTTCCGAAGTGTGGAACCCGGCCGCGACGGCTTTGTCACGTTGATTGCCAATTTCATCCCGTTGCAAGAGCCGTCCGGCGGTCCGCAGTGGTTTCGGTTTGACGACACGGTTCTGTACGAGATCAAGGTCGACAACACCGGTGACGGAATTGAAGATGTAACTTACCAGTTTCAATTCAATACCGAGATCGTCAACAGTGAAACGGTTCTGGGCATGAGCACTCTGAACCAGGACGCAGTCATCAACAATCTTAACGATATCGATTACAACATGCCGCAGACCTATACGGTTCGGCGTGTTAGCCGTAACTCAGGCCGACGCGGACAGCTACTTGCGGCCGGTCGCAGGACACCGCCCGCCAACATCGGACCGCGTGTTACTCCGAATTACGAAGGTGCCCTTGGCCAGCCCGCAGTTTATGACCTTTTCAACGGCGGCAAAGTATTCGCGGGTAATCGCGATGAATATTTCTACATTGATCTGGGCGTATTCGACGCTCTAAATCTGCGCACGATTAATACGGGCGGCCCGGGTCTGTTCGTCGGCAACGGTGTTGACTCGACGCAGGGTTACAACGTCAGCACGATCGCGATCGAAGTTCCTATTCAGGAATTGACGCGAAACCGCGCTGTACCCTCGGGCCCTACCGATCCGAATGCCGTCATCGGCGTTTGGTCGACCGCTAGCCGACGATCTACGAGAGTACTTGGGGCGGGAACTGTTGTTAATGACGGACCGTGGACGCAGATTTCGCGACTTGGAAATCCGCTCGTTAACGAACTCGTTATTCCGCTCGGCTTGAAAGATGCATTCAATTCACTTTCACCGCAGGTTGACGGAACAATTCCCCGTGTGGTCCAAGCCGTTACGGATCCGGAATTTCCGAAGTTTGTGAAGTATGCGCTTCTTGCGTTCTACGGATTGAACATCAACATTCCTCCCGCCCCGCGCGATGATCTGGTGGCGATCTTTGGTACCGGTATCCCCGTCAACCCGGTGACCGGACCGAATTACACGACGTTCCTTTCCGATGGAACGGCTCACGAATACCTGAGGCTAAATACCGCGATCCCGATCACGCCGATCGCGAGTATCAATCGATTGGGTCTGCTCGGCGGTGACGTCGCAGGATTTCCTAATGGCCGACGCGTCCACGATGACGTAACCGACATTGTCCTACGTGCGGCACTTGGCGGAACGCCTTTCACACCGGCCTTCAACGTATCGCCGAATAAGGATGCGGGCGACGGCGTCAGCGCAAATCCGGAAGGACCTCTTCTAACGCGATTTCCGTATTTGCTGCCGCCGAATCCTGGTAATACTCCGCGGACATCGAACATCAGACCAGCAACAGGATTTAGTGAGTTCGATTTCGAAAAACAACAGTAGATCGGCTTACCGTTCCGATTTGGAAGGCAGGTCAACAAACTGTCGGCATTGGACGAATCGGGGTGGGAACACAGGTTCACACCCCGATTCGATTTTGAAAAAAATAATATTGCTATGAGATTTATTTCAGGTTTGTCACTCGTAACTTTGAGCGCATTTGTCTTGATGATAGGGGCGTGCGGCCACCAAGCCGCGTCCGAAGTTGGAGAACCCACAAAGGTCTCGGCTGCGACCCTGTCGAGTCCAGAGATTCTGGCGGCGGAAAACGTTATCGAGAAAGATCCCGCTTCGCCGCAGGGATATAACCTGCTGGCAATCGCGTGCATAAAGAAAGCACGTGAAACCGCCGATCATTCATTTAACAAGAAGGGTGAAGAGGCTGTTGAAAAGGCGCTTAGCATCGCACCGGAAGATCAAATGTCGAGGAAGCTGCACGCTACCCTGATGGCGAGTGCACATCGCTTTGTCGAAGCACGCGAATCCGCCCTCTCTCTGACGAGAGAACTACCGGACGACGCGTTCGCTTTCGGCATTCTTGTCGATGCTAACGCGGAGCTTGGAAACTACGACGAAGCCGTAAAAGCAGCCCAGAAAATGGTAGACCTTAAGCCGAACTCGGCTTCTTATTCGCGGGTCGCACATATGCGGTCGCTGCATGGCGACCACGCCGGGGCGGTCAAGATGCTCATCACGGCGGCTCGAACCGCTGATCCGCAGGACAAAGAGGCTCAGAGCTGGTGCTTGATGCAGCTTGGCAAAGAGTATTTCAAGGTCGGTGATCTTGAGCGGGCAAATAAGGTGGTAGACGAAAGTCTGGCGATCTCACCGAATTACCCTCACTCGCTTATCGAAAAAGCCAGGTACCTCGCGGCTGCAGGCGATCTTGACGGTGCTGAAGCGAGGCTTCGCCAAGCGACCGAGCGAGTTTCTCTTACGGACGCTGCGATAATGCTAGGAAAGATCAGTCGTAAACGCGGAAATATGGAAGAGGCTAGGCGTCACTATGCTTCAGCCGAGAAAACGGAGCTTGCTGGCGGTGGAGACGTTCATCCGTTTGCTTTGCTCTGGGCGGATGAGGAAATGCGGCTCGACGAAGCGTTGGCGGTTGCCCAGACCGATTACGAAACCAACAAGGACATCTACGCGTCCGACATACTCGCCTGGTGCCTGCACAAAAAGGGTATGACGCGAGAGGCGCGAGATCTCATCCAGAAGGCCCTTCGCCTAAATACTAATGACGCTAAGATCCTGTTTCACGCCGGTATGATCGAACGTGACTTGGGGAATCGGAAGGCCGCTGCCAACCACCTCTCGGCCGCGCTCAAGGCAAATCCGTATTTCGACCTTCTGCAGGCGGACATTGCCAAGTCTGCGTTAGCAGAAATGCAGTAGGGATAATTAGGTAACCCAGATCGGGCCGGTACCGACCGGGTAGTGGGTCAGTTGAACTGAAGGATCTGCTGACACGGGCTTCGGATTTCTTTGCGTCTTTGCGGCTTTGTGGGAACCGTCACCTACCGCCATCGACTCTGGGTGTTCCCATAAAGCCGCAAAGACGCAAAGAAATCCGAATTGGAGGAAGTCATAGCCCCAAACCTTCTTTCTGTCCTAAATCTACAATCTTTGGTATAGTCGAATTTCACAAGATAAGCGTTTATTGAGCTTTTTTTATCTTAAGGAGCACGATTATGAAATACGATTACGAAAGAGAAGATTCGAGCGTTTCCACGAAACTAACCTACCTTTTGATCGGCGGCGGTATCGGCGCGGTTGTAGCACTACTTTTCGCACCCAAATCGGGTCACGAGCTTCGCGGTGATATAGCGGACGTTACTCGAAAGGGCATCGAGAAGAGCAAGGAAACGGCTGGTCAGCTCCAGGAGCGTGCGGGCGAGTATTATGAGGTCGGCCGCGAACGGGCTAGCGAGCTTTACCAAACAGCTCAGGAAAAGGCCGGTGAGTTGAGCGAGAAAGCAAAGGGCGCAGCGGCTCGAACCGCTAATCCTTTCTCCGCCGCAGTCGAAGCTGGCAAGGATGCCTACGTTGCAGAGAAACGACGCAACGAGTCAAAGTCGATCACCGAGGGTCGCCCGAGTTACCCGGTTGAAAAAGAAAATAACTAGCGTATGAACGCGAACGACCCTCAATTCTGGATGATGATCTCGTCGATCGTGATCGCGGTGTGTTTCATCGTGATGGCTATTGTGCTTATCGTGATCGCAATCGTCGTTCGCCGAGCGGTGAAAACCGTTGGCCGGCTTGAAGAGCGTTTCGACCCGCTTCTCGACAAGGTAAACGCCATGAGCGTCCAGGGCAGAGAGATCTCGGTGCATTTTACTGAGGTCGCCGCGAACTTGTCGACCGCGACACGACATCTGGCTGAGTCGACCGAGCTGATAAAGGAAGAGGTTGCCGACCTCCGGTTACTGGTCGGCGAAACCGCGATCACCGCTAAAGATAAGGTGGCGATGGTGAGCCAGACGATCGACCGGACGCACGATCAGGTGGTCGATACGACCGAGTTTGTCCAACGCAAGATCGTTGAGCCGGCTCGTGAGATCGCTGCCGTGATGGCTGGAGTAAAGAAAGGGCTTGAGGTTCTTTTCGCACCGGCACCTAAACCGATCGACCGGGCCTACATGGAAGACGAATTGTTCATTGGCTAATAGGCCGGGAATCACATCAAATGTTCGAGCATGAGGCTGTCCGGAAGGTCAGCCTCTTTTAATTGGCCTGACCTCCGAGGGTGCGTCAAAATTAGAATGCTAGCGCGGCGAAGCTGCCAAAAGATCAATTGCCAGATCCGAAGCCTTCTGGCACGCTGCAATAAACCAGCCGCACCGACGGGCGGCAGGCGGCGATCCCATTGTTTATGGGTGAAGCTAAAGCACCGTTAGGTGCGATATGTTTGTAGCATCAGGGAATAAAAGAATCCGAGCTCCGGAGGAGCGACATTGGTGCCACTCCGATGGAGCTCACACTCGTTCACAAGCGGGGTTCTACAAACATCTCGCCCCTCCGGGGCTACGCCCGCACGCAGCTCATATCGGCTAACCGCTTTCGATTCACCTTTATCTCGGGCAAGTGTCCGAGTGCGGCGAACGCGATGTCCTCTGTGCGGAAAAAATCGCGGGCGACATTCTGAACATCGTCCGTATCGTATCCAAAAGAGGCCGCCTATCACTCGGCCTCAATAGCTTCAAATAACCCAACACTAACGCCCCCGCTGGCACAGGTCCTTCTAACCTCGCGGTGCAAGGTCGTCCGGCTTTCATTCAGGTCGTAATATTCCACGCCTAAATTTATCTGAACGCATCTAAACAATTTTGAAGTGTTCTGTAATTGTTTGGTAGGATGGTTACTACACACTTGCCCAACCTAAGTGCTCTCCCGGCACATATCTCTGAATTATGTTCTTAAAATTGACAAAGAAATCCATTGCGCTTCTCTGCCTACTCACCTTGCTTGGCGGAACTTTTCTCACTGTCCGGACACCGGTTGCCCAGGCGAACCTCGTTGCTCAGCCGATCCCATTCGCTCAGAACTGGACAAACACCGGCTTGATCACAACTGATACTGATTGGAGCGCGGTACCGGGAATAGTTGGCTACCGCGGTGATAACCTAACCGGCGCCACCGGCACCGACCCGCAAACGATACTTGCAGACGGCTCACTGACACCACTCGACGTTTATGCGAACAGGAACGATCCGGATACGTTCTTCTCGGGCGGACTGGCGGAGTTTGACACGGCCCCGATCACCAATCCCGTCGTCGCTCTAAACGGGTCGGGTACAGCCGATGCGCCGCACATGGTCATCAATCTGAGCACAAGCGGCACGACGGCGATAACTGTTGCGTATAATCTCCGCGATATCGACGCCTCGACCGACAATTCCATCCAGCCTTACGCGCTCCAGTATCGGATAGGCAATACGGGAAACTACACGAATCTTCCTGCAGGATTCGTTGCGGATGCGAGTTCCGGTCCGAGTCAGGCGACGCTCGTCACACCGGTCAGCGTTTCGCTCCCGGTCGCGTGCGAGAACCAACCGCTGGTCCAGCTCCGGATAATGACCACCAACGCCGTCGGAAATGACGAGTGGGTCGGGGTTGATGACATCAACATTACGGGCACCGGCGGCGGCAACACGGTCCTGTCTGGCACAGGCCTCGCGACGCCTAATCAGGTCGGCCCCGGGCAGAATTCGCTTTTGACCGTTTCTGTGACACCGGGCTCCAATCCGCCAAGCACGGGAATCGCCGTTTCTACAGATCTATCGACGATCGGACTGTCGCCCACCCAGCCATTTTTCGACAACGGAACAAATGGAGATGTTACCGCTGGAGACAATGTATTTTCGTATCTAGTTACCGTACCTGCTAACCAGACGAACGGGAGCAGGAGTTTCCTTTCAACGATCACTGACGCGCAGGCTCGATCAGCAACGGCCTCGATTGCGTTGATTGTTTCGGCCCCCCGTGATCCCTCCGAACATCTCGTAATGGGTAACCCGAGCAATGCGACGACGGATGTCGCTGCCCCAACAAATTACCTACTCGCGAAACCGCAGTTCGTAATGTCGTATCACCGCGACCGCGGAATTGCGAATTGGGTCTCATGGCATCTCGATAGCACCTGGCTTGGTACAACGCCGCGACAGGATGACTTCCGTGCTGACACAAGCTTGCCGGCGGGTTGGTACCAGGTCCAGTCCACCGATTACTCAGGCTCGGGTTTCGATCGCGGTCACGGGACACCTTCGGGCGACCGGACGTCCTCCATCCCGGACAACTCGGCTACGTTTTTCATGACGAACATGATGCCTCAAGCTCCCGCTAACAATCAGGGACCGTGGGAAGAGCTTGAATCGTATTGCCGCACACTGGTACAGCAGGGGAATGAGCTTTACATCATTGCCGGCGGTGCGGGCATGGGTGGGACGGGATCGAATGGCGGTGTGACAAACACCATAGCCAGCGGCAAAGTGACGGTTCCTGCCGTGACATGGAAAGTGATCATCGTTCTCCCGGTGGGGGCCAACGATGTCGATCGTGTTTACAAGACTACGCGAACGATCGCGGTGATCATGCCGAACTCCCAGACGATAGGTATCGAGACCCCTTGGAGAAATTTCCGGACGAGCATCGACAGGGTCGAAGGACTGACCGGGTTCGATTTCTTCTCGAACGTTCGGCCGCAAGTCGAGCACCTTATCGAGCGGCGCATCGATCAGCAATAGTATCTGTCGTTATTTTTCGAAGATGACCTGAGCAACGGCATGTTCAGTTGTGTGCGAAATTGAAAGGTGCATGTGAGTGGCGCCGGAGTTTGCGAACAGCGTCCTCGCTTCGCCCGAAATGTGAAGCGTCGGCACACCTTGATCGTCTGAAAGTATCTCAATATCGTGCCAGGTTATTTTGCCCCGCCAGCCCGTTTTCAAAGCCTTTAGAAACGCCTCCTTAGCTGCGAAGCGGCCCGCATAGGATTGGGCCGCCGCGGCCCCTTTTGCGTTGCAGTACGCACGTTCCGCATCGGTGAAGACCCGCTCGCCAAACCGCGGTGTCCGCTGAAGCGTTTCTGCGATACGATAAACCTCAACGATGTCGATGCCGATAGATACGATCATTAACTAGTGATGAGTGACGAGGGACAAGTGATCAGCCAGGTCGAATCACCGCCACTCGGGGACGAAGAAATTCTAACCGATGCCGGCTTCTATTGGCGAGAACGCGATGGTGTGAAAGTGTTGGTATGCGGGGCGCTCGAACGTTCGGGTTTTGTAAACGGCTTCTCAACCCGGGCTGGCGGCGTGTCGTCGTTTCCGAAGGATAGTCTGAATCTCGCGGGGTTCGATGAAGATTCGGCTGACAATATTGCGGAGAATCGACGACGGTTTCTTTCCACATTTGAGGGCGAATTTCGACTTGCTACGGTGTGGCAGGTGCACGGCGATGCGATCAAACGAGTGGCAAATGACGCCGACATCGAAATGTCGGACGAAAAGTTCGACGCGCTCATTTCGGATCTACCTGACGTGCTCATCGGTGTGAAGACCGCCGACTGCGTCCCTGTTTTGATCGGAGATCGCAAGACGGGAGCGTTCGCTGCGGTACACGCCGGATGGCGAGGAGCCGTTCAGTCGATCGTTGCGAAAACTGTTGAACAAATGCGAGAAATATTCGGCACCGATCCGGCAGACATTGTCTGCGCTATCGGGCCGGCAGCCAGTGGCAGATGCTACGAGATCGGGAACGATGTCGTCGAGGCTTTCAGCAAGAACCTTCCGGCACCCGAGAAATATTTTACGACGACTAGCAATGGTCACGCACTCGTAGATCTGCACGAAGCGAACAAAGACCAGCTAATACAAGCCGGTGTCCCGGCAATCGCGATCTCCACCTCACCGCTCTGCACGATCGAGCGAACTGACCTTTTCTTTTCCTACCGAATCGAGAAAAAGTTGCATGGCAAAACGGGACGGCTGCTGTCAGTGATCGGGAAGACTAGTGGTAAGTGGTAAGTGGTGAGTGGTAAGTGGTAAGTGAAAGATGCAACCCCGTTCTTCACTTACCACTTACCACTTACCACTCACCACTATCAGCGGACTCTCGCCGTCAATGTTACGTTCTTCGTTCGTGGCGGATAGCAGACCTCGTCGGTACATGCTTGATAGCGGACGGAGGCTGTGACGCGGACGGTGGTTCCTTTGAAGTTCGCCGGAACCGTGACCGTGAATGGAAAACTGACTCGACCCTCGTAGACGTTTATCAGATTCTCGGAAAACTGAAATTTACGATTGCGGCCGCTCGGATACGTGACTCGGCTAACCTTGACGCCCGCGCCGGCGCGAACCGTGACGACAGTCGGGATCGCGTATTCGCTTGCGGGTCGGCTTGAATTCACGTGAAGCCCGCCTGGAATCGTAAGCTGAATATTTCCGCGCACGTGCGCACCCCGTGACACGGTGCCGTTTCCGATCGAACCACTTACGGTTTGACCGCTGGCGCCCGCTGACGCAAGGAAACAAAGAGTAAAACCGACGACAAGAAATGAAATTGATCTGATCATAAATGCTAGGTCGCCCGAACAACGAAGCTATCGAGCGTCTCGTCTATTCTACGCAGATAATCCGCGGAGTGTTCTGAAAGTACGGCGAAACGAAGGCGAAAGATCGAGTCACCAGCAGCTATCAACTTATAGACTACTTTTCGGCTCGTTTCGCTCGCCGTCTCTTGAGTTTCGATTCGGCACCCCTCATAGACTTCTTCGCTAACGTCGAACTCTGACGACGCTTGGCGAATCGCTTCGCGTGCGGTTACCAGGTCGACATCGCGAAGGATATCTATCTCGATCGTCGCCCGCTTGCCACGGTCACCACCTTCGCCTGACTCCTTAGAGTACGCTTCGAAGGCGTGATCGGGGCTGTCGATAACATGCAAAAAGCCTTCAGGTTTTCGTAGCTTGAATCGTTCAGTCGTAATCACCTCGGGCTCGAATGCTTCGGCCGCACGTTTCTTGATCTTCGTAGAGGCGTAGACCATCAGTGCGACAAGTATCAGTCCGGGAATCAAGATCTCCATACGGGTTAAGTGGACGGACTAACAGTTCGCCCTACGGCTGCAAGTTGGCCGCACGCCGCATAAATATCGCGGCCACGCGGCGTGCGGAGGTAAGCCGAGACACCTCGCGACTCCAGCATCTTCTTGAATCGTGTCACCTGCTCGGCGTCGGGCGGATGATAGTCGAGACCGGGTGCTGCGTTGTGTGCGATCAGGTTTATCTTCACGCGACGCAGATCATGCTGCCGCAACAGGTCGGCAAGTGCCGACGCATGCTCATCCGAATCGTTGACGCCCCCGAGCAGGACGTACTCGAACGTAAATCGCTCGCCGCGTTTCAATGTCTTCTCGAACGCCTTTGCGGCCGCCATCAGTTCGCTGATGTTCCAGCGCTTGTTGATCGGCATAAGCTTATCTCGCAGATTGTCGTCCGCGGCCGAAAGCGAGATCGCGAGATTTGGACGACGCTCAAGCTTTGTAAATTCCTCGATCTTTGGGACGATTCCGGCAGTCGAAACCGTGACGCGGCCCGGCACTATAAACAGCCCGTTCTCATCCGACATTATCTCCAGAGCCTTGATCAGATTTTCAAAATTGAGGAACGGTTCGCCGGCTCCCATCGCAACGAGATTGGTGCCGTGCGGAGTTTCCCCGCCGACTCCGTAAACGTCGTTCAGGACGATGATGATCTGCTCGACGATCTCACCCGCTGTCAGGTTTCGCAGTAGGCCGAGTTTCGCGGTCAGGCAGAAATCGCATTTGAGCGGACAGCCGGATTGTGATGAGAAACAGATCGTGTCGCGCCCTTCGCTCGGTATGAAGACGGACTCGACGGGCATGCCTTCCCGTGTCTTCATGAGAAAGCGCCGCGTGCCGTCTTCGGAAACGTAACGCGACTCGACCGTCAGCGTTGAAGATTCGGCAACGGTACCGAGCTTCTCGCGGACAGCTTTTGGAAGGTCAGTCATCTCATCGAACGAATGCTGGCGTCTACCGTGCAGACCCTTAAAGATCTGCCGCCCGCGGAACCGGCGTTCACCGATCTCCTCGACAAAATCTTCAAGCTCAGTCGATGTAAGCCCGGTCAGATGCACCTTATCAGTCACGGATTTAGTTTAACGTATCTGAATTGTCTGAGCACGAGGGTCGTCATTTTGCGTTCGTACACGGTTGATCGTTGTTCGCCGTTGGTCCGCGGGGTAGCTGTGATTCCTGTTTCGTGTTCCTTTCGTGTGCTTCGTGTATTTCGTGGTTTTATTTTTCTTAAATCAAACCACGAAATGCACGAAGCACACGAAAAGAACACGAAACAAGAAAGCGTCAAACCCATCTCTTTTCGTTCATTGACGGCTTTGCTCATCCGGTACGAATATCGAATACACTGGAAATGAAAACAGACATTGAAACCCCGTCGCGGGATTCACGTAAACAAACTCCATGAAAAGATTACTTCTTGCCGTCGCTTTTGTTATTTCCATCTCGTTCAATGTCATCGCTCAAGGTCCGAAAGATGCCGATCCGAAAGATGTTGCTTCGTTGGACTCGATCATGAAAGCAGTCTATGACGTTATCTCCGGTGACGCGGGAAAGGCGCGGGATTGGGACCGGTTTCGATCACTGTTTCACAAAGATGCCCGGCTGATTCCGAGCGGAAAGAACCCTCAGACCGGCGTGATCGGTGCTCGGGTGATGACTCCCGAAGATTACATCAAGGGAAGCGGACCGTTTCTCGAGAAGAATGGTTTTCATGAACGGGAACTCGCTCGTCATGTCGACATGTACGGCAACATCGCACAGGTGTTTTCGAGCTATCATGCTTTCAAGACAGCGGTCGATAAGGAGCCGTTCCTGCGCGGCATCAACAGCTTTCAGCTTTTGAACGACGGGAAGCGCTGGTGGGTCGTGACGATCTATTGGCAGGCCGAGACGCCCGACAACCTCATTCCTAAACAATTTCTAAAGAGCGATAAGAAGTAGAATCCGGTTTCGCCGTTCGGTCGAATTCCAATCGTTATGGCTGAACATATTTTGAAACGCGAGATGACGGTCGAACTTCCGAGGGCTGACGTGTTCGAGTTTTTCTCGGACGCTGCGAATCTTGAACGCATCACACCGGCGGAATTGAATTTCCATATCGCGACGCCTCAGCCGATCGAAATGCGCGAGGGTGCGTTGATCGAGTACAACCTAAAGCTCCACGGTTTTCCCCTGAAATGGAAAACCTTGATCTCAAAGTGGGACCCGCCGTACCAGTTTGTCGACGAGCAATTGTCCGGACCATACAAACAATGGATCCACCGGCACACGTTTACCGAAATCGACGCCAGCACGACCCTGATCGAGGATGAGGTAAAATATCGCCTGCCGCTCGAGCCGTTCGGGGATCTAGCCCTGTTAATCGTCGAGCGACAACTCAAGAATATTTTCGATGCCCGACACAAGGCAGTGGCAGAAGTATTAAACGTTAAACGGTAAGTGGTAAGTGGTAAGTGGTAAGTGGTAAGTGGTAAGTGAAGAACGCGGTTGCATCTTTCACTTACCGTTTACCACTTACCACTTAGCACTAAAAAGCCCGCAGAATGCCAGATCGGCCCGCCCCGTGATTAGGATCTCGTCGTCTTCACGCCAGTGAATCTCGGTGGTGCCGCCGGGGGAGGCTACCGAAACGATTCTGCCTGTCTTTCCTGTAAATCCGGCGAGCACTGCGGCCCCGATCGAGCACGTCCCCGAAGCAGCGGTCTCGCCTGCACCACGTTCCCAGATCCGCAACTCGATGTTCTCGCGATCGAGGACCTTCACAAAAACTATGTTCGCTCGATCCGGAAACATCTCGTGATCTTCCATCGAGCGTCCGAATGCCCTCCAGTCGAGATCGAAGTTGTCGACGAAAATGCAGGCGACAGGATTGCCCACGTTCACGCCGGAAAATAAGAATCGCCGGCCGTCGACCTCGATCGTCTGATCGATCACCGATTCGCGCAATTTACCGGCGACCGGAATCTCATCCGACGTAAACTTAGGTTTACCAACCTCGGCCTCAAACCAGTAATGGCCCTCCTCGATCCGCTCGATAAGACTGTAATTCTTGACACCGCTCCGTGTCTCGAGCCGTAACGCCGGATCACGCCACAACCCTTTGTAAAAAAGATACGCAACCGCGCAACGCGTACCGTTCCCCGAAAATCCGGCGACACTGCCGTCCGGGTTGACGATCTCGCAGAAGTAGTCGGCGTTATCATCTCCAGAAAGTTTCTTCAGCACCGCGATGCCGTCCGAGCCGGCACCCGTGTGGCGATGGCAGATCTCGCGAGCAAGAGCCGGTAGAGACAACAATTCCGGTATCGCATCGCTCTCGATGACTATGTAGTCGTTGCCAAAGCCGTGAAATTTACAGAATGGAATGGAATTCATTTTGCTTTGGAGATTTTGACCACGGTTTCGGTGGGGTGTTTGTAGCGAAGTACAAAGTCGACCTTATCCCCGACCTTGAGCCCATCGAGTATTTTCTTCTCTGCGACCAGGAATTCCATACGCATCGGAGGCATTACTCCGGGGATATCCTCGTGGTCGAGCTCAACGGAACCCGCGTTGAGATTAAGCTTGGTTACTACTCCCTTGGCGTTGTAGTCGCCATCTTTTGGTATCACGGGAGTCTTGATCGGGCTCGGATCAGGAGCCGATGAGACTGCGGTGCCGGCCTTGGGAACAGAATTATTGACGGCCTGCGGGGAACCGCACGACGCTAGGGCGGCGGAAGCGAATGCGACGATAACGAGCAGTTTGATTTTCATAAGCGTCCTGCGGCTTTGCCGCCCGATGATCGGAAACGCTATGCCTTTCCGTAAGGTCAAAAAAGGGTAGAGGCTGCGCCTCGCGAAGTGGCGGCGTAGCCGCCGGAATATTAAGAGCGACCCGGAAAGGCGGAGCCTTTCCGCTCATCGGCGGGCGAAGCCCGAAGAAACTTTGGTCGATAAAACGCTAAGCCCGAAGAAAGCTTCGCCCTCGAAAAGCCGAAGCCAGACGATAGCTGGCTCAAAAGAGGAGAAGCACGACGAAAGCTTGGCTCTAAAAAGGGGCGAATCCCGAAGGAAATTCGCGCGCGAAAAAAATGCCGAGCCGGGACGCTTACGTTCACGGCCTTCTCGCAGCCGGTGCTGGAATGATCTTCAGTTTCATCCGCTCGGTTCCTCGTATCAGCTCCACCTCATATTCCTCGCCGGCTTTCATCGAGCCGAGTACGTACGTGTAATCCATCGCATTGCGGACGTCCTTGCCTGCAAGCTTCACGACCTTGTCTCCGGCTTTCAATCCGGCCTTTGCCGCGGGCGAATTCTCACGCACTCCGTCGAGGACCATTCCGTCCGTCGTGTCACCGTAGCTCGGGATGGTTCCAAGCGAAACGTTCATTCGGACCTGACCCATTTGCCCCGAAGATTTGGCGAGGGTGTAGGTCGGTTTTGCCTGCGACTGGTTGATGTTCTTTACGATCTCACCGACGTAGTTGGTGATCCGCGTCAGACCATCGTAATTGACCTTATCGAATGTGTCAGTGGGCTTGTGATAATCGGTGTGCGTGCCGGTAAAGAAGAAAAGTACGGGTATCTGTTTACCGTAGAAAGAGGAGTGATCGGATGGCCCAAAGCCGTCTTCGTTGAGCTGGAGCGCGAACGTTTGTGCTGGATCCATCTTAATGACTTGATTATTCAACTTACTTCGGCCACCAGCGTCGGTCACGATTCGCATCACGTCCGCGTATCGAGCGGGACTTGCATAACCCGATAAGGAAACCATGTCGTCCGTTACCTGAGTTTGAACGCCGGACTCTCCCAAGGTTGCCAGCCGTGAATCAAGCTCGGCTTTGATTCTGAGATTCGCGTCACCACTGGTCGTCGGCGGAGCTCCCTTAGCGGGAGTTAATTTTTCGATTAGAGGTTTCCACTCACGCGCCGTCCCGATTCCGCCAACCGTCAGCTTGTTCTCATTCAAACGCCCCACCATATCGAGGTTGATCATCGCGATCGTTTTATCGAGCGGCCAGACCGGATTGTTGACGTAATATTTCGAACCGAGCAAACCTTCTTCCTCCCCGCCGAAAGCCATGAAGATGATCGTACGTTTATTGTTTTTCGATTTCGCAAATTGTCGGGCGAGTTCGAGCACCGCCGACGTGCCCGACGCATTATCGTCCGCGCCGTAGTGGATGTCCGTAGAGTTTGCGGCGAGGCTGCCCGCACCACCGCGACCCAGATGGTCGTAATGCGCTCCGATTATGATCGCTTCATTCTTGAGCTGCGGATCCGTGCCTTCGAGAATACCGATCACGTTTGTAGCATCGACCTGTTTCTTGACGAGTTGGATCTTTATCTGTGCGGTTGCTTTCACAGTAACGGGCTCACCCGGTGCCTTCCAGGTTTCGGGTTGTGTGGTCGGCGGTGCATTCGCCTTATTTGCAAGCCACACCTCGATCGCAGTAAGCCCCTTAGCGTCAGCCGCACCGAGCAACTCCGCACCATGTTCACGCATGATCCCGACCACAGGCAAGGCGGTCTCGCCGAGTGTTCGATCAAAGCTTAGGCGCGAAAGTCGATCGCTTTTGAAATCGTTATCCGAGGCGATTAGGACGATCGCCTTTGCACCTTTGTCTTTAGCGATGTTCGCCTTTGTGTGGATGTTGAATCGCGTGAATGCCGAATGAGGATTACCCGCGTCGGGCGTCGAATCGAACATCAGGACGATCTTGTCCTTCACGTCCAGCCCGGCGTAGTCGTCATACTTCGCTTCGGGCGTCGTCACCCCGAAACCGGCGAACACGATCTCCGTCGACGGAATATCGCCACTCATCGAATACCCAAGCGGCATCCAGTTGACGCCGATCTCCATCTTGTTCTCGCCCGTCGCTTCCGCCGATACGATCCGTAAGAAGTTGTCACTGCCGAGGGCCACGCCCGCGACATATGGAAACGGTTGGAGGAAGCTCGTTTTGAATCCAGTCTTCAGCCGGCTCTTCTTGAACTCTTTCGCAACATAACTTGCCGCATCCGTCGCACCTTTCTCACCGGTTCGACGACCCTCGAGTTTTTCGGAGGCTAGGTACTCGACGTGCTTGCGGAGGTTTTGTTCGAGCGCGGTTTGGCCTTGCGCGAAGGAACACGAAACGAGGAGAAAGATTACGAAACTAGATAATTGCTTTTTCATGCTCCACAACACTCGATGCAGTATCCGAACGCTTTACCTGGGCGGTACCGCATCTTCCGAACTGTTTCACTCGGTATCGGCGGAGTCGCTCCGGGAGGCACAATCCACGCCTCAAGCGCCGATTCGTTGCGAAAACCGGCTTTAACGAACGCGAGCCTTTTTTTATCGAACCCTCGATGGTCAGCGTATCTCTTGATGGATCGAATACGTGCTTCCGCTAAACCGACGATCGGACGCTTCAACTCTGCCCGTTTTGTCCGCTCGTTGTAAGTAGGCACCTTTCCCTCGTACAGGAGAATGTAAACCCTTGCGGCCGGATTTCGCTGCGATTCGGAAAAGATCGCATCCATTCTCGCCAAGTAGTCGTCACACGGTATGTTGCCGAACTCGGTAAACTCTATCGCCTCCTGAGAGTACGCGCTTGCGGCAAATAGGAAGATGAGGCTCACGAGAATTGCTTTCATATTACTCTTGAACGAACCGGGCGTTAGATGTTCCTACCAAACCCAATCTGCAATAAAAACATTCGTGTCACCGGACTTGGCCGCGTTTCGATTCGATGCGAAGACGAGTTTCTTCCCATCAGGGGAGAACATCGGAAAGCCGTCGAAAGTTTCATTGAATGTGACTCGTTCGATTCCCGAGCCGTCCAGATTGATCAACGCAAGATCGAAATTTGGCTGCCGGCGCCGGTTCGCTCGGTTCTCGTCGAAAAAGTTCGTACAAAAGATCAGACGCTTTCCGTCGGGTGTAAAGAAAGGCGCGAACGAAGCAGACGCGAGATTAGTGACTTGTCGTTTGTTCGAACCATCTGCGTTCATCACCCACACT
>JANPJL010000009.1:0-12049 GCA_031425495.1 Acidobacteriota bacterium
TTGGTCGAAGCAGTTTACTCGGCGATCAACTCGGGTGAGCGGGTGCGGTTTTGAAGGATGAAGGATGAGGGATGAAGACGAAAGGATGAAAGCAGAAGGCAGAAGGCAGAAGGCAGAAGGCAGGAGGCACAAGGCAAGGCGGCTAGGTTTCTTCATCCTTCATCCTTCCGCCTTCATCCTTCATCCTTTCTCTCTGGGCCTTTATACTTTATCCTTTCGTTAGCTATGATCCAGTGCCAAAATTGCGGGCAGGGCAACGCTGCCGAGAGTCAGTTCTGCCGATTCTGCGGAACAAAATTTATTGTGAGTCAACCGATGGCACAGCCGGGCTATGAATATGGTGCCCCGAAGGCTTACTCATGGAAGACAGACGAGTATCAAACCCACACCGATGCTCGAGCGAAACCCCATGACGCATGGAATCCGGCGAGTGCAGCTCCGCTCGCAGCGGCCGGTTCACAATTCATGTCCGGCAATTATCGCTGCCCGACCTGCATGAGCCAGTTTCTTCCGCGCGTCGAGCGGCGCATTTCGACAACCGGTTGGATAGTCTTTGCCGTTCTCCTCGTCCTCTTCTTTCCTTTATTCTGGGTTGGACTGCTTATCAAGGAAGACGTTCACATCTGTCCGTCCTGCAGTACAAAACTGCGATAATCTAACGGAAATAATATCCCTTGGGATGTTCTATCTTCACGTTTGGGTTAGTGCTGAACACCTCCACGCGGTGATATCCGCGCTTCATGTGGGTCGAAAGGTATGACAAGAGAAATTGGCGGTTAAGCAAAAGGGTCAGTTCTCTGAAAAATGGGTCGAAGCTGATCGGTGCGATCGATCCTTGGAAAAATGCACGACCACCCGTTTCGTCCGAAAGCTTTGCAAGCGAGCCCTGACCATTAAGGACCAGTCGTCCATCGCCGCTTTCGGTCAAACTCGCCGGATTGTAAAACGAGAACACCGCTACATTTCGACGTTGAGCACGACTGATCGCCCGCTCGAGGTCGATGCTTTCGCTCGGCGTCGAACTCACGAGTCCCTGGCTGGAATCTAAGCCGTCGGAGATAAGTAGCAACGCACGACGTCCGGCCGGCAGTGCGTCGAAACGATTAAGGGCGTCCACGACGTTGTCGTACGGGTTTCGAGGCGCCACGGTCGAGCTGGACGCCACGATCCGCAGGGAATTTGCAGCGGCGTCAAGGTCAGTAGTGAATCTCTGACGGATCTGAATATGGCCACCACGAAGATACGCAACCATCACGCGCGACCCGCGCGGGAGACTGCGAATAAACTTACGAAGGTCGTTTAGCTGTAGATTGAAACTAGACGATAGGTCGTCCTGGATAAGTATAGCCAGTGCGAGCGGAGCGTCGACCACGCTTCGAATGGAAAGTATTGTCTGCTCATCACGATCTTCTTTTACGATGAGACGGTCGGCTTGAATAAATTCCTCCGCCTGCCCCTGTCGCAACTCTGCTTTAGTAAAGATCGAGATCGGTATCGAAACCGTGCGGACGCGCTGCTGCTCCGCCGCATCCCCTTTCTGCGCAAATACCGCGCACGTCATCGCGAGCGATGCAAGAAACGAGAAAAATATGGCTTTCATCATACTTTCGGCCCGGTCGGATAAAGCACTCGCTAGTCTAATATAATTCGTTGAGCTAATAAAAAGTTTGTGATGCGTAATGTTTGAATTAAGTTTACACGGCTTGTAAAGTAAATCCACCCGGAATGGACGAGCTCATATCGAAATACGACATCCCAAAACGTGAGCTGGCCCGTGGCCGGAATCTGAAGATCGCGGCCATCTCTGCCCCGATCGTCCTGTCGGTAACGCCGGCGGTCCTGTTTCTGCTTTTAACATTGATTCTAGGTTCGACGCCGCCGCTTGCCGCGACGTTTTTCTTCATCGGCCTCATTCTAACCATCGTCGGCTTTGTGGTCGGACTCGGCCTCAGCGGCTTTTTTGCCTACCGCCATTCGAACTGGACCAAAGAGACGCGCGAACGAATTGCGGCTGATGGGATCAAGGCCGAGGAGATCGAGTGGTTCCTGCATGAGCTGAAGTCCAGCGAGAAACGGATGCTGCAGGAAATGAAACGCGCCGATCCGTTGATGGAGGATGCCTATCGCGAGACCCTGGCATCCAGGCTGACGGCAACCCGAATAATCAAATCGTCGAAGAAGGAATTGATGCTCTCCAAGCGCCGCCAGTCGAGCCTAAAGCAACTGAAGCGGCTAAACGCGGACAGTGCCGCAACATTCAATGCAGAGATCGAACGCGACGTGAAAAAGATCGGGTCGATCAATGACGAGGCGACCCAGATGCTGGCCGAAGCTGAATCGCGTCTGCAGATGATCGAGGCCGCGTCCGTCCGAGGAACGAAACTCGCTGATTCTGAACTTGCGTTGAAGAAACTATCTGCGCGTGCATCCGAGCTACCGATCGCGCTCGAGCAAGCAAAGATGACTGATGAGATAAGACGGGAACTCGACGAAGAAGCTGAAAAACAGTAGGCGAAAGGCACCGCGTGATCCGTTCCAAACGCTTGAATTGAACCTGTAGTTTCAGGTGGGTGACCTTTTGTTTCCGAAGAAACATCGAAGCCTTCATCTATGGCAAATCTTCCGTTGGAAGTTTGCACCGAATCAGGCATCAGCCTCCCTCAATTCAAGTGTTGGCTCAATTATATATGCGTTCAGTGACGGGATACGCAGGAACAACTTTCGCCTGAAAAAACTATAGCACACGGACCAGTCCCAAGTCCCAGGTCCCAAGTCTTAAGTCCCAAGTCCCAAGTCCCAAGTCCCAAGTCTCAGTTCCTAGTAGCTTATTGCTTATTGCTAATAACTTATTGCTCGATCTCGAGTTCTTGCGGAGGGGTGTGGTCCTTGTTCTTCAGGATACGGTCCAGCATGTCGGTGCATTCGGCGCTTCTTGATGCAAGCTGGATGTCGGTCTGCTGCTGCTGCATTTTGAGCTGGTGGAATTCGTCTGCGATGTGCAGGGCGGCGAGGATGGCGACCTTTAGCGAATCAACTGTTAACGTTCCCGACGCGATGTCACGCATCTTTCCATCAACGTAATCCGCCAGATCCATGATGTATTCGTTGTCGCCATCTGAACGAATGCTGTAATTCTGATTATAGATCTCAACGCGTATGGTTTGTTCGGCGGATTCAGGTTTCATCGCGTATTACCTCCCGACCGCCTGCGCCACTTCGGCATCGATCACTGTCATGGCGTCGAGCATCGCCTCAACTTTGAGTTGTATCGCGTCGCGCTCGGACAAGAGTCCGTTTACCTTTTCGGCGAGCCTTTCATTTTCTTCCCGCAGGTGAACAGCCTCGCGACGAAGGTCGCTGGTTTCTCGTTCTATTTTTTCCTTTTCTTCTCGGATTCGCTTGGCGAACTCGATCGTGAGGTAAATTTTATCCTCGAGATGCGAGAACTTCTCCATTCCCGTTAGGCCATTCATTAAGCTGTCTCCAATTATTGCGGGTTCCGTAAAAATCTTCGGGTAACGATTATGTAAACTTTTAAAATAAACTTCAAGTAATCGGCGCGAGAATTTAGAATCTTCGACGAATATTTAATTCTCGCTCTACGGTTTCGATGAGTAGAGTGTGAACTTCATCTACTTCGGTGTCGAGTAGAGTTCGTTCGTCGCTACGGTATTCGAGTCGGATCGTCAGCGATCGTTCGTTTTCACCCATGCCTTTACCTTCATACAGGTCGACGTATCCGACGCTCCTGCACAGCTCACGTCGCTGGCTTACGATCGCCGACTTGATCTGATCGAAACTGATCTCTCGAGTCACAACGAACGAAACATCGCGTACGACCGCAGGATATTTCGGCAGACTGCGATATAAAACCGGCGGGGTCTCTTGAGCGAGGATCGCTTGCAGATCGAGTTCCGCGACATATACAGGTTGCTTAAACTTGTAATCCGACGTTAGTTCCTCGTTAAGCCGGCCAATAGTGCCAACCACCGTACCCGCAACTGTGATCTTCGCCGACTGCCCGATACGTAAGTGTCGACTGTCATCGTCGGCCTGAAACTGGGGAGTGGCGAACCCGATCGAATTAAGAGCGGCTTCGACGGCGCCTTTCGCATCGTAAAAATCCAGATCACGCTCTGTCATCCCACGGTTGGCTTGTACCAACCCTCCCGTGACGACAAGGCTCAGCAATTCAAGCTCGGCCGGAAGTCCGTCCTCAGTCTCCCGTGCAGCAAAACACTTGCCGATCTCAAAAAGTCGCAGGTCGCGCCGCTGATGATTCATGTTCAAACGCACCGCGTCGAGTAATCCTGGAAGCAGCGTCGGTCGCATGCGGACAGCGCCCTCGATCACTGAATCTCTCAGTGTCACGAGTCTTTCCTCCGACCGATCGTCGAGCATTCCGGGGACCGTCTCGAATCTACCGTCGTGGCGCGTATCGATGAAGCTGTACGAGACGGCCTCGTTAAAACCCAGGTCGACAAGGACACGTCTGAGCCGTTTCTTTCGCGGTTCGTTCTGCTGGTATTCACCTGCTCCATACGCAGGCGGAAGTTCGTCGGCGATGTTTTCGTACCCGACATGCCGCCCGACTTCTTCGACAAGGTCTTCTTCGATCGCGATGTCGTGTCGCCAAGATGGCGGGGTGAACGCGGTCGGATCATTTTCCTTGTGACCGATACCGAGCGAACCGAGGATCGCGATCGAACGATCAGCTGAAACCTTCAACCCGGAAAGCCGCTCAACCGCGAATGCGATATTCGACGAACGGACTTCTTTCTGCGTCGCACGTGTCGGATAAACGTCGACGAATATTCCTAATTCGCCTCCAGCGAGTTCGCATATCAGTTCGGCGGCTCGATTCGATGCGTCGATAAGTTTGTCGATGTCGACACCGCGCTCGAACCGGACACTCGCTTCGGTGGTGAGCTTAAGCTTCCGAGATGTCTGACGAATGCTAGCCCGAGCAAAGTATGCGACCTCGAGCAACACGGTCGTCGTCGCGTCGGTGATGCTCGAATCCAATCCACCCATCACCCCACCTACGGCAACAGGCCTTTCTGCGTCGCAGATCGCGAGCATCGTTTCATCAAGTTTCCGTTCAACTTCGTCGAGTGTGGTGATCGTCTCACCCGCTTTCGCTCGACGGACGACGAGCCGATTTTCGGAGAGTTTATCGTAATCGAACGAGTGCATCGGCTGGCCGAGCTCGTGCATTACATAGTTCGTGATATCGGCGACGTTGTTAATGCTTCGTTCGCCGATCGCCTCCAGTCGTTTCACAAGCCATTCAGGTGACGGACCGACGTGAACGTTCTTGAGAAGGCGGGCGGTGAAACGATGGCAGAGATCAGCATCCTGGATGGCGACGACGTCGTACGCGAGAACGGCGGGCAAAGGGATTTCGGGCTCTGAATCGCCTATTCCGTCTCTTATCTTGAGGTCGCTCCCGGTGATCGCCGCGATCTCGCGGGCGATTCCTAGATGCGAGAGGCAGTCGGGTCGGTTCGATGTCAGATCGATGTCGAGCACGAAGTCATCCGAAGACGCGTGAATTCCCTCGACCGCGAACCCGACGCGAGTCAATTGAACGGCCAGTTCTTCGACGGACAGATCGATATCGATCAGATCTTTTAACCAGTTGTAGCTGATGTTCATGATGGAACGCCGGCATCCTGCCGGCTCGGTTCATTACTTTACGAGCTGCCGGCAAGATGCCGGCGTTCCTACCGGAACTGCTCCAAAAATCTTACGTCGTTATCGAATAGGTGACGGATGTCGTCGATCTCGTACATCAAGGCGGCCATGCGATCGAGACCGAAGCCGAATGCGAACCCGGAGTAGACCGCCGGATCGACGTTGACGGCCCGCAATACGTTCGGATGCACCATTCCCGATCCGCCGAGCTCGATCCAGGCGGAGCCCTTGCATGGACGACAGCGCGCGTCATCGAACTTTCCGGTGCCGTGACATTTGAAGCATGAGAAGTCGAACTCCGCCGATGGTTCGGTAAATGGGAAGTAGCTCGGGCGAAAACGCGTCTTTGTATCTTCTCCGAACAGACGCCGAAGCCATTCTCCCACTGTGCCCTTCAGATGGGCCATCGTAATTCCCTTATCGACGCAAAGGCCTTCAAGCTGATGGAACATGGGGACATGCGTCATGTCCGGAGTATCACGCCGAAAGACCTTCCCTGGCGCGAGAATCCGGATCGGCACACCGCGGCGTTCCATCGCACGGATCTGCACGGTCGACGTTTGCGAGCGAAGAGCGAGACCCGTTGTTGTGTAGAACGTGTCTTGCGACTCGCGAGCCGGGTGGCCCTCGGGAATGTTCAGCGCATCGAAATTGTAATAATCGGTCTCGATCTCGCGGTCGTCCTCGATGTGATAACCCATCGATACGAAAATATCCTCGATCTTCTGCCGAACGATGGTAATCGCATGCAGATGACCTACCGCCGGCCGACGACCGGGGATCGTGACATCGAGCCGCTCCGCCTCCGTCTTTGCTTTTGAAATGAATTCGCCAAGCTTCGCCTCACCTTCAGTCAGAGCAGACGTAACCTCGGTCTCGATCGCCTGAACAAACTGCCCAAATTCCCCGCGCTCTTCAGCAGCGACCTTGCCGATCAGTTTCTTTGCACCGGCGAGTGCGGATTTTTTACCTGTGTGACGGACCTTTAGCTCATTGAGCTCGCGTAACGACGCCTCCGCTTCTGCGAGCGATGAGCCGTTCAAATTCAGCTCTGCAAATCGCTCGAAATCGCTCGCGAACGCGGCCCGGGCCGCTTCTACCTGTGCTTTCTCGTCAGACATAAGTTGTAAGGATAACCGAAAGGGGTGAACAAATTACAGTGGGCAAAAAGAATTTTCCCGAGGGCGCTGAAAGTGGCAAGTCAGGTCGTATGCATTTAGTTTCCGGATCCGTTTCGTGTATTTCGTGGTTTCGATTTAAGAAAAGATAACCACGAATCACACGAAAAGGACACGAAACAAGAAGCGTCCCCAATTCGGAGTTGACCCCCGCTGCTTCTTCGCTTGGCGCCGTGGCGTTTGCTATCATCGCTTTTGTTCCTGAGTTACGAATAATCGAATGAAAGCTATTGTCAAAAGCAAAGCGGAACCGGGGCTGTGGATCGAGGACGTCCCCGAACCGGAGATGTCGATCAACGATGTGATGATCCGCGTCAAAAAGGGCGGGATCTGCGGGACGGATCTCCATATCTACAATTGGGACGCATGGGCACAATCGACGATCAAGATACCGACGACGATCGGTCACGAGTTTGTCGGCGAGATCGTCGACATCGGTTCGAATGTGAATGATTTTCAAGTCGGTGACATCGTGAGCGCCGAGGGTCATCTGGTCTGCGGACGCTGCCGGAATTGCATGGCCGGACGACGAGCTCTCTGTGCGAACACGCGCGGGATCGGGGTGAATACGAACGGCGGATTCGCCGAGTTTATCTCTGTTCCGATGACCAACATTTGGCGGCACAAGGACGACATCGACCTTGAAGTTGCCGCGATCTTCGACCCGTTCGGGAACGCCGTACACACGGCATTAGCTTTCGAAGTGTTCGGCGAGGACGTTCTGATCACGGGAGCGGGACCGATAGGAATCATGGCGGCTGCTGTTGCGCGACAGGCAGGTGCGCGACATATCGTTATCACGGACGTGAATCCATTTCGGCTAGAGCTTGCTGAAAAGATGGGTCACGTGAACATGGCGGTAAACATAAAAGAGAAGAATCTCAAAGACGTCCAGAAAGAGCTTGGGATGAAAGAGGGCTTCGACGTCGGTTTTGAGATGTCCGGAATACCGTCTGCGTTTCAAGACATGGTCGCGAACATGTTCCACGGCAGCCGCATCGCGCTCCTCGGGATTCCTACCGAGCAATTCGCCATCGATTGGAAAACTGTCGTCTTCAACATGCTACACATCAAAGGGATCTACGGCCGACAGATGTACGAGACCTGGTATCAAATGTCAGTTCTCCTCGAGATGGGCGTCGACATCTCGCCGGTGATCACGCATCGATATTCGTACGAGGATTTCGAACAGGGGTTCGAGGCAATACGAGAAGGGAATTGCGGGAAAGTGATATTGGATTTTGAGAATATCTAAGAGCCCTTCTGCTTGGCGGACTTCGCGAGCTTTGCGTGAGATAAAAAACTGTTTCACGCAAAGCTCGCGAAGGTCGCAAAGGAAAGATATGTACGGCAAAATTAGAGAACAGCTAGAGAACACCATCAATGAGATCCGCGAAGGCGGTCTGTACAAGTCCGAGCGGGTCATCGAGACGCCACAGGAAGCGCGGATCGAGGTGAACGGCCGCGAGGTCTTGAACATGTGTGCGAATAACTATCTCGGTTTGTCCGATCATCCCGAGATCGTCAAGGCCGCTCATGATGGGCTCGATAAATGGGGCTACGGGCTGTCGTCGGTTCGCTTCATCTGCGGGACTCAGGAGATCCATAAGGAGCTTGAGCGCAAGATCAGTGAGTTTCTCGGAACCGAGGACACGATCCTTTACACATCGTGTTTTGACGCGAACGGCGGTCTCTTCGAGACGATCCTGACCGATGAGGACGCGGTTATATCGGACGAGCTAAATCACGCCAGCGTCATCGATGGCATTCGCTTGAGCAAGGCCCAGCGGTTTCGATATAAGAACGGCGACATGGATGATCTGGAAGCAAAACTGACGGAAGCAGCCTCGGCTCGATTTAAGATGATCGCGACCGACGGGGTTTTCTCGATGGACGGATACATTGCGAAGCTGTCTGAGATCTGCGACCTCGCGGACAAGCATGACGCGATGGTGATGATCGATGATTCCCACGCCGTCGGATTTATGGGAGACACCGGTCGCGGGACGCACGAACACTGCGGCGTAATTGATCGTATCGATATCATCACGGGGACGCTCGGTAAAGCGTTGGGCGGAGCGAGCGGCGGTTACACCAGCGGTAAGAAAGAGATCATCGAACTGCTCCGTCAACGCTCGCGACCCTACTTGTTTTCGAATTCGGTTGCGCCGCCGATCGTTGCTGCGTCGATCAAGGCGATTGACCTGATATCCGAATCGACCTCGCTCCGAGACAGGTTGATGGACAACACGCGTTACTTCCGCGAGAAGATATCGGCTGTCGGGCTAGAAGTTCTGCCAGGCGAGCATCCGATCGTCCCCGTTATGTTCGGCGAGGCCAAACTTGCGGTGAAGATGGCGCAAGCGTTGCTGGAGAAGGGCGTATATGTCATACCGTTCTCGTTTCCGGTCGTACCGAAAGGGAAGGCACGCATTCGGACGCAGGTCTCTGCGGCCCACTCCAAAGACGATCTTGATTTCGCCATTGCTGCGTTCTCCTCTGCCAAATCCGATCTGAATATCTGAACCAACATTCCGGAATTTAAATCCGACCTGTTCGGCGGCATAACGATTGCACCCGTTTCGACGGACGCAACGTGCGCAAGTTTTTAGGACATACGAACACTCAGGCTTTAAGTTTTCCGCAGTCGCATCGTTGTTATAGAGCAGCCGGAAGATATGAGCTTTGTTCAGGAGCGCGACTCGCGCAATTGGAGGATGAACGATAATGCCGTATACCACCGCTTCAGATGGAACGAAGCTCTACTACAAATCATGGGGCTCAGGAAAGCCAGTAATACTTCTGCACGGATGGCCGCTTTCGGCGGACAGTTGGGACGACCAGGCATTCGCAATCGCCGATGCAGGGTTTAATGCTATCTCGTATGACCGGAGGGGATTCGGTCGATCAGATCAGCCGTGGGATGGTTACGACTACGACACGCTTGCTGATGATCTGGCGAAAGTGATCGAGGAAATGGCGGGGTCTGCAGACGCGGCACTCGTCGGGTTTTCAATGGGTGGCGGTGAAGTCGTTCGATACATGTCCCGGCACGGCGGGAAGGGAGTCTCGAAGATCGCCCTTGTATCGTCAGTCGTACCGTATATGCTGAAGACGCCGGATAACCCGGATGGAACGGACCACTCAGTGTTCGACGGCATGGCAACGGCCATGAAAGAGGACCGGGCAGCGTTCTTCAAAAGCTTTTTCAAAGACTTTTACGGAGTTGGTCTGGTGTCGCATCCTGTGAGCGATGCCGTAGTCGAAGCTTCGTGGATCGTCGCGATGCAAGCCGGTATCAAGGGAACCCTGGAGTGCGCGAGGTCATTTGCGACTACTGATTTTCGTCCGGACCTGGCGTCAGTGAAGGTTCCTACATTGATCATTCACGGGGACGCAGATAAGACGGTGCCGATCGACGCGTCAGCTCGGGCCGCGGCAAAGGGAATTTCAGGCGCCACACTGATCGAGTACGAGGGAGCGCCTCACGGGTTGCTGGCGAGCCACAAGCAAAGGGTGACCACAGACCTGATCAAATTCCTGAGTGAGTCAGCGAAAGTTTCGGGTTAGTTCAACGACTCATCACAATACAATGGCGTGTCGACGAAGTTAGTCGACACGCCATTCTGCTGTCGCCAAACGAACGCTACGCAGCGGCCTGCTGTTCCTGCTTACCGAGTGCGTCCTTCGCCTGTCCGGCGATCGTCGCAAAGGTTTCAGGTTGTTTCACGGCCAGGTCGGCGAGCACCTTACGATCCAACTCGATACCGGCCAGCTTCAGTCCGTACATGAACTGCGAGTATTTCATCTCGTTCAGCCTGCACGCCGCGTTGATGCGGACGATCCATAATTTACGAAAGTCGCGTTTCTTCAGCTTACGGCCGGTGTACGCGAAATTCAGAGCTCGCTCGACCGATTCTTTCGCCGAACGATATAGCTTCGACTTTGTCCCACGATAACCTCTGGCTAAGGCTAATATTTTTTTACGTTTCTCAAGACGTTTATTACCACGTTTTGCTCTAGGCATAGTTCACTCCTCTGGAGATTTGCGATTTTCAATTTGCGATTTGCGATCGTTGAAACAACGAGATCGCAAATCGGCAATCGCAAATCGAAAATCTTCTAGTTCCGCCCGTACGGCAGCATTTTCTCGACGCGCTTCTGGTCGCTCTTGTCGACGATCACATCGATGTCGAGAATACGTTTACGCTTCTGCGACTTTTTGGTCAGAATGTGTCGCGCGTGTGAATGGCCGCGTTTGAATTTACCGCTTGCGGTCGAACGAAAACGTTTTGCTGCTCCCTTGTGTGTTTTTAACTTTGGCATAATTACTCTCTCCTGATCTCATGCGACAGACATAGGCCCATCGCACCTAAAAAATCTCGTTATCGTCCTTCGGTTCCGGAGCCGGCTTTTCGGCCCTTACCTTTTCCGTCTTAACTTTTCTTTCCGGCTCGACGGCTGGCTCAGCCTTCTGGGCTTTCTTCTTTGCCTCGACCCCGGATTTCTTCGGAACGAAGATAGTGAACATCTGGTATCCCTCCATCTTCGGCGCCACTTCGACCTCAGCGATGTCGGCCAGCTCCTTTGTCAGCTTGGAAAGGATCTTGGCCCCGAGCTCGCGGTGGGTCATTTCGCGACCGCGGAAAGCGATCGCCGCACGGACCTTGTCGCCTTCGCCCAGCCACTGGCGTGCATGCTCCATCCGGTAATGATAATCGTGGTCATCCGTACCCGGACGAAACTTTATCTCCTTTACCTGAACTGTGACCTGTTTCTTCTTCGCTTCGTGAGCCTTCTTCTTCTGCTCGTAAAGAAACTTGCCGTAGTCGATGATCTTGGCGACCGGGGGCTGTGCCGTCGGAGCGATCTCCACCAGATCAAGCCCACGCTTCCTGGCCTCCTGGATAGCGTCCCGCGTATCCATCACGCCTAGGGCCTCTCCGTCATCGGTTACGACTCGCACAGACGGTACTCTTATCCTTTCGTTCGTCCGGTGCTGCGGTTCACGCTGCCGTGGACGGAAATTTCTACCACCAAATCTTCTAGCGATATGCGCCTCCTATTGTTAAATACCGTTCTTAGAGAGACCGAAGCAGCTTTTGCTGGGTGATGATCTCCTTGAACTCTGCCAATGACATCGCGCCGATGTCTCCCTGTTTTCTTTCGCGAAC
>JANPJL010000010.1:0-8080 GCA_031425495.1 Acidobacteriota bacterium
CAATGCCAACCGAACGAACCGCCAGCGAGATCGCTCACGCGCGAGCGGTGCGCGATATGTTCTCAGGTATCGCGCGACGGTACGATCTTCTCAATCACGTTCTCTCCGTTAATATCGACAAACGATGGCGACGATTGGTCCGGGATAAACTTGCTGACGTTTTGCGGGATCCGAACGCGATCGTACTTGACGTTGCATGTGGCACCGGCGACCTCTCTCTCGAGCTGGATCGCGATTCGAAAGCGCGAATCTTCGGTTCGGACTTCTGCCGCCCAATGCTGCTCCTTGCAAAAGATAAGACGTCCGCGGCCTCGGTCACGATCCCCTATATCGAAGCAGATGCTCTCAGCCTTCCCGTCGCAGATGACAGTTTTGACGGAGTTACGATCGCATTTGGCCTGAGAAACCTTTCCAATTTTAGTGACGGACTTTCGGAGCTCTACCGCGTCCTCAAGCCCGGTGGACGTCTGGCGATCCTTGAGTTTTCGAGCCCGGTCGTCCCGGGTTTTCGCGGCCTGTTTAATTTCTATTTCACACAAGTCCTGCCCCGGATCGGCGGTGCGATCAGCGGCTCGCGCGGTGCTTACGAATATCTTCCGGACTCGGTTTCCAAGTTTCCGGATCAGAAAGCACTTGCGGCGCTCATGCGTGGTCTCGGCTTCGAATCAGTTGAGTACACCAATCTAACGGGCGGGATCGCGGCGATACATTGCGGGGTGAAGGCGGTAGACGGTAGACGGTAGGCGGTAGGCGGTAGGCGGTAGGGGTTAATGGTCACAATGAAAGTGACCCATCTGATCGAAGATCACTTAATTTCGGTGTATAGCTACGGTGGGTTTGCCCTCCGGTTTTCTTTCTCGCCATGGATTGGTCGGTTCGTGAAGCGGGCCAGTAATTACCGGAGTCACTTCTGAATTCGGGATATTTCTTGTTCGTGTTCTTTTTCGTGTGTTTCGTGTATTTCGTGGTTGGATTTAAGAAAACACAACCACGAAATACACGAAAGGGACACGAAACAAGAAAGTTCGAATTCTCGAGGGTGATTGCCGACTCGGTTGGCTATGCCGGGATATCCGAAAGCTTTCTCAGAAACGCAAAACTGAAAATGCCGGTGTCGTGGCCGTCGGAGAAATGAAAATTTAGTGCGTAGCGTCCGACGATCGAGACATGATCGATCGTTAGGTCGTCCGATATGCCTTTGTCGTCGAGCATCTTTTCGCCTGTCCACTCGTTGATGCAGCCAGCACACGGGCATGATCGGCGAAGCGTCGGGGCGTCGTAGCGCGTTTCGGCATCATCCGACCATTTGATCGAGATCTCGGAATCACTTTCCTCGATGATCTGAAGCGGCTCTGGCATTGTTTCACTCACCTAGATCATCAGCGTCGCCTCGATATGGGCGGCCTCGATATCGTAATGCGACGCCTGATAGACAGGCTTTCCATTTCTGAGGACGATCGCCTGCGGCGACTCGTGACGAACACCCGTGCGCGAAGCGATCTCGTTCGAGATCTCGCGATGAGTTTGAATAGTGACGACGTTCACATCGCCGCCAACCAGGCTGACCTCGCGATAGACACCCGAGCTTATGCCGCAGGTCGTGCTGTGTTTCAAAAGCACGACCGGATGCTGGAACGAATCCGTAAAGAGTTGTTCGAGTGTTTCGAGCGAGTCGACTGAGACAAAGTTTGCAGGCATAACTTAAGACCACTTATACGAGTCGGGCGGCGGGGGGCTCATGTTCGGTACTGATTCCAAAGAAGGAAAGACTCTTCGATAAGCTACAACGTTGCCTGCGATCATTATCGGGATAACAAAATATAGCCCGATGCACAACGCCAGGTAACCCAAAAACAGCAACACAAAGTTCACGCCAACCAACCCGGCGACGCCGCCGAGGTTAGCCCAAACGGCGCGTGCACTCGTTTTCATCGCATCTACCGCACCGAGATTTCGGTCTATAAGCAACGGAAACGAAAACGTGAGCAGCGTGTGAAAGCAGACCATTACGATCAGGACGGCTAGATCAATAATCCCGACGACGACAAGTGCTCCGACCATCCCGGCTTCGCCGGCTTGGGCCCCGCCCAAAAATGCAGCAATGACAGTGACGTAGACAAAAATATAGTACGCGAAGACCGGAACGATCATGACGAGCATTACGACTAACCCGGGTCCGAAAAAATTCATCCCTTTCCACAGATCATCGAATACCACCGGCTTTCGATCGATCGCTTTCAGGTACGCGAACATGATTCCGCATAGCATGGCTCCGGCGAGAATGTACATCGTAACGCCGCCGATTATCCCGCCGACCAGGCCAATGGCAAACAGCAGCCAGTAATCCTTTTTGATCAGCTCGAAACCTTCTTTAACGCACTCGACGGGGTTAATAACGCCGGTTCGGAATTCTGTGTTTGTCATATTGTAAGTAGTTGGTAGTTGGTAGTTGGTAGTCAGTAGGCTTGCGGTGAACGGTGATAGCTAATTTAGCTGGCTACCGGCTACCGGCTACCGACTACTTCTTCAAATAGATCTTCTCCACATACTCCTTAACCATCCGGTCGCTGGAGAACTGTGGCGAGAGCGTCGCGATCGAATTTTTCATTTTTCGGATCCAAGCAGTGGGCAAGCCAGATGCGTCTCTATCATAAAATGCCGGAACGATCTGATCTTCCAAAATCGCGTATAGCGACTCTGCGTCCTGAGCGTCCGCCACTGCGTCTTCTCCCTCGCTTAAATCTCCGATCGCAAAACCGTTTTCACCGTTATATCCCTCGATCCACCATCCATCCAGCACCGAGAAATTGAGAACGCCGTTCATGGCGGCCTTCATACCGCTCGTGCCGCTCGCCTCGAACGGCCGCCGCGGTACGTTCATCCAGACATCGACCCCGTGTACGAGATATCGAGCGACTTCTTGATCGTAGTCTTCGATGAAGACGGCCCGACGCTGCCAATTCGAATCACGGTTGATACTCATCAAGTCCTGCAATATTTGTTTTGCAGTCCGGTCCTGCGGGTGTGCCTTGCCGGCGAAGACGAACTGAACAGGGCGTTCGGGATTGTCGACCGATTTCAATAGACGATCGACATCAGACAGCAACAAGTTCCAACGTTTGTACGCAGCGACGCGACGAGCAAAACCGATGGTCAGCGTATTCGCAGAAAATAAGTGCTCCGTGTTTACGTGCTCGTGAATGGTATCCAGCGTCCCCGTCTCTTTCGCCCTCGTTCGCTCGCGGATAAACGCTATAAGGAGATTCTTCAACTGCTGATGGATGAGCCAAACATCGCTGTCCGGAAGTTTGTCGACCGCCGTCGTCCATGCGTCCTGATCGAGAAGCAGACGCGGCCACTCGGCGCCGATGGACCGGTCAAACAGGTTTTGGAATCCCGGAGCTACCCACGTCGGAGCATGCACACCGTTCGTGACGTGGGTGATCGGAACGTCCTTCGACTCGGCCAGTTCGGAAAACATCTGATGCCAAAGCTCGCGCGAGACCTCGCCATGCTTTTCGCTGACGCCGTTTGCCGACCGGCACATGCGCAGAGCAAACGGCGTCATTCCAAATGCTTCGCCATCATCGCCGGCGTCGATCCGGCCGAGACCGAAAAACTCATCCTCGGAAATCTTCAGGCTTGCTATAAATCCCTTGTCGAAACAATCCCGCAGTTCGGCTGTGGAGAACGCATCGTTACCGGCTGCGACCGGTGTATGCGTCGTGAATACACACTGTCTGCGAACAGCCGCGACCGTATCGTCGAAGGTTGCGTCGGGATTCGCCGCAAGGAATTCGCGGGCAAGCTCAAGCGTTAGAAACGCCGAGTGTCCTTCGTTCAGGTGAAATACCGATGGCGAGAGACCGAGCTTTCGAAGCAGACGGACGCCGCCGATTCCGAGTATCTTTTCCTGGACGATCCGCGTCTCCGTGCTGCCGCCGTACAGATGGCCCGTGATCAGACGGTCCACCTCGGCGTTTTCGGCGAGATTCGTGTCGAGAAGATATAGCGATATCCTGCCGACTTGCGCCAGCCACGCTTGAGCGAAGACCTCGCGACCCCGAATATGGACGATCACCATGATCCGTTCACCTGTGCTGTCCAGAACGGGTGTCACCGCAAGCTCCGATTCGAATACGTCCGCATATCGCTCTTCCTGCCAACCGTCGTGGGCGATCCGCTGCCGGAAGTAACCGTAGCGATATAACAAGCCGACCGCACGAAGAGGAACGTCGAGATCACTCGCGGACTTCAGATGGTCGCCGGCAAGGATGCCGAGGCCGCCGGAATAATTCGGCAGGGAATTATGTACACCGTACTCGGCGCAGAAATAAGCGATAGACGCTCCGTCGCCGGACGCAGACATGTAGCTGTCGAACTTGGCGGCAAACTCATTAAGCTTGCGAACGTAATCTTCATCCGACGCCTTCTGCCACAAACGAAGCTGCGGAACATTCTTCAAAAGGAGTCTTGGGTTCTGCTCGTAGGTTATCCAAAGAGCCGGCTCGAGTTCGCGGAAAAGGGCGATGCCGTCCGGATTCCAGGACCAGTAATAGTTTTGTGACAACCTGTCGAGAGCTCCTAACGCTTCCGGGAGATCGAGGATCTCGGAAAAAGTTTTGCGGAAAGGTTCTTCAACCTTTGCGTGAACTGCTTGCTGCATTGATTCGTTGGAAACGTCGGCCATTAGCTGGTTAGAGTTTCAAAAAACTATAAAGCAAGTGATGACGGGTAGCAAACTGCAGGATAGCCGGGATAATGGTTAGCATTTTTGCGGTGAGAAAGGATATTCCGTAAGATTCTAGTTTCGTTACATTGGTCATTTTAGTTTCTCGTCGGGCAAGCACCCAGGACGAATGACAAATGACAACCGGCCAGCGACAACAAGAGATATGAACTTAAACATTATTCCCGTGGAATGGACCGATGAAGGCGTGCGGATGCTCGATCAGCGGCTGCTGCCTACCGAAGAAAAATGGTTGATACTGCGGACGTACACCGAGGTCGCGGCGGGGATCAAGGACATGGTCGTCCGCGGGGCTCCGGCCATCGGCGTGTCAGCGGCTTACGGAATGGCGCTTGGTGCAAAGCAATTCGTCGGCACGAATATCGATGATCTTGACGACGAGATGGATTACATCGGCGAGGTGCTTGGGAAGACCCGACCGACGGCCGTCAATCTTTTCTGGGCCATCGATCGAATGAAACGCACATTCCAGAACGCGAAGTCGGAAGGGAAGTCGATCGCAGAGATCCAGCAGATCTTGATCGAAGATGCTAAGGCTATTCACACCGAGGATATTGAATCGCAGCGGATGATCGCAAAGTTTGGCGGTGAGTTGATCGAAGACAACTCGACGGTGCTGACGCATTGCAATGCGGGGGCACTTGCGACCGGTGGAGTTTGGGGAACTGCGCTCGGGGTGATCCGTGGTGCGATCGATCAGGGAAAACATATCTCGGTGATCGCGGATGAGACCCGCCCGTATATGCAGGGAGCACGGCTCACGGCATGGGAGCTGATGCAGGACGATATTCCCGTCACGCTTATCACCGACAGCATGAGCGGTCACGTAATGAAAAAGGGACGCGTGCAAGCGGTCGTTGTTGGAAGCGATCGGATCGCCGCGAATGGCGATGTCGCAAACAAGATCGGAACGTACATGGTTGCGGTGCTGGCGAAACGACACGGCATACCTTTCTATGTCGCGGCACCGCTATCGACTGTCGATCTCAACTGCCCGACCGGCGAAGAGATCCCGATCGAAGAGCGCGACATTCGCGAGGTCACCCACGTGAAGGACATTCAGCTAGCCCCCGACGAGACCGTCGTCAGCAATTACGCGTTCGACGTCACGCCGAACGATCTCGTAACCGCGATCATCACCGAGAAGGGCGTCGCCCGAGCGCCATATACGGAGAGTTTGAAGAAACAGTTTGAACCCTAGTTTATTTGCGATTTTCGAATTGCGATTTGCGATTTCTTCGCGCCTTTGCGGCTTTGCGGGAACGACATCCCTAAACGTAGGACAGGTTTGTCACGCGACGCTCGATCGCAAATCGCAAATCGAAAATCGCAAATAGGAGCGCCCGATTGATATAATTCGACAACATGATTGAACGAGAACAGATCGAGATGGATGTACTGTTTGTCGGGGCCGGGCCCGCGAACCTTGCCGCGGCGCTGCATCTGAAGAACGAGATCAAGCTGCATGATGAGCTGGTCGACAAAGGTCGCAAGAAGGCGGCGAAGATCGGCGAGATCGAGATCGCGATCATCGAGAAAGGTCCTTTCGTTGGAGCCCACATCTTATCGGGGGCGGTGATGGATCCGATCGCCATCCGCGAGCTAATGCCCGATTTTCTCGAGCAGGGATTTCCTGTCGACTCCGTGGTCACCGAAGACGCGTTCTGGTATCTGACGAAAGGTGGATCGCTGAACGCACCGATAGTTCCCCCGCCACTCAAGAACAAGGGCAAATATATAATCAGCCTGAGCAAGGTGTGCGAATGGCTCGGCGAAAAATGTGAGGAAGCGGGGATAAACATTTTCCCGGAGTTTCCCGGTGCCGATCTGATCTATGACGAGAATAACGTGGTACTCGGTGTTCGCACCGGCGACAAAGGCATCGGTAAGGACGGCAAGCAGAAGGCTAACTTTGAGCCGGGTGTTGAGATCCTTGCGAAGGTAACTGTGCTCGGCGAAGGATCACGCGGCTCGCTGGCTAAACAGTTGATGTCGCGGCTCGGCCTGATGGAGGATAAAGATCCGCAGGTTTTCTCACTTGGTGTAAAAGAACTTTGGGAAGTGCCGGCCGGAAACTTTAGCGAGGGCAAGGTTGTTCACACGCTGGGCTTTCCTTCGGACACCGACACGTACGGCGGCGGCTGGATCTATGGGATGAAGGACAATGTCATCAGCATCGGGTACGTGACCGGCCTCGATTACAAAGATCCAAACATCGATCCGCACCTGGAGTTTCAGAGCTTCAAAACGCATCCGAAAGTCGCGGAAGTTTTGAAGGGCGGCAAGATGATCAAGTACGGTGCGAAGACCATCAACACAAGCGGCTTCTGGACGATGCCAAAGCTTTACGCCGATGGCGTGATGATCGTCGGCGACTCGGGTTCGTTTTTGAATGGGCAGCGGATCAAGGGCATCCACATGGCGATGAAATCCGGGATGCTTGCGGCCGAGACGATCGTAGGAGCATTCGAGCATCAGGATTTCACATCGACGACGCTCAGGCACTATGACGAAAAGGTGAATATGAGCTGGGTATACGATGAACTCCACCCGGTCCGAAATTTCCACGCTTCGTTCCAGAGCGGGCGGTGGTCAGCTTTGATCAACACCGGTCTTCAGTTTCTGACGAAAGGTCTGGCGTGGGGCTTCATGCCGAAAGAGCATCATGTTGCCGGCCACGAGCGGATGGAAAAGCTGTCAGTACCGCGAGCGTTAGCGATCGGGTCGCGTTACGACGATCTCAAGATCGACAAGGAACTGACCTTCGACAAGATCACCGATGTCTATCACGCGACCGTCGCCCACAACGAAGATCAGCCGTCACACCTGCACGTGCTCGATACGGAGATCTGCTCAACGCGGTGTGCCGAGGAATATGGGAATCCATGTCAGCGATTTTGCCCGGCCCAGGTATATGAAATGGAGACGAACGCGTCGACAGGGCGGAAGGAATTGAAAGTAAACTTCTCGAACTGCGTCCATTGCAAGACGTGCGACATCGCGGATCCGTACCAGATCATAAACTGGGTGACGCCGGAGGGCGGCGGTGGACCTAACTACAAGGGAATGTGATTCCATTTTGGATTTTGGATTTTAGATTTTAGGGCTTGGGGTTAGGACTCTGAGTTTTGGATATCGGATTGTAGGAATGCAAGTTGCTTCTGTCCGATGTAACAGTTGACGTTCGATATTCGTACGACGGCTGGAAATCATCAGTGGAGGTTGGAGTAATGGCAATCTTTAACAAAGACGAAGCGGAAGGGAAATGGGAACAGGCAAAGGGAACGATTAAGGACAAGGTCGGTGAAGTGACCGGCAACGAAAGTCTTG
>JANPJL010000011.1:0-25698 GCA_031425495.1 Acidobacteriota bacterium
CCGACGCGCGTTCTCGATCATACCGTCACGCTCGATCGCTTCGATCGTGGCAAGGACTGCCGCCATGGCTAGCATTCCACCGCCGAATGTCGTCCCGAGATCGTTCTCCTTAATGCAAGACGCTACACGGTCGTTGGCAAGACATGCACCGACCGGCACACCGCTCGCCAGCGACTTTGCCAAAGTAATAATATCCGGCTCGATCGAATCGGCGAGTTCGCTGCCGGAGAAGAACCAGTTGCCGGTACGCCCCATACCTGTCTGGACCTCATCGAATATCAGGACTATTCCGCGCTGGTCGCACAGGTCACGGAGGTCACGAAAGAATGAGGGTGGAGCTTCGAGCACGCCGGCCATTGATTGGATCGGCTCGAGAATGATCGCCGCAGTCTCCGTATCCGCCACTGAGCGAACACTGTCGATACTGCCAAACTCAGCTTCAACGTGCAGCGGCACATTCGGCTTTCCGATCTCGCGGTATTTGCCAAGAAATGTCGCGGAGATCGAGTCGGCCGTCCGGCCGTGAAAGCCGCCGGAGAATGAGACCACTTTTTCCCGGCCCGTCGCCATCCGCGCCATGCGCATAGCGTTCTCATTCGCTTCCGTACCCGAGTTACAGAAAAATGCCTTCGTGATGGTCGGCGGCGCTACAGCGACAAGCTTCTCCGCAGCCCGTCCTCGTACGTCCGAGTAAACAAGATTCGAGTAGAAGAGCAACTTCTTTGATTGCTCGTGGATTGCCGCGACAACGTGCGGGTGCGAGTGACCGGTCGCACATACAGCATGACCGCCGTAAAGATCGAGATATCTCTCGCCTTCACTGGTCCAAACCCAGGCCCCTTCGCCACGGTCGAGGGCGATGCCCATCTTCTTGTAGGTCGCGATCTGATACTCGTCCTCGAGCTTCTGGATCTGATTAAAGTCCATATTGATAAGGCCGGATGTCGTTCAACAAGCTGAAGCTGCACTCCGAACTAGGGATTTCCTCCCACGAATATTAGACCGGTGGTTTCCGGCAGTCCGAACATGAGATTCATATTCTGGACGGCCTGTCCGGCGGCACCCTTAACAAGATTGTCGATCGCCGAAAATACGACGATCCGACTGCCATCCGAGAATGCACCGATGTCGCAAAAGTTCGTGTTCTTTACCCAATTGATATCGGGCGAGCCGTCGACGCGGCGGACAAAGAACGATCCATCGTAGAAGGTCGTAAATATGTTTCCAAGATCTTCGTTCGTCAGGCTCGCCTTCGTTTCCATGTAACACGACGCAAAGATCCCGCGAGAGACGGGAAGGCTGTGCGTCATAAATACAAAGTCGGTCGGGCATTCCCCCACGCTGCGTAGGTGCTGTTCGATCTCGGGAACGTGTTGATGCTGAAATGGTTTGTATGCGTAGAAAGAATTCGCGCGTTGCGGGTGATGTGTATTCGGAGCGGGTTTTGCACCCGATCCGCTTGATCCAGTCTTAGCGTCCACAACGATCTTTCCAGTTAGCAATCCGCTCTTCACCATCGGCGCAAGAGCGAGGAGAGTCGCGGTCGCAAAGCATCCGGGGTTAGCTATGTACTTCGCGGAAGCGATCGCTTCACGATTCGTCTCGGTGAGGCCGTAAACAAATTCATTCTGAAGAGCAGGGTCTGCATGTGCGAGATCGTAGTACTTGCGAAACAGGTCAGCGTCGTCGATACGGAAGTCTCCCGACAGATCAATAACTTTGATCCCAGCCGAAAGCCGCGGCACCATCTCGAGAGCGTGGCCGTGCGGCAATGCAAAAAACGCGAGATCGATTTCGGGCAATTGGGATAAGTCGTCGGGAGTCGGGACAAACTCCAGATCCGTCACGCCTAGCAAATTCCGGTGAACAGCGCTCACACGTTTTCCTGCGTGCTCGTTCGCCGTCACGAATATGAGTTCAACGTCCGGATGGAAGAGCAGTATCCGTAGCAACTCGCTGCCGCCGTAACCCGATCCGCCGAAGATCGCAACCCGTATGCTCATGCCGCGACCGCCTTCGTTTGCATGGAAGCTGAGACCAGCTCAAACAAACGCTTGCCGTTTCGCCTTGCGTTGCCGGCGTTTAGACCGAGCTCGCGAGTCACGAAATCCTCTCCCATCTGAGAGTCAGTCACCGATCCTGCGATAACATCTATATCGATCCCAAGATCGCGTAGTATCGACGCCCCGCCGATCACACCGACATAATCGGACGCACAAAAGACGAGCGACGAAACGGCGTCCATTATCTCGCGGTCCCTGAGGATAGAGTCGACGCCGTATCCCCCGACGATCCCGTCGCCGAGCTCCGCGACAATAAGATCGGGCTCGAATTTATTGAGGTGATTGAAAATCGATTTTGCCGCCGAAGCAAGATCGGGGCAGTCGACAGTCGAGGGTAGCCCGCAATCCAGAAAGCTCGACGTTGCGAAGGCACCGTGGTCCTCCATATTCAGCGTGTCTCTGAGACAGGCGATTCCTGATAACTTGGCGGCGGCGACCTTGGATCCCGCATTCGACGCCTGACGAATTATCTCGATCGCAGCCACCGTTTTCCCTGAGTTCATACACGACCCGGCGACAAAGATGATCGGAGCTCCAGCGTCGAGCTTTTCCGCCGGGACGAATGCCACGTCGCCAATATTCATCGGCAGTCCCAATTCGTCGCACGCGAGGCCTATCACTTCAACCTCGATCGCGTCCGAAAAGGACGAGTGGTGACCCAAGCACTCGCCGATGACGCCGCCCATGTTCAGAAGGTGAAGGCGATCGCCTGCGCTAACGGATACAGGTACGTCACCGACAAAACCTTTCAGGGCGCGACGCTTTCCGAGAACACCAAGCAAGGTGTCGCCGCGGTTTACCTTCGCGAGTCGACCGGAAGGCAGTTCGAGATTCCCGTACGTGACGGATTCACTCAAAGCTTTTACGACGATCACATCGCCGACACGCGGCTCTCCCGTCCCACTGCCGACCCTCACGCGTTTGCCAAGTGTTAGCGGCGAACTTGCCGAGCCGACCTTGTCCACATCTACGATCATCATCCCCCCTTTTCTACCGACGCGAAAAGCGCCCTCAATCTTCTGATTACCGCCTTCTGCTCCGACCCGCCCGCCACTGCGATAAAGATCGTGTCGTCTCCGGCGATCGTTCCTACTATGTCGCGGACGCTTCCACTATCGATCTGAACCGCGACGGCCGACGCGAGTCCCGCTGCGCACCGGACGACGATAAGATTTTCCCCGGCTGCTGCAATCGAGGATATTCGGAACGGTCCCGATGCATCGACCCCCGTGGCCGGCTGAGCATATTGCCCATTCACCTTTACGATCCCCAGTTCATCTAGATCTCGCGACACACTTGCCTGGGTGACGTCGAAACCGCATTCGTGTAAACGCCCGGCGAGCTCTTCCTGCCGGCGAATCGTCGCACCGGAAATAAGTGACAGGATCGCATTATGTCGCTCAGCTTTCTGCATAGTAGGCATGAATATACGTCCGCGGACGCATATTCGATGTATATATGCATCCTAGGCGTTGTCTATGCGGCCGTCAAGTATGGTTAGAAAATGGTTAATGGATCAGTTTGAATTTCACGCGCGAAGAGTTCATTTGCTGCCCGGTTAGCCCTTTCTTATTCCGTGTCTTCTCCGTGTTGCTCAGTGTATCCCATGGTCATCTTACAGGCGGTAACCACCGAATGCACGAAAAGGCACGGAAAGAATAGAACGCACGGATTAACGCGGAACATGTATCAGCCATTTTCGCAGTGAACTACTACTTAGAAAATACTGAGTTTGATCCGGAGGAACTTTTTGGGATTCTGGCGAAAGTCGTAGAGAAGCTTTGTGCCTTCGCTGGAGAGTTGATTGAAGTTAGAAGCGGTTTGATTGACGTTGTTGAAAAGCGTTTCGTCGGTAAGTAATTTACCGAGAGTTCCTTTGCCGCCCTGTGCGTCGCCAAGGATGGAATCGATCTTGGTTGCGGTTGAGTTAAAGCGAGCGAGGGTATCTTTAGCGTCGTTATAGAGCTCCTCATCTTTTAGCAGTTTTCCAAAGGTCCCACGACCGGCGGATAGATCCGAAGATATAAGTTTGAAATCATCCGCGATGCCGTTGATCTTCGCCGCCGAAGTGCGAAGGTCGATGATAGCGGCCCGAGTCTCGTTGTACAGGGCGTCGTCAGTTATGAACTTGCCCGCTGATCCCCTACCGGCCCTGAGGTCATTCGAGATACTTTCCAGCTGAGATACCGTCCGGTTGAGACTGTTGTAGAGCGCGGGATCGTTTAGAAGTTTCCCGGCGGATCCCTGCCCGCTGTTTACCTTGTCCAAAGTTGTCTGAAGCTTCGTCACGGTAAGCTTCGTCTCGGCCACCGTCGCGTCCAGATTCCGATAGAGCGATTCGTCGTTGACGATCCGGCCGAGGGTACCTTGACCCTGATTCGCTTTATTGAGGATCTCGTTCGCGGGGACGGCGATCTTATTGATCTGCTCGAGCAGATCGTTTCCGGTTTGCGTCAACTGGTTGATCGAGATTGCGACTCGGGATTCGAGAACGTAATTCTCCGATACCGGAGTACCCTTTGCCGAACCGGGTGAAATGTTGATGATCTTGTCGTTGGCGAGCAGGGAAGTCGCAACAAGCTGCGCGTTAGAATCGGTCCTGATGCGTTCGTTGATAGGCCGGCCGTTAAGCTCCTCATCGATCGCCATCACTGCTTCGACCTTGAAATCCTCCGGGCTATCGGGTGGAAGAAGATTAACCGTCTCGACCTTACCGATCCGCACTCCAGCAAGTTGGACCTCGGAACCTTCACGCAGTCCGTCTGCAGCGGCGAACCGCGCCTTGAGCCGCATTTTGCTCTCAAACGGATTAAAATCGCCGCTGGAATTAAGGATCAGAAAACCCAGAACGGCGAGGCCCACCAGAACGAAGACGCCTACGCGAAGCTTGCTGAATGTTAGTGTTTTCTTTGTTTCCACCTGGGTCTACTTGCCGTTAATAAATCTTTGGATGTATCGATCTTCACTTGAACGCAGCCGTTCATCCGAGCCGCTAAAGATTATCTTTCCATCTCGAAACATTAACACTTCGGTGTTTATCAGACAAAGTTTCTCGCCTTCCTTCTCGTACATCACTTCGCCGTCCGTGTTGACGGTCGCGTACTCCGATGAAAGGTAACGGAGGTTGTTCATCTCGTGCGTAACAAATATCGATGACACGTCCTGCAGGTCACGGAGCTTAATGGCGAGCTCGCAGATGGTCCGGGCAGTCGGCGGATCAAGTCCTGCAGTAGGTTCATCGAAGAGTACGATCTCGGGATCGCCAACGAGCGCACGTGCGATCCCCACTCGTCGCCGCATGCCGCCTGAGAGTTCGTCAGGCATCTTGTCGAACGCATCGTCGAGATCGACGAACCGTAGCATTCGGTGGACCTCAGATTCGACTTCGTCCTCATCTATCACGCCCTGCTCACGTAACCGGTAAGCAACGTTCTCATAGACCGAGAGGGAGTCGAAGAGTGCTCCCTCCTGAAAGACCATGCCGATCTTCTTTCGGACATTCATCATTTCTTCTTCAGTGAAGTGTGTGATGTCTTCGCCGTCGATCAGGATCTGGCCGGAATCAGGTTTGAGGAGGCCGAGGATCAAGCGGACGGCCGTCGACTTCCCGCCGCCGCTGCGGCCGAGGATGATCTTGGTCTCACCGCGTCGCACCGTAAAGCTGACGCCGTCAAGGACGACCTGATCGTCGAATGCGAGGTGCACATCGCGAAACTCGATCGCGGACTGTATGCGGTCGGGCTCATCGACAGCATCTTCGAGATCTACGGGCTCGAGACGCTCCTCTTCTACAACGACTACGTCTTCGGTGTCTTGCGATGAAAACATAAAGCTTCGGAAGTATAGGCGCTAGATGACGCCCACGCCAAGAACCGACTGGATCGCCTTTGCAAGGAAGAAATCGAAAATGATGACCCAGATAGAGGACAGAACGACGGCGTTGATGGTCGATCGGCCAACGCCGACCGTGCCGCCTGTCGTACTCAATCCTTTATGGCATGCGATGCCGCCGATGATCAGGCCGAAAAAGAAGGGCTTGATGATACCGCCGATGACATCCTCGGTCGAAATTCCGCTCCTGACCGACGAGACGAAGACGTTTACGTCCTGATTGTAGATGTATGATGCGATCGTTCCGCCGCCGAGAATTCCAAAGATGTCGGCGGCCACTGTCAGCAGCGGCAGCATCACGATAAGGGCGATCAATCGCGGTGCGACAAGCTTCTTTGTCGGCTCGGCACCGAGTGCACGCATTGCGTCGATCTGTTGAGAGACGACCATTGATCCGAGCTCGGCGGATATCGCTGATCCGATTCGGCCCGAAACCATCAGGGCTGTCAGAACCGGACCTAGTTCGCGAACCAGCGACGTCGCAACGGAGCGGCCCGCTTCGTTATGAACGCCGTAGTACTGAAGTGTCGGAAATGTTTGCAAGACCAGGACACCGCCCGTAAAAAATCCGGTAAGTAGGACGATGGGAAGCGAGCCTACACCGATCAGATCCATCTGACGAATGATCTCGCCCGGATAACGCGGGCTTCGAAAGAGTCCGGTCACGACGTTCCACAGGAGCAGGCTTACTTCCTGAAGCTCATCGATGAATTTTGCAAGTGGATTCATTCAGCGGATAGACGTAGGTGCCCAAGCTCGGGATTCGATAAGGTTACATCGAACCAGCAAAGAACGCCAAATTGCAAAAGCAGCCGATCCTTATGGAATACGGCTGCTTTCACTCGGAAGAATTCGTTCGCTATCTAGTCGTTTAATGGGCTTTTAATAAGCGGATCGACCGGCTGCTGCTGAGGTCTCGCATCCTGTCGCCAAGGGCGCTCCGTCCTGTTTCCTCGGCCCTCAACAAGCCGATGTCTCAGATCACGGAAGCGTACTAATTGGTCGGGCGTCAAGACCTTTCTTACGGCGAGCTCACTCTCAAAGCGCAATCGGGCCAACTTGGCCTGGGCTGCGTGAAATTCTGTTAATCGAAGTTGAAAGTCGGTTTCGGAAACGACATTTCCATAGATCGCGACGTCCAGATTTCGGGTAGCCTCGCGCATCCGAATTTGTGCCTCCTGCATCGCCGGTCTCCGCCCCCGGTTTATTTCTCTGATCTGCCGAATCTGTTCGCGGGACAGACCGAGCTCGGCTAACAGGTTCGGGCGCCGGGCGCCGGGGCGATCCGTTTGATCCTGCGGCGGCCGCCCGTCTTGTGCATTAACGGGGACTGAAGCGATCAGGACACTCGCGGTCAGAATTAGGAAGAGATTGAGGTATTTCATTTTCATGTAAGCCTTAGTCACTAGTGTCGACATCCTCGAAAAGCTGTGCGAGACGCAACGATGTATCTTCATCCTCGGCAAATTCGTTAAGTCGCGGAACGACTCGCTCGCGTGTCCTGGTCGCAGATGCTTCAACAGCCCGGGGAGCGAGCGAGCGTCGAGCAGGGCGAACTTTTACTTTTTGTACCGACCGGACGGCGGCCGCATGCTCAGGCTTAGAACCGGGCGGCGGTGCTTGTTCTTCAACACTGTCTTTTGCCATCGCGGGGGGGGCAGTCAAGGTCTCGTTTTCTACTATCGAACGTGACTCAACAACTGGAGTGACATTCGAATTTACTTGCGCAAGCTCTTCCGTCCCGCCCGTGTAGTTAAACACTCCTGCAAACGTGCTTATGATCGCCAGACCCGCGAGAGCAAAACCGGGCACAGCCCACGAATGATTGAACGCGTTACGCAGCGTGTCGACCCATGACAATCCGGTCGCCAACTGCGGCACCGGTGTCGGGATCACGAATACCGGCGTTTCGAGCGGTTCGAATTCGGTCATCTTCCAGTCATACACTTCGTATCGCGCAATCGAGATCGCCGCGAACTCGTCGGTACAGTCACCGCAGTCCAGCAGGTGCGATTCGAACGTCGAGTATTCAGCAGCCGGCATCTCGCCATACAAATACGACAGGATATCGGTCGACAATATACATTTTGGAGAAAGCACGTTGTTCATGTCCTCACCTAACTTATCTCAATCGGTACGCGTTCGAGTTTCATTCTCAGTTGTCTCAGGGCCGAATAGACCCGGCTCTTCACTGTGCTCAGGGGTAGTTCGAGCGTGTCGGATATTTCCTGGAACGTCATCTCCTCAAACTCCTTCATAACTATCACCTGGCGAAGATCGATGGGCAGTGAGCTTACTGCCTGACGCACTAGCGTCAACCTCTCCGTTTTCTCGGTCACGCGGGCGGGCGATCGGTGAGCCGGAGCAACAAAGACCCGTTCGTCTTCTCCAGACGTCTCGTCTAAAAAATCTTCTGACCGCGTCCGCGTTCGCCGCTTTACCGTCAAACATTGGTTCACCGCGATACGGTGAAGCCACGAAGAAAACTTCGCCTCGCCGCGGAAATTCGATATGTTGCGATATGCCGAAATAAATGTTTCCTGTGCGGCGTCCCGGGCTTCGTCTTCACGGCCGAGCATACCAAAGCAGAGCGCGAAGATCTTTCGCTCCCACCTCGTTACGATCTCGCCGAACGCTTCAGAGTCTCCCGCGACCGCCAGTTCGACAAGTTTTTCGTCTATCGGATCTGTCAACATCAAATCGTGTTCGACCGGCCTCTGCACGAGAATACTAACGCGAACCCAAACAATGCGAAATCTTCGCACTTACTGGATTTAGACGCCAGGTGCAGGGAAAAAGTCTAGTTGTTATGTTTCAGGGGTATCGTTCGGTTCGCGCGTGGAGGGCATAAGCGACTCTGTACATCGCTGCCCACTCTTATTCAGTGTTCTATCTGTGTCTCCGGGGGTCTCTCTCGGCTAAATCGCGGAGCAGGAACCACAGAATGCACGGACGCACGGAACAAGCCGGAACAAGTGAGTGAACCACAGCTTCCTGGGACGGAGAGTCCAGCCAGTGAAGTGCGGAGGAGCTGGAAGAGAAACGAAATGGAGTGTTCCGACCTTATCGGCACACTCCTTTTCGTTCGATATTGCTGATCTATATGCTTAGCATTTACCAAGTAGCCAAAACACCAGAATAAAGATCAATATTGTCGAAATGATGCCGCCGCCAAACTTGTATGCTGCAGCACCGGCCAAACCGCCTTTTAACAAACTGTTCATGATTCCTCCCTTGTTCGAAATTGCTTCTGAATGAAAATCGTCCACTCAAATCGTGACGCAAAGACTTTAGCAAGCAATGTTCCATAGAAAGCGGTGCCGATCTTAAAGAACGACACCGCATTTTTTAATCAGTCGGCCAGAATTCGTTAGGCCGCTGCGGCAGCCTCGCCGGAGCCCGCCATCTGTTCTCTTATCTTCAGCATCCATTCCTGAGTCTTCTTTACACGCTCCGCACCGTCGGGGCGATCGAGGATGATCTTCTCGAGATTCGAGAATGCGTCGGGCATCTCCCACTGCACGCGGAGATCCGCGATGAATGGAGCGATCTTTGAATACACACCGATGTGCTCGCCCGCAGTATCGTTGAACATATCAGCGTCAATAGCGCCGTGACGTACAAGCGCAGCCGCCATGTCCCAGTACGAAAGCACCATTCGAAGGTAGCCGCCGACTGCCGGATCCATCATCGTGTTGCTGATCTCCTCAGCGCTTGTCGGGTTAAACCCGAACATCCAGTCACGAGCCTCGCGCATCTTCGACTCGCGGCGAAGGTCATAAAGTTTGAGTATCAGTTCTGCAGATTCCGATTCTTTGCTCATGGTATTTCCTCCGGGGGTTTTGTAATTGAGAATACATTTTGAATCTGGGAGACGATGGTGTCAAACAGGATCGCGGGCGTAGGTTACATTTGGTTCACGCCGCCCCTTCACCCTTTATATTTGCATCGTGTATCCTCGCTTTATGTGCGGACGATATGTACTAAAAGCTCTAAAAGACGATGTGATCAAACACTTTAATCTCATCGACGGTCTAGAATACTTCGACATCCACGGCTACAAAATGCGAGACGAGGTATTTCCCGGCGAATGGATCACCGTGATCAACAACGCGAACCGGCCCGAGGACATATGGTGGACTATCGAGGACAAGGATAACAGTGGTTCACCACGGCGGGCGATCAATGCGAAGGCCGAGACCGTTACGAAAGTTCGCATGTTTGCAAATGCGTTTCGCACCGACCGTGTGCTGGTTCCGGCGACCGGTTTCTTCGAGTGGGACTCCGGTCGTTGTCGACATCTTTTCTCATTCGACGAACCGCTATTCGCATTTGGCGGCATCGCCCGGGAGTGCGAGATCAAAGGCGAGACGAGACGGTGTGGCGTGATCATCACTACCGAAGCAAACGATGTCGTCCGTCCCATCCATGCAAAGGGGCGGATGCCCATCGTCATACATAAACACGATTACGCAAGCTGGCTGGATATTGAGACTCCTTTTGCAGATCTTGGTCGCATGCTCAGGCCGCTCGCGGCCGACGAGACCCACGTTGAAATTGCAAAAGAACCCGCAGCAGAAGAAACGGCACAGGGCACTCTCTTCTAACAAGCAGAAATGAAAATAGCCTTGCGAATCGACTGAGGTCGACATGCAAGGCCATCGAGTAAATCAAACCGACTTAAAAGAGCGGTTTCGGAGCTCCGAAATGTAACGACGGGGCCATCACGGTATCGATGGCGTGAACGACGCCGTTAGTCGCTTCTAAATTTCGCGCTTCCAGCTTTGAGCCATTCACTCTTATTCCGGTTATGTTCGTGACCATCATCTCCTGGCCCGTTACCGACTTCCCAGTTTTCAGACCGGTTGCCATTATCTTGCCCGGGAGTATGTGATACATGAGTAGCGTCTTCAGCTGGACCTGCTTGTCCTCGTTAACCAGCTTGCTCATCCGTTCCTCGGAGAACTTCGCAAATGCATCGTTGGTCGGCACCAATACAGTGAAATCGCCGGAGCCACGGAAAAGCTCGTTCGCACCGGACGTTTCCATAATTCCGGAAAACGTTGAAAAGTTTTCTTCGCGGGCGATTGTTTCGATCAAATCATATTTGTCGGACATAAATACCTCTTCCAAACAGTCAAGCGGCTGATGGGACTGTTACGGGCTGCTTCATTCAGGATGATCCGAGGTATTCGGGTAAGCTGAGAAAGGAGTGAGCGACGCTCGATTCATTTCAAGCGTGCTCTCAATACAGGGTGAAGTCAACCTATGCTCCGGAGCGAGGGTTGACGTCCGTTACCACTGACTAGCTGCGACACGCATCACTCTGCGCCTCCGGCTCAGTGCTCCAATTTTTCAACAAGTTGAACAACCAGTCTTGCCTGTGCCTCCAGGATCTTCTCGGCCGCTTCCTCAACGGTGAACCAATCGCCGCGGTCGACTTCCGGATAATCTTTCGACGCACCCGATGCGAAGGTAACCGTGAATGTATTACTTCGTAGCTTTTCCGGGTCAACGTCTGCCTCTACCGCCCACGCGTAGACCCATTTTCCGCCTTTCTGTTTTATCGGTATTAGCTCAACAAAAGGCCCGCTCACGTCGAACCCCGTTTCCTCTTTCAATTCCCGTTTAGCCGCTTCGAGAGGAGGCTCACCCGAGAATTCGCCCTTTGGAATTGACCAGGCGCCGAGATCCTTGTTTGTCCAGAACGGCCCGCCCGGGTGGACCAGGAACACTTCCAGATAACCGAGTTTTGTTCTGTAAAGCAGCAGTCCCGCACTCTGTTTCGCCATACATCGAATTTATCATGCCGAGCAGGTGATACGAACGATCGTCAGATTCCGCGTTTGATATCGGGGTACACATACTATGAACGCGACACAGCCAGGAACTCAGTTTGAATTACGCGGCGGCCGGGCGCAAGACGCCGGGGAACTAGGGCGGATATGTTACGAGGCATTCAAGACGATATCGGAGGAGCACAACTTTCCTCCGGATCTACCATCGCCGGGAGTGGCGGCAGGGCTGATCTCGATGGTTCTGTCGCGAACGGATATCTATTCGGTTGTCGCCGAAGAATCCGGTCGCGTGATCGGGAGTAACTTCCTTTGGGAAAGTGACGCGATCGCGGGAGTCGGTCCGATCACTGTCGATCCGACGGCACAAAACTCAAGTGTCGGTCGTGCGCTAATGAACGACGTTCTCGGACGAGCCGACGACAAGGGGACGATTTCGGTTCGTTTGGTTCAAGCCGCCTATCACAACCGCTCGTTGTCGCTGTATACAAAACTAGGGTTTAATACCGTCGAGCCGCTTTCGCAAATGCAGGGCCCAGCGTTGAATAAGGCAATAGAAGGTTACACGGTCCGGAGGATGACGGAGAATGATCTGGATGAAGTTGATTCGCTTTGCTTAGCCGTTCATGGCCACACGCGTCACAACGAGGTAGCTGCAGCGATCGAGCAGAACTCGGCCAAGGTAGTTGAGAGAGCGGGACGCATAACTGGATATACAACGTTGGTAGGATTCTTTGGCCATACGGTCGGCGAGTCGAACGACGATATTAAAGCTCTGATCGGTGCCGCCGAGGAATTCCCCGGACCGGGATTCCTTTTGCCGACGCGTAACGGTGAGCTAATGCGCTGGTGCCTCGAAAACGGGTTGAAGGTGATCCAACCGATGACCCTCATGAGTCGTGGGCTTTACCAGGAACCGCGCGGCGCATTCTTGCCGTCGATCCTTTTTTGAATCGGATCAGGAACGGGCGATCAATACGATCTCGCAAAAAGAACCCGTCTGTTTGAGACGCCGCCGGAGTAAACGCATTTCCCTTGCTCTTCGGTTGGTTCGAGAGGTATGCATCTGATCGTTGCTTTTGTCTCGTTCTTGATCTTTTCCTCAGTCTCGCTCGTCCCGTCCCAGTGTGCCGAGATAAAACCACCTCGTTCGATCTGTTCCTTGAAGTCTTCCCACGTATCGACGGCGAACGTGTTTTCTTGACGGAATTTCAAAGCCCGGGCGTATATGTTTGATTGAATTTCCTCGAGTAGTTCCTTGACGTGTTCGACGAGTCCGTCCAGAGGTCTCGATTCTTTTGTCAGATTGTCGCGTCGGGCAACTTCAATCGTTCCGCTCTCAAGATCGCGCATTCCGATCCCGAGACGTACCGGGACACCGCGCAATTCATACTCGGCAAATTTCCATCCCGAACGCTGCTTATCATCGTCGTCGTACTTGACCGATATTCCCGCCGCCTTCAATTCCTCAAAGAGCGGGTTGATCTTCTCGCTTATCTTCGCAAGATCTTCCGGAGTCTTATGTATCGGCACGATCACGACCTGGATCGGAGCGAGCTTTGGAGGAAGCACCAGTCCCTGATCGTCCGAATGCGCCATTATGAGAGCACCCATCAAACGCGTCGACACGCCCCAGGACGTTGCCCATGCGTACTCGAGAGTGTTCTCTTTGTTGACGAACTTCACGTCGAACGACTTTGCAAAATTCTGGCCGAGGAAATGTGATGTCCCGCATTGCAACGCCTTGCCGTCCTGCATGAGTCCCTCGATGCAGTAAGTCTCGATCGCTCCGGCAAAACGTTCGCCCGCAGTCTTCACGCCCTGGATCACCGGTAATGCCATCCAGTTTTCGACAAAGTCGGCGTAGACGCCAAGCATCTTCTCAGTCTCTTCGACCGCTTCCTGCTCGGTCGCATGAGCAGTGTGCCCCTCCTGCCAGAGGAATTCGGCGGTCCGGAGAAAGATCCGCGTTCTCATTTCCCATCGCACGACATTGGCCCACTGGTTGATCAGAAGAGGCAGATCTCGCCATGACTGGATCCAGCCTTTATAAGCATTCCAGATCACAGCCTCTGACGTCGGACGGATGATCAACTCTTCCTCGAGTTTTGCATCCGGGTCGACGATGAGACCCTTACCATTCGGATTCGCCTTCAGCCGATAGTGCGTGACCACCGCGCATTCCTTCGCGAAACCCTCGGCATGTTCTTCTTCCTTCTCGAGGAACGACTTCGGCACGAACAGCGGGAAGTATGCGTTGACGTGGCCGGTCGCTTTGAACATATCGTCCAGCGCGCGCTGCATCTTTTCCCAGATCGCATAGCCGTACGGTTTGATCACCATGCAGCCGCGAACCGCGGAATTCTCCGCGAGATCGGCTCGCTTTACGATCTCGTTGTACCACTCCGAATAGTTCTCGCTTCTTTTTGGCAAAGATTTGCTCATATAACAATCAGCTTCCCCGGGGCGAAAACGAAAATCATAGAGCAAAAACGCTGCTCTTACAATTTGCGGATTTCGGGTCGATTCGCTAGTCTTTCATTTTCAGTCCGCTATGAGCGACTTCAAACTGGATTTCCAGGACACAGCGACGGCCTTCGCAGATAAATCCGACTCCGAGCTCAGGGAAAAGCATCGTCTATTTAAAATGCTCGATTCGCCGTTCCTAAACGGGGTTGGAACCCGCGTGGCGAAGTTTGCCTTGTCCATCGGACTTCCGGTCGAGGGGATGATCAAGAGCACGATATTTGAGCAGTTCTGCGGGGGCGAAACTATCGAAGAGTGCGGACCCGTTATCGACCGGCTCGGGAGTGCGGGCATCGGTACGATTCTCGATTACGCTATCGAGGGCCGTTCGACCGAGCAGGATTTTGATAACACTAAGAACGAGATAATCCGGACCATCGAGCGAGCAAAGGACGACCCTAATATTCCATTCGCCGTCTTTAAAGTTACTGGGATCGCTCCGCTCGGCACGCTCGAGAAAATAAGCTGCAAGAAAAAGCTGGATGCTAAGGGCCAGGCAAAGTGCGAGAGCATTCACACCCGCGTCAATGAGATCTGCGAGTTCGCCCACTCTGTCGGGCAGCCGGTTTTTATCGACGCTGAGGAGTCGTGGATCCAGGACGCGATCGACGATCTCGCGACCGACATGATGGAGAAATACAATCGCAGCAATGCGATCGTATATAACACTCTTCAGATGTATCGCACCGATCGATTACAGGCGCTCAAAGACGCACGTCGACAGGCACATTCGGATGGCTACGTTCTCGCAGTCAAACTTGTTCGCGGCGCATATATGGAAAAAGAACGCGAGCGGGCTGCTGAACGGGGTTACGAATCTCCTATCCATACCGACAAGAAAGGAACCGATCGAGATTACAACGCCGCTCTCGAATACTGTATCGATCATCTCGACGACGTTGCATTCGTGGCAGGCACACACAATGAACGGAGCACGCAGCTTCTTGTACAGATGATGTACCAGCGAGCTCTCGCTAACAACCACCCGCAGATATTCTTTTCACAACTTTACGGGATGAGTGACAACCTATCTTTCATCCTTGCGAAGCGCGGCTACAACGTTTCGAAATACGTTCCATACGGCCCCGTCGCGGACGCTGTTCCATATCTCATTCGCAGGGCTCAGGAAAACAGTTCGGCAGCGGGGCAGGTCAGTCGCGAGCTTGATTTGATCACCAAAGAATTAGATCGACGTCGTTAGCGAAGGCCGAGAAGCAGGCGAACCGAGCGGTCGGAGATATGACGGTCGACCGACGCTTGCCATGCTTCGTATGCAGCGAGCTCGGAACCGGTCAAGGAAACATTACGCATCTTTGCTACTTGAGTACTCTCGAAAGCCCGGTTGGTAAGGGCTGCGTGCGGGATCTCGATGACCAGGGTGTCGGCATTGTCGATGGCGGTGTCTGCGGTTTCGGAGTCCAGGAAAAGATCACGATAGACCGCGATGTGCCACACGTTTCCACCGTCCGTCTCCTCAACATCAAGCACTCGTAACAACGCGAACGCTGCTTCGAGTTGAAATATCAGAAAGTCCCCCGCCTGAAAATCCTGAAGCATAAATGCGAGGGTAGCATAAACGGCAATACGCGACTAAAATCCTCTTCATGGATACTCAAGCAATGCTCGACATCGCGATCGAAGAGGCGCGGATCGGTTTATCTGAGGGTGGAATTCCGATCGGTGCGGCATTGTTTGACGCCGATGGGAATTTGCTTGGCCGCGGTCATAATCGGCGCGTGCAGGAGAACGATCCGTCGATCCACGGTGAGACGGATGCATTCAGAAAAGCCGGCCGGCAGCGAAGCTATCGCGACACGATAATGGTCACGACGCTCGCACCATGCTGGTATTGCAGCGGTCTGGTACGGCAGTTTGGGATCGGGACCGTCGTCCTCGGCGAATCGGTAAACTTTCAAGGCGGCGTCGAGTGGCTCCGTGAGAATGGCGTTAAAGTGATCGATCTACACTCGACAGAATGCATCGAGATGCTCAGGAAATATATCGCTGCAAATCCCGATGTGTGGAATGAGGATATAGGCGAGTGAATTCCTCCCGGTTGCGAATTGCGGACTTCTTGTTCCTCTTGTTCCTCTTGCTCCATGTTGTCCTCTGTTCTTCTCTTGTTCCTCTTGTTCCGTGTTATTCCTCTTGTCCCGTCTTGTTCCTCTTGTTCCGTGGTCGGTTCGATCCAACCACAGAACTAGATGAGTACTGTCGGCTCGATTCAACCCACGGCTAGACGATATGGATTGGTTCGATCTAACCACGGAACAAGAGGAACAAGAGGTATGGAGGGACATGACAACGAAAGAATGAACGGGCCGCCTTGAAAGCCGGTAGCGATGGCTTTGCGAACGACAATCTCAAATGCGAGAATAGCGGTTTGCTGACGGACCCTAAGTTTAGGTAGATAGGACAAGAGAATGGCAGAGAACAAGGAAGCAGTAATAATCAGTGCGGTGCGAACGCCGACGGGGAAGTTTCAAGGAGCGTTGAAAGGCTTCACGGCACCTGAGCTTGGTGCGATCGCGATCGCAGAAGCAGTCAAACGTGCGGGCGTTGATCCGGCAAAGATCGACGAAGTCATCATGGGTTGCGTGGTGCAAGCAGGAATAGGCCAGGCACCGGCAAGACAGGCAGCACTAAAGGCCGGTCTTCCGCCGGAAGTTTCTGCTCTGACGGTGAACATGGTTTGCGGATCGGGGTTGCGTGCGGTCGCACTTGCGTCGCAATCGGTGAAACTGGGTGACGCAGATTTCGTTGTCGCCGGCGGTATGGAATCGATGTCGAACATACCGTACGCTCTGCAGACTGCGCGTGACGGCTTCCGGATGGGCAATCAAGTTGCGACCGACTTAATGATCCATGACGGACTGTGGTGTCCATTCGAGAATTGGCACATGGGAAACACCGGTGAGGTTGTCGCGGACAAACATCAGATCACCCGCGAGACGCAGGATCAATATGCGTTCGACTCACACCGAAAAGCGGCCGAAGCCCAAGCTGCCGGTTACTTTAAAGATGAAATAATTCCAGTCGAGATTCCGCAGAAGAAAGGGGACCCGTTGGTGCTTGATCACGACGAGCCGGTCCGCCCCGACACGACGGTCGAGACGCTTGGGAAATTAAAACCGGCATTCAAGAAAGACGGTGGAACGGTAACAGCAGGAAACGCTCCCGGTGTGAATGACGGTGCGTCAGCGCTCGTTGTCACATCCAGGGAAAAGGCGGACGAACTTGGCATCGAGCCACTTGGACGCATCGTGTCTTATGCCGTTTCGGGCATTGAGCCTAAGTTAATCATGCTCGCTCCCGTCGAGGGAGTTCGCCGGGCGGTTGCAAAGGCCGGCTGGTCGCTCGATGACGTGGAACTGTTTGAGTTGAACGAAGCTTTTTCGGTACAGGCTCTTGGTGTGATGAAGGAGCTCGGAATTAATCCCGACCTCGTCAACGTCAACGGCGGTGCAGTCGCTATGGGGCATGCGATCGGGAATTCCGGGAGCCGGGTGCTGACGACCCTTCTCTACGAAATGAAACGTCGCGGTGCGAAGCGAGGTGTCGCGGGTTTATGCCTCGGTGGCGGAAACTCCGTCGCGATGGCTGTCGAGAGAACCTAGGACGGACTGTTAGTCCGTCCCTGCCGGGACCCCGAGCAATGTAGGACGGACTGTTAGTCCGTCCCAACTAGTTCCCCTGGAAGCCTTTGCAACAAATGAGGTGTACGGACCGTAAAGAATTACGATTACGATCGTCCTTCGACGCACAAGCATGACAGCAAAAGAGCAAAACAAACTAGCGGGAATATTTTTGATGGCCCACGGCGCGTTGCAGGCATTTGTGATGTTGATCCTCGGCCTCGTCTACGGCGGAATCGGACTCGCCATGGTTTCGACCTCCGTCAAAGAAGACGAACAGTTCGCGGGTATGGCGTTCATTGTCATCATGTTCGTGATAGTTACCGTGTCGTTGGTCTTTATAATCCCGCAGGTGATCGGCGGATGGAAGATGTTCAAGGAGCGGCCTAATGCTCGAACTTGGGGAATTGTAGCGAGCATCATTTCCTGTTTCTCGTTTCCGTTGGGTACGGCGGCCGGTGTGTTCGGACTTGTGTTTCTATTTGGCGAACCCGGCCGGCAATTCTACCTCGGAGGTAACCCTCAGAATCATTTTCCACCTCAGCCGCCTCCCCCGAGCAGCTGGCAGTAAGTAGGACAGGCTGTTAGCCTGTCCATCCCGACTCCGCTCGGAACCCAATGGCAAGCACAAAAGCTCGCGAGCGGGCGTACGGCGTTTCGATAGATCTAGAAAAGTCTTGTAATAGTAGAAAAGAATAATGGCAGAAATAATCGGAGTTATAGGTGCCGGCACAATGGGTAATGGAATTGCCCAGACAGCCGCGGGTTCTGGATTCGACGTCGTCATGTGCGATATCGATCAGGCTGTGTTGGATCGGGGCGTGCAAAACATCGGCAAGAGTCTGGACCGATTCGTCAAAAAAGAAACGATGACCGAAGCACAAAAGAGTGATGTGCTCGGCAAGATCAAAACTACGACGTCATTGGACGACCTCAAAGACTGTTCGCTGATCGTGGAAGCAGCGACCGAGAATTTCGATGTCAAAAAGCAGATCTTTCAGAAGCTTGACGAGATCGCCGGTCCAGACGCGATCCTTTCGTCAAACACTTCGTCGATCTCGATCACAAAAATTGCTGCGGTCACCAAGCGACCCGAAAAAGTTATCGGAATGCACTTCTTCAACCCGGTACCGTTGATGAAGCTCGTCGAGGTGATCCGCGGTATTGCCACTTCGGATGAAACCTATTCCACCGTGAAAGAAATTTCGGAGAAGCTCGGAAAGACCCCGGTCGAATGCAACGACTATCCCGGGTTCGTCGCCAATCGCGTTTTGATGCCGATGATCAACGAAGCCGTTTTCGCTCTCCACGAAGGCGTGGCGACCAGGGAAGCAATCGACGAGATCATGAAACTCGGCATGAATCATCCGATGGGCCCGCTCGCACTCGCCGACTTCATCGGTCTGGATGTTTGTCTCGCGATCCTCAACGTTCTCCACGAAGGACTCGGCGATCCCAAGTATCGACCGTCTCCATTACTAAAGAAATATGTCGACGCCGGATGGCTCGGTCGGAAGAGCGGGAAAGGATTCTACGATTACCAGTAAACCGATGATCATCGCCGAAACACCTCGGCTGATCATTCGGCCCTTTGACCCGACTGACGCGGCGGATCTTTTCCGCATTTATTCCGACTCGGAGACCATGAGATTCCTGGGAAGTCCTGCTGCGTCGGTCGACGAAGAGCGTTCCAACATCGAAAACCATAGACGTTCGTACTACGATTACCACGGCTTCGGTTTATGGGCCGTGATCCTGAAAAGCGAGAAACGACTTATCGGTCGAGCCGGCATCTTGTACCAGAACATCGAAGGAAAAACAGATCCGGAACTCGCGTATCTCATCGATCGAAACTTCTGCGGCCGGGGTCTGGCCACGCAGGCGGCTATGGCCGTTATCAAGGTAGCGCAAGACGTCCACCATTTTTCGAGAATGGTCGCGGTTATACATCCGAAGAATGTCGGGTCGATCAGAGTCGCAACCAAATGCGGCTTTGGATTTGAAAAAGAGCTGATGGGGTATAAGGACTTCGGCAACGTCCACCTTTACTCACGGCAACTGGGTAAGACCGCTTTTGCATCTGAAAACTAATTACACGCACGTGCGTAGTAGTTCGAAGATGCTCCCGATATAAATACCTATGAAAAGATTTTTCGCCGCGATACTTGCAAGTGCGTTCCTGCTGACTGCTTCTGCCTTTGCCCAAGTAAAGATCGCTCCTTTGAATATCAAGGAACGATCGCTTACCAATGGGATGCGGATAGTCTCCGTCCAGGATAGTTCGACCCCGACCGTTTCGATCCACGTCTGGTACGACGTCGGCGGAAAGAACGACCCGCCCGGCCGCTCAGGTTTTGCACACATGTTCGAGCACATGATGTTCAAGGCGACGAAGAACATGCCGAACGAAAAGTTGGATCGACTGACCGAAGACGTGGGCGGATTCAATAACGCGTCCACGTGGCCGGACTTTACGAACTACTACGAGGTCGTACCATCGAACCATCTCGAACGTCTCCTCTGGGCGGAGGGCGACCGAATGGTGAATCTAAACGTCGACGAGGCCAACTTCGTATCCGAACGGAAGGTAGTACAGGAAGAGTACCGGCAGAGCGTTCTCGATCCGCCATATGGCCGTCTGTTCTGGTATCTGGATGACCTTACGTTTCAGAAGCATCCATATCGTCGAGGCGTGATCGGTGATCTCGATCAACTCGGGGCGGCAACGCGAGCGGACGCGGAAAAGTTTTACAAAGATTTCTACCGCCCCGACAACGCAGTGCTTGTTGTCGTCGGCGATTTTGATCAAAAGCAGTTCGATGGCTGGGTAGATAAGTATTTGGGCCGAATACCAAAACCCGCCGGCAATATCGCACGCGTCACCGAAGTTGAACCGGAATGGACAACCGAACGACGGTTTGAAAAGTTCGGACCGATCGTTCCGTTTCCCGCTACCGCGATCGTCTATCGAGCGCCGAAAACATCCAGCCCCGATATTCCGGCACTTCGTCTTGCAGAATCGATCCTCTCAGGCGGCGAAAGCTCTCGTATTTATAAGGCACTGGTTCGAACGCAGCAGATCGCACAGCAGGCAGATCTCGACCTTGAGCTAAACACCGAGGGCGGCCGTATGTCCCTGGTGGCGATCGGGGCGGAAAAGGGAACTTCGCAAAATCTGGAGGCTTCGCTGCTTGCTGAACTAAAAAGAATCCAGGATAGCGGTGTGACTGCGAAGGAACTCGAGAAGGCAAAGAATCAGCTCGTTGCCGCTGCTATAGCCTCGCTTGAAACGAACGACGGCAAGGCGATCGCTATCGAGAGAGCGATAGCATATCTGGGCGATCCCAAGGCGGTGAACAATGAGGTCTCACGTCTTCAAGCTGTGACCGCTGCAGATATTCAGCGAGTTATGAAACAGTATTTCAAGGACAATAACCGGGTAGTGATCCACTACAATCAGGAGAAAAAGGCCGAGGGAGTTAAATGAAAATGCGAAGTGCGGATTACGGATTGCGAATTTGTATCTTACTCACTCTGGTCCTGAGCTGCGGGTCTTTATCGTTGGGGCAGATCCCCGAACCTGGCCCGGCAAGGTCGGTCAGCATACCGGCTGTAAAGGAATCGAAATTGAAGAATGGCCTGACGGTGGCCGTCGTTGAAAAACGCAGTGTGCCGATCGTGACGGTTCAGCTCGTCGTAAAGAACGGGGCCGCATCTGAAGGAATCAAGAAAGCGGGGCTTGCCGACATGACCGCATCGATGCTGACGAAGGGAACGAAAACCCGCACGGCCGAGCAGATCGCCGAAGAGATGGAGTTTCTCGGAGCATCGATCAGTTCGGGTGCGGGCTGGAACAGTTCATCGGTAACGATCGGCGTTACCTCCGACAAGCTTGAGCAAGCGATGGCGATAATGGCAGACGTTGTTCTGAATCCAGCTTTCGCGCAGACCGAGCTTGATCTTTTAAAGTCGCAGACGCTCGACGAGTTGAAGTACAACCTGACTCAGCCTGCGTTTCTCGCCAATTATGCGGCATCTGTTTATTCATTTGGAGAGCATCCCGCGAGTGGAACTGCAGCCAGTGTCGAATCGATCTCCCGGACTGACATCGTCGGGTTTCACAACTTAAAGTATGCACCGCAGCACTCGATACTGATCTTCGCCGGAGACATAGACGCGGCCGAGGCCAATAGACTTGCCACCCGTCTTTTTCAAGCGTGGCCGCAGACTAATCCGCCGGTGAGCGCGACTGGCCGTATCAAGACCGGTTCTGCAAGCGAAGCGAAAGCTCTCGTAAAACGGATCGTTGTACTCGACCTCGCGGGCGCGGGCCAGGCATCGGTCAACTTCTATGCGCCGATCCATTCGGTCGGTCGAGCAGGGAATGAATATTACTCAGCATCGGTCCTAAACTCTCTACTCGGCGGAGGCTATTCCTCCCGTCTCAATCAAGAGATTCGAATCAAACGTGGACTCAGCTATGGGGCCGGGAGTTCGTTCGGTTGGCGGGGGCAAAATGTAAACTTCAGCACCAGGACACAGACTAAGAATGAATCTGCAGCGGAGGTTGCAGAGCTTGTACTTGGGGAAGTGAAGCGATTGGCGGCGACGGATGCTGCTGAGACGGAGCTAAATCCGCGCCGACTAGTTTTGACAGGCGGGTTTGGACAGAATCTTGAAACTACTCGTGGGCTCGCAAGTGCTCTGGCGGATCTCTACAGCTTTGGGATTCCGGCAGCCGAGCTGAATAAATACATGGCGAAGGTCACTGCGGTCACTCCGGCCAGCGTGAAGGACTTTGCCTCGAAACATCTTTACAACGGAGATCTGATAATCGTCGGTGACTACGCTGTTTTCAAAGACGATCTAGCCAAGCGATTTCCGAATATGAAGATCGACGTTCTCAAGGTCGAGGAACTGAATATCGAGAGTCCGACGCTTCGAAGGTCGGATGTCCCTTAAGTGCACGCGGCTTTGCCGCCATGATGAGCGGTGAGCCTCTGGCTCACCGTCTAGCACCAAATTATCCGGAGGCTATGCCTCCACTGGAGGCGGAGCCTCAAAGGTTTGTAGGCCCAATCGGAAAGGCACAGCCTTTCCGCTCATCGGGCGGCAAAGCCGCATAGGTGTTTCCACCTTCATTGTGTTTAAATATCCCCAATGCATCCTGACCTGCGCTCTTTCCTCAGATCACTCGATAAGGAGAATGAACTTATCGAGATTACGGCAGAAGTCGACCCATACCTCGAGATCGCTGAGATCCACCGCCGCGTGATCGAACAACAGGGAAAGGCTCTTTTATTTACCCACGTAAAAGGCTCGCAGTTTCCCGTTGTTACAAACCTCTTCGGAACAATCAAGCGGATCGATCTGGCATTTGGAAAAGCACCGCAGGAATTCGTCCAGCGTGCCGTGCATATGGTCGAGACCCTGCTCCCGCCGACACCGAAGAAACTCTGGAGTTTTCGCGACATGGGCTTGAAGGCTCTGAAGCTCGGAACGAAAAGCACGCGTAACGCACCGATCCTCCAGTCACGTCAATCAAGCCCGGATCTCGAGGCGATTCCATTCCTACAGCTTTGGCCCGAGGATGGCGGGCATTTCAATACGCTGCCGCTTGTCTATACCGAGAGCCCGACTAGCGGCAAGCACAACCTCGGTATCTATCGGATGCAGCGTTATGACGCGACAACGACCGGCATGCACTGGCAGATCGGAAAAGGCGGCGGGTTTCATTATCATGAGGCCGAGGAGCGTAACGAAGCTCTGCCCGTGACGGTTTTTCTCGGCGGTCCTCCGGCGTTGATGCTATCCGCGATCGCACCGCTGCCGGAAGACGTTCCGGAACTGATGCTCGCGTCGCTTCTCGCAGGTGGAAAGATCAGGACGACAGATAACCCGATCACGAAGCATCACCGCGTACTTGCCGATTGCGAATTCGCATTGGTCGGCCACGTCCCCCCGCACGAGCAACAATTGGAAGGACCGTTCGGTGATCACTACGGCTACTATTCGCTGACGCACGACTATCCCGTGTTCCATGCCGATGCGGTCTTTCATCGCAAGGACGCTATCTATCCCGCGACTGTCGTCGGAAAACCGCGGCAGGAAGATTTCTTTATCGGCGATTATTTGCAGGAGCTGCTCTCGCCGCTGTTTCCGGTTGTGATGCCCGCAGTTCGCGATCTCTGGAGCTATGGCGAGACGGGTTTTCACTCGCTTGCGGCGGCCGTCGTAAAAGAGCGTTACGCACGGGAGGCTCTCTCGGCAGGCTTTCGTATCTTAGGCGAGGGACAACTTTCGCTTACGAAGTTTTTGCTACTGACTGACACGCTTCAGGATCTTCGCGATTTCCAATCTCTCTTCGAGTACATACTCGCACGTGTAGATTGGCATCGCGACCTGTTTATTTTTAGCCAGACTGCATTCGACACACTCGACTACGCGAGCGGCAAGATCAATCACGGCAGCAAAGCGATCCTGATGGGCGTCGGCGAAGCGAGAAGGGAACTACAGCGCGAGTTCCGCGGCGAACTTCCAGCCGGTGCGACGAGGGCCGAGGTTTTCTGCGGCGGTTGCCTCGTCGTCGAAGGTGCAACGTACGAGAGCGAACCGGATCTCGGGAAGCGACTGGCGGGCGCGGGTGTGTTTGACGATTGGCAGGTCGTCGTCATCCACGACAACGCAGATCACGCGCTTTCGACGGACAAGTTCCTTTGGGCGACCTGGACCCGTTTCGATCCGGCCATCGACATCCACGCGAAAGACACGACCGTGAAAAATAATCACATCGGCTACAGTGGGCCGATAGTCATCGATGCGAGGACGAAGCCTTGGTATCCGAAAGAAGTTGACGCTCACCCCGATACGATAAACCTGGTCGATCGTCGATGGAGCGAGTATTTCCAATCACGGTGAACGGATGAAAAAGTGGCTAAAGAGAGTCGGGCTTGCGTTGCTGACGATCGTGATTATCGTCGGGTCGCTGGTCGCTTACGCTTACTTCATCGAGCCACGGCAATTTGTCGTCGTAGAAGAAACTTTGACGGTGCCGAACTGGAGTCCGGAGCTCAACGGATTCAAGGTCGTCGCGATCTCCGATATCCATACGGGCTCGAATTATGCGCCGCCTGAACGCCTGAGGATGGTCGTAGAGAAAGCCAATGAACAGAACGCCGATCTGATCGTCCTCCTTGGTGACTATGTCTCAGAGTCAGGACGAGGCCGTGTTCGCAATCCGCCAGAGGGCGTGGACGGAACGCAACTCAAGATCCCGGCAAACGAGATCGCCGATAACCTCGTGGGGTTCAAAGCTAAGCTTGGCGTCTACGCAATCATCGGCAATCACGATTGGTATCACAACGAGCAGAAGCTCCACGCCGAGCTCGAGCGCGTCGGCATAACCGTAATAAACAACGAAGTCGCAGAGATCCAGGCAGGAAGCGAAACTGTCAGGCTATGGGGCATCGAAGATCTCTGGAAGAATCGTCGCGTGCCATCGGAGCCGTACGACGCGATCGCCGATAAGCGCAATATCATCGCGATCACGCACAATCCCGATTCGTTGCTGACTGCGCCCCAGGGAATTTCGATAATGTTCGCCGGCCATTCCCACGGCGGACAGATAAACTTCCCGATCTTCGGTCCATTCGCTCCATTTAACGATCCGAGATTTATGGATGGGCACGCGGCGGTCGATGGCAAACACGTTTATGTCACAAGCGGCGTTGGGACGAGTGTGATCCCGCTACGCTGGCGCGTTCCACCTGAGATCGCTGTCATCACGCT
>JANPJL010000012.1:0-3987 GCA_031425495.1 Acidobacteriota bacterium
TGGTGATCCGACCTGGACTCGAACCAGGGACCCAATGGTTAAAAGCCATTTGCTCTACCGACTGAGCTATCGGACCACACGGTTTCAAGTGCCTGGGAAATAGTAGGCTCTCAAACCGAATGCAAATTTTACAATCTGAACTAGACGATGGCAAGTTGGGGATTCGCCATGGCAGTTGACCAACCCAGGCTTCTTTCCGTGTTCTTGTTCCGTGTGTTCCGTGTGTTCCGTGGTCCGCTTTCTGCAGATGACCTCCGCCACAACATTGAGCCGGGTGGATTCGCGAGCGCGAACAACCAAAACCAAGCGCCAGCCGACAGGTTCAACTCACGACGAGTTCCATTCGAATATTCGCACGAAGGTATTGCGAGTTCGGGTCGAGCGGGACTTCCGTGAACGCGAACTTCCGATACAGCTCAATGGCGGGTACTTGTTTCGTGTTCGACTCGAGAATGATCCTCTGGCGGCTCCGGGCTCTTGTAAAATCTATGCACGCCTGCATGAGCTTGCCCCCGACACCGTGGCCCCGAAATTCGGGATCGACCGCCATTTTCGTCAGCTCAAATCCATCATCCCCATACGGAACCATGGCAACCGCTCCCGCAACGTCTTCGCCCAAGAGGGCAAAAAATATCTCTCCGCCCCGAGCGATCACTTGATCGTAAGGATGATCCAGAATCTCCCGGTCGTGCGGTTCGATACCGTAGGTCTCTGCAATCCAGTGGTAATTGAGTTCTGCAAAACGCTTCGCATAGGCGGGATCGAATTGGACGACGACAACTTCCATAAGATTAGTGCTAAACGGTTAGTGGTAAGTGGTAAGTGAAGAACGCCCTTGCATCTTTCACTTACCACTTAGCACTTCGCACTAGTTAAACCATCCCTCCATTACGGAGTCTTTCAGGATGATCGTCTGATCGCGTTCGGGGCCGGTGGAGATGAGGCCAATCTCGACTCCGATCTGCTCGGAGAGAAATTCTACATATCTCCTGGCGTTCGCTGGAAGCTCTTCAAAAACTGTGGTTCCTTCCGTATCGCTTTTCCAGCCGGGCAGAGTTTCGTAAATAGGTTTGATCGAACGCAAATCGTGAGAGACCGCGGGAAAAGTGTCAGCCCGCTTCCCTTCGATCTCATACCCGATGCAAACCTTCACCTCATCGAGTGCATCGAGCACATCGAGTTTCGTAAGAGCGATGGAATCAAATCCGTTGAGCTCGGCCGCATAACGGGTCGCAACTGCGTCGAACCAACCACATCGCCGGGGTCGCTTTGTCACCGACCCGTACTCGTTCCCGCGCTTGCGGATCAGGTTCGCCATGTCTTCTTCCGCATCCAACATTTCGGTCGGGAAGGGCCCCTCACCAACGCGTGTCGCGTAGGTCCGCACGATACCGAGAACACCGGTTATATGATGAGGCGGTATTCCCGCTCCGACCGATGCACCACCCGCTGTCGGGTTCGATGATGTGACGTACGGATACGTACCGTGATCGACATCGAGCAGCGTCGCTTGAGCTCCTTCCAACAGGATCTTCTTTTTCTGTTTCCGCGCCTCGGCGAGAAAATGCGACGTCTCCGATACGAACGGGCGCAGGCGCTCGACTAGAGGCTCGATCTCGCTCAGAATATCTTCCGCGCTCAGCGGCTGCTGGCCGTAAAGCTCGATTATCCGGTTGGCCTCTTCGAGGTTTCGCTCGATACGCATTTTAAGAACGTCCGGCGACATCGCGTCCGCAACGCGAATTCCCCGACGGCCCGCTTTGTCTTCGTACGCGGGGCCGATACCACGGAGCGTCGTTCCGATCTTCTCGTTGCCGAGCCGCTCTTCCGAAGTGTGATCGAGAGCTCGATGGTACGGCATGATCAAATGCGCACGGGATGAAACCTTGAGACGTTCGGGCGTGATCGAAATTCCCTGCCCAGTCATCTGATCGATCTCCTCGAAGAAAGCCTTCGGGTCGATGACCATTCCATTGCCGAGCACGCAGACACACTCTTCGTGGATAATACCTGACGGGAGCAGGCGCAGAACGAAGGCCTTTTCGCCGACATAGACGCTGTGCCCGGCGTTGTGTCCGCCTTGATAACGAGCGACAACATCAAAACGGTCGGCGAGCAGATCGACGACCTTTCCTTTTCCCTCGTCGCCCCACTGAGCTCCAATAATAACTATTATCATTTAATTGACAGTTGAAAATTGATAGTTGATAGTCACGGGTTTCTCTTCTTGGAGGTCTTGATGATCGCGGTGAGCATCTTTATTAGCTCCCTGCAGTCACGGAGCATGGATTCCGCTCCATTCTCTGAAATACACGTCGAATCCCGAAGCAGGCTTAACCAGTATTCCGTCTCAACAGCTCTTTTCAGTGCTATCGACAGTTTGCTAATGAAGTCCGCACGCGATTGCGCCTGGCTGGCCTCGGCGATGTTTGCTCCGATGGAAGTCCCGGAACGAAGAACCTGTTTCGAAAGTATGTATTCCCCTTTCCGTTTCGTCAGGTACTTACATAAGTTAATTGCTCGGAGCGAGAATGCATATGATTTATCCCTCAGGACATTTTTTCGAGAGTTATCCATCGCAACCTAAAAGGCCATCTAAGATATCTCCCCGGAAGAACCAATTATCAATTATCAACTCTCAATTATCAATCGGGATGTCGTCATCCACTTGAAATTGAGTCTCTAATTCCTTGTCCATTCGTACAGCTCAACATACTTTCTTGCGGCGTTCTCCCATGAGTTGTCTACCGCCATTCCGTTTCGCTGGATCTGTTTCCACGAGTCAGGATCAGCATAAGTAAAAAGCGCCTCGTAGATCTTTTCAAGAAATCTGTCCGCTTGGTATGGACCAAATTTGAACCCGTTGCCACTCCGATTCACCGCGTCGAAATCTTGTACGGTATCGTCAAGGCCCCCGACCGCCCGGACGATCGGCACAGTCCCGTAACGCAGCGAATACATCTGATTCAATCCGCACGGCTCAAACTTCGACGGCATCATGAACATGTCCGCCCCCGCTTCGATCCGGTGAGCGAGCTCCTCGTTATATCCGCGGTAAACGCCGACTTGGCGCGGCGCGTAATCACGCAGACTCTGCCAGAAGTCTTCGTAACGTTTCTCGCCCGAACCAAGGGAAATGATGTATGCACCGGCATCCAGAATCTGGGCCGCGACCTGCATCATGAGATCAATTCCCTTCTGAGCAGTTAGTCGCGTGATGTTTGCTAGAACCGGTCTGTCGAGATCAATGGGGAGCGAAAACGTTTCGAGAAGTGTACGCTTACATTCACGCTTACCTGAGAGATCATCGATGTTAAAATGAGCGGCTATCTCTTCGTCGGTGGACGGATTCCAAACTTCGTAGTCGACGCCGTTCGTGATCCCGATCAATCGGTTAGCACGCTGACGCGTTAACCATTCGAGGCCGTATCCGTTCTCGGACGTCTGAATCTCCTGCGCGTACCGGCGCGAAACGGTCGAGAGAGTGTCCGACGTTTCCAGACCGCCCTTCATCGCCGATGCATAGCCATTAAAAGCGAAAGCATTTCTCGCAAGGTCGGATCCAAAGCCGAGCTCCGGCAGTTCGCCCATGCCGAAACCTCCCTGGTACGCCATATTATGAATCGAGAATACGGTGCGAGTATTTCGCCAGTACGGGTCCCAACGGCGGGCGGATGCTAGCTCGACAGCCGCGAATCCGCAATGCCAGTCGTTAAGGTGAACGATGTCGGGAGCCGCTCCGATACGCTTCAGAAGCGCGAGGGCCGCACGATTGAACAGAGCGAATCGCTCGTAATCTTCGACGTATCCGTAGATCGAATCGCGGTGAAAATATGAAGGCGCGTCGATGAGGAAGGTTGGCGATCCGTTCGCCTCACTGTAGAAGGCTTTAGCTCGGAAGGTTCCGCCGCGCCAATCGATGTTCAGATCATCGATCGCAAGATTCCAGAGCAGATCGCCTTTCGTCTGCAGGTAGCACGGCGTGAT
>JANPJL010000013.1:0-6286 GCA_031425495.1 Acidobacteriota bacterium
GGAGTTTGATCAGCGTGGCCGCACAGTTGGCAATGCCCGTTTTAGCCAAGGTCTGCAATGACCGTTTGTTTTGATTGGGCCAGCCAACCTTCTTCGTAAATGAAGAAGAGCGGATCCAGACATCACGGGAAGAGGACTTGAGAAACGTGTCCTCGCTAAAATACCCGAAGAGATGAACGAGTGAGCCACGGCGTGCTTTACTCGATACGTCCGACGCCACGCTTCGGACAAAAATAAAAATAAAAACTAAGTCATGAACGAATCCATTGTCACAACCCGAACATTTCCTCGACGCTATTTCGGCGCCACGGAACAGCTGTGTCTTGACAACGAAACCGTCTTTAGAGATGGCTAAAGCCTTCCTTGCGGGTACATGGCACCTCCGTCTAAAGACGGAGGCAATTCATAAGTCGGAGGCAATTCATAGGACGGAGGCATTTGATACGACCGAGGCGATTCGTAAGCAGATAGACTTGGCTCGAGGTCATAATCCCGGGGAAATCCAGGACCGGTTCGTCCTTGCGCCGACATTCCGATGGGAATAGGCGAAAAAAAATGGCTGCCTTTTCAGACAGCCATTCTCATTAAGTTGTCGGTCTGGTTACCAGATCGAACACGCATTCTCACGGACCATGGATTGACCCTGCTTGCATCCGAATGCCTTTGCGAATTGCGGCATATTCGAGAGAGGTCCGTTCACACGCCAACGGGGAAGTGAGTGCGGGCCGTTCTTCGCCTGCAGGATCTCAGCCGCGGTCGTATACTTCGAAGCCCAAACCTGAGCCCATCCGAGGAAGAATCGCTGCTCCGGTGTAAAGCCGTCGATCGGCGCGGGTCGCGATTTCCCCTCGAGAGATTTCATCAACGCGTCGTATGCGATCGAAAGTCCCGCGAAGTCGCCGATGTTCTCGCCGAGCGCGAGCTTGCCGACCATGAAGACGCCCGGTTGGACCTCATACTTGTCCCACTGACCGGCGACGCAGGCCGCTCGCTCTTCGAAATTCTTGCGGTCGTCCGGTGTCCACCACATCTTCAAGTTACCCTCCGCATCGAAGCGGCTACCCGAATCGTCAAATCCGTGACTGATCTCGTGTCCGATCACACCACCGATCGCGCCGTAGTTGATCGCATCGTCGGCTTCGAAATTGAAGAACGGCGGCTGCAGAATTCCAGCGGGGAAGGTGATGTCGTTGTTGATACTCGAATACGACGCGTTCACGGTCGTGGGTGAATACGGCCATCTTGTCTTATCGCGTGGGCTTCCCAGATCCGCGAAATTTCGTCGGGTCTGGAATTGGCCGGATCGCATTACGTTTCCGACGTACGATTTATTGTCTATCTTCAGGCCCTTAAACCCACGAAGCTTGTCAGGATAGCCGATCTTTCGCTTGAATGTTGCAAGCTTGTTCTGAGCTTCCTTCTTGGTCGCCGGGCTCATCCACTCGAGGTTGTTGATCCGATCCTTCATCGCTGCCATCAGGTTGTCGATCAGATCATTCATCCGGGCCTTTGCTTCGGGCTTGAATGCGCGACGTGCGTATTCCATTCCGAGGGCCTCGCCAAGTGTACCGTCTGTCTGCTGGACGCAGCGTTTCCAGCGGGGCTGCTGCTCTTTCTGTCCAGCAAGGTAGCGTCCGAAGAAGTTGAAGTTCTCTGAGACAAACGCGGACGACAACATCGGAGCCGCCGCATTGAGGGCCATCCAGCGGAAGTACGTTTTCCAGCTCTCAACCGGCACTTCTGTGAGCATCGTGTTAACTTCAGCGAAGAACTTCGGAGGGGCAACGTTCATTTCCGTCACCGCCGGAACCGAGCGCGCCGTCATGTATTCTGTCCACGAAAAGTTTGGCGTAAGCTCGGCCACGGCCGCGAGGGTGACCTTGTTGTAGTTGTTATCGGGATTGCGTCGTTCGACATTCGTCAGCGATGCCTTTGCGAGCCGCGTCTGGAACTCGAGAACGGTCGCGGCGTTGGCAGCGGCAGCTTCGGGTGAGTCGCCGAGCAGCTTGAACATGTTCGTCATATGCTCGACGAACTTTGTCCTGGTCTCGACCGACTTTTCATCCGTGTTTGTGTAGTAGTCGCGGTTGGGAAGTGACAATCCGGACTGTCCTGCGTTTATCAATACCACGTTTGAATTCTTCAGATCGGCTCCGGCTCCGAAACCGAAAACCGCCGGAAGACCAGCGTTATGAAGTGCTGCGATCTGACGTTCGACATCGTCTGCTGTCTTGATAGCTGCGATCTGGTCAAGGTACGACTTGACGGGTGTTAGTCCCGAGCGTTCGATGGACGCTTCGTCCATACACGTCGAATAGAAATCACCGATGAGTTGTGCGTCACTTCCCTCGGGCGATTTGCTCTTGCCTGCCGTTTCCAACACGGTCCTAAGCATCGCGTTGTTATTGTCGGCGAGAATATTAAAGCTGCCCCAACGAGATTCCGAAGCGGGAATCTCCGTCGTCTTCAGCCAGGTGCCGTTAGCGTACTGAAAGAAATCGTTACAGGCGTCCGCCGTTGTCTCCATGCGCTTTGTATCAAAGCCCTTGCCCTGGGCGAACGCCGTGAAGCATAGCGAAAACAAAACGGCGGCGGCCGTTATAGATCGAACTAAAGTCTTGTGCATTAAGTGAACTCCTTGAAACTTCGGGAATATGCCGTATCTTTGGTCCTTAAATTTTAAGCTGACCGAGCCGATGAGCAAAGGAAAGTGTGACGAGCTGAGGATATATGGGACGAAAAAGGTCCAATTTTGTCAGATCACGGGGATGAATTTCTCTTTTAGACGCTGGTGAAGCTCCGCGGCGAGAAGCTTCCGATCCGGATTGACGATGCTCTCCTCGCCGAAATCAAGTATCGCGGTAAACCGTGGCAGGGTGAAGAGGCGAAACAAATGCGCCATGAAACTGATGTCTTCCCACCAGCAAACCATCGTGCTTGCCGGTGGTTCTCCCTCGGGAGAGCGGTAGCTGATCAACGCATATGAAACGGGGAGGTCGGTTTTTGCAGCGAACTCGAGAAACGACGAATTGAACGGCAGGATGTCCTCGCCCTTGGTGCTCGTGCCTTCCGGAAAGACGATGACACCTTCGCCGTCGTCCAGCCGGCGAATGATCTCGGCACCGGCTCGGGGAATATCGCGACGGTTTTTTCGATCGATAAAGATCACGCCCATGTCACTCACGATCCGTCCAGCGAGAAACCAATCCTTCACTTCGCTCTTTGCCACGAATACGCCTTTTGCCACGGCACGGAGTAGCGCGATATCGACGTAGCTCAGATGGTTTGAGACAAGAAAGAATGGAGGCGGCGGCGGAACGCCTATGACCTCGATTTCCATTCCCGAGATCGCGACAAAACTCTTCGACCAATATCCAAAAGCGAGCTGGCGCCAGTAAACTTTGTTCGGAACGAAGAAGGCAAATGCGAACCAGATGCCGTACAAGCCGAGTGTCGCGAAAATGAAAAGAAAAACCTTGATGGTGGCTCGGATATATTTCATTGAAGGCGGCCGTGGAGCCAGTGGACGAAAAGCCTATCGATCACTGTCCACTTTCGTGAAATTGTATCGCAGCAAAACGCGCATCGGCAAAGGCTTGCCATTTCGCATGGCCGGTCGCCAGTTCATCGCACGCACGGCTTTGTCGGATGCCTCGTCGAGCCCATAGCCTGCCCAGCGTACGATCCGAGTTGCGAGGACGGCGCCGTCGGATCCGATATCGGCTTCGATCTCAACGGTCGCACGAATGTCGTAAAGATAGGCAGTCGAAGTGTATTCGGGTTTGATGCGGCGATACGGGATCGGAGGTTTTAATCCCACGGCCGCGGAAGAATGCTCGGGCGGAACTACTTCGATCTCGGCAGGGGTTTCGTGGCTCGCTCGATTCTTTATGCTGTTGATCAGAACGTCGGCCGTCGCTTTCACGGAGTCGGCGAGGGCACGGTCGGCCGTCTCCGGTACATTGCCATCGAAAGTAATTAACCGCCAAAGCAGAAGTTCGCCCGTCCGCCCACTGACCAGATAGATCGCTGCGAAAGACTCGTAGTATTCCGGTCGCGCGGATGACGTTCGACGCTGAGTCGCCGTTCGAATCAGGACAAGGAAATCACAGCCAGTTACAATCGATGCCGCCCGCCCTTCGCCAACCGTCATATTGAATGGACGAGGCGCGTTGATCGAACGGAATGCAGCATCGGCCATTCCTCCATCGAGAACTCTGACCGTAGACGGGAAGTGTTCGGCGAGATTCCTTGCGTATTCAAGGTCGCGTGCGGAACTGTCAGGTGTGATCATCGCGATCCGTTGTGCGATCGTCGCAGAGAAGCAAGCAGCTAGAATGCTGATGAGCACCGAAGCCTTAAAGAACGGCATAGTGGAGCAGGTCACCGGTGATAAAATCTCGCGATCTCGTCTTCGAGTTCGGAGGGGAAACATACGCGATGGATGCGATACTCCGCTTGCAGACCGCGGACCGCGCTGCTCACTTCGGAGATCTCTCGGATCGTCGGCTGTGAAAACCCGTCTTCAACATAAATGAGATTTTTTGGCTTTGACCGGTCGCTGGTGTAAAAGTAGTGGGGAACATCACCCGCCTTGTCCTCAACAAAATAATAATCCGGGTCGAACCCGTGCCGCTCTACCAGTTGGCGAGCCTCGGCGATAAATCGCTCCCGTTCGGCCTCGGGCATGTCGAGATCGAATGCTTTGAAAAGACGACGATTCAGAAACCGTTTCGAAAGGTCGGCGAGGATCATATCGCTCGAACTCTGCCATTGCTTGATGTAGTAGATGACGTCCGAATCATCGAGTTCCAAATGCTCCTTCAAGCTTAACTTCTCTCCGCTCAGTATCCGTTCGAACGCGGTACCGGGAGCGTGCCAGACCGGCTTTGAGCCGGCGAACAGGTAGAGTGCCCGTCGGAGGAGAGCATGAAGGATCGTTTCGGCAGCCCGCAGCGTTCGATGAAAATAAACCTGTCGAAACATGTAGTATCTTGCCTGCAGGTAATCTTCGACCGCGTAAAGGCCTCGGGCTGAGACGTAGAGTTGATCATCCGCTTCGTTGATCTCGATCGACTTGATGATCCATTCGAGATCGAAAACGCCATACTTCACACCAGTCATCAACGAGTCGCGAAGCAGGTAGTCCATGCGATCGACATCGAGCTGCGACGAGACGAGCTGAGCGAGAGCCATCGGACGAAATGTTCCGCGGATGATGTCGGCGACGCGCGGGGCGAGCTCCGGCGAGTACTGATCAAGCAATATACCGACCTCGGTTTCCGAGCTCATCACGGTTTCGACCGTGAAATCTTCATGATGGAAGCCGAGGATCGTTTCTAAAACGTGAGAAAACGCACCGTGCCCGACGTCATGAAGAAGTGCGGCGACACGGACGGCGATCTGGTCTTCAGGAGAGATATCGTACTTGCTTTTGAGTTTTCCGAGGATACGGGTGGCGAGATGATAGGCACCAAGGCTGTGAGTAAAACGAGAATGCTCGGCACCTTGGTATGCGAAGTGCGCGAGCCCGAGCTGGCGTACACGTCGCAGCCGCTGAAACTCTGCGGTGTCGACGAGACGCGCAAGCAGCTCGCCCTCAGGCGAGTCGGTCTGCAAGCGGATGATATTGTGTACCGAGTCCCGGTAGATCCGCTCAAACGAAGGCATTCTTGATAGTCTTCGCTTTCAATTCAGAAATATCCTTTCTGACTTTTTCGGCATCCTCTGCCGCCGGTGCAAGCTTGAGATAGGTTTCCAATTCGCGGATAGCTTCCTTCTCCATGTCTTTTTTCTTATAGATCCGGCCGAGATATTTGTGGATGTTCGGGAGACTTTTGCCCCCCTTGAGTTCCCTGGCTGTTTCGAATGCTTTCTGCGCGATGTTCAGATCGTTCTTCAGCACGAAAAGCATCCCGAGGTAGTAATGAGGCGTAATCGCTGTGGGGTCGAGATGTGCGGCGTTAACCAACGCATTCTCGGCTTCAACGTATTTTTTCAGGTTGAGGTACGCGATGCCAAGATTAAGGTGAGCTTCAAAGTCCGATTTGTCATATCGAATCGCCGTGGTCCAGGCCTTGATCGATGCGACGAGGTTCCCCGCCCGCTGCGCGATTCGACCGATCTCTGTGTGTGCGGGTGCAAACGCAGGCCAGATTTCAACGGCTAGACCAAACTCCGACGAGGCACCTCGGTCGTTCCCGCCGCGGACAAGCTTTAGTCCATTTTCGTAATGACCAATCGCGGCTTTTGGGACGTTAGCCCACTTCGCATTCAAAATACCGGG
>JANPJL010000014.1:0-2368 GCA_031425495.1 Acidobacteriota bacterium
ATGCCCACCTGTTCGGCAAGCACTGTCTCTGCTGCATCGGCGATGCGTTCCTCGATAAGCGGACTTGGGGCGTCCATCGGGTGGTCGTGCTCTCCGACGTGATAGAAATGAGAAGCCTGATAAAGCTCGCGGAGAAACTTGAAAAATACCTTACCGATCGCAATTGCCGGGATCGCGAGCACCACGCCGAGCAGGCCGAAAAGTTTACCCCCGATCAGCAACGACAGGAAGACGGCCATGGGGTGCAGATTCAGGCGTCCGCCGAGGATGCGTGGAGTTAGCACATAGCCCTCCAGGGTTTGCACCGCGACAAAAACGCCTAGGACCGCTCCAACATCCCACCATCCGCCGCCGGCCGCGACCGTGAATCCGCCGGCCAAAATTACGCCAAGGATCGTCCCCACATATGGGATCGCATTCAACAATCCCGCGATCATGGCGATGCCCGCCCAGGCCGGTACGCCGAGGAACCAAAATCCGATGGCGTAGAAAACGGCCATGATTATGCCGATGAGCAACTGACCGCGGACATACGATTCCAGGATCCGACCTGATTCATCGAACAATCGACTAAATGGCTCCCGAAAGCGGGGCGGGATCAGAATCTCCAGCGAATCGCGCCACTTCTGAAAATCGACGAGGATATAAAAAACAAAAAACGGAACGAGCAGTAAGTCGAGTGACGACGCGACTGTCGACAGAAGTGTCGATTCATCGTCGGCTCCAGTCGTTATCTCAGTTCCGTCGGGCGTGGTTGTCGTCGTCTTGGTAGAGGTGGACGAGCTGATCACCGTCATCGGATCGCTCAAGAACTTTTCAATGCGCTCGCCCGCGACGCGTTCGAGAGCTGGAGAATAACGCCTCAACATCTCCCGCTGTCTTGCCGCATTTTCCGGGGAGAAACTCTCCGCGATCTTGGTACCGGCCTTTGAGCTTTCCGCCCACAGTTCCGGAACGACGTACGCGAGAAACGCCGATATAACCAGTCCGACAAGCAGGATCGCGACGATCGAGGCCATCGTCCGCGAGAGGCCGCGTATTTCGGCTTGATATACGATCGGATTCAGCAGGTAGGCCACGGCGAATGACGCGAGAACGGGAACGATCGCGACACTGCCGACGACGTAGAGAAAATAGAGGACCAGGACCGAGACGACGGTCGTCGGCACCCAACGCAGCCACCAAAACGGTGATCGTTCGTCGGGAGATTCCGCTGTTGAGGGTGAGGATCTATCCATTCTGTTCAGCAGGTCGCAAGGCCGGCATCGAGTGCCCTGATCAATTCGTCCACAGTGTCAGTAGAAGAATTCAGCATCAGGCCGGTTCGTATAACGTTGCCGTACAATCCGCCCTTGCCGATCAGCACGCCTTGGCGCTTGGTTTCCTCGAAAACTTTCAATACTGCTTCGGGGAAAGGCTCTTTCGTTTTGGGATCTTTTACAAGTTCGATCGCCTGCATGATCCCCATTCCCCGAACTTCGCCAATGATCGGATACTTCGTCTGCAGCCCAAGCAGTTGATCATGAAAATAATCGCCGACTACCCGACAGTTCGTTCGCAGATCATCTTCTTCGATCACCTTGATCACTGCGAGCCCGACGGCCATCGAGACGGGATTTCCGCCGAATGTCGAGAACGTCAATCCGGGAAACGCATCGGCGACTTCGGGCGTCGCGATCGTCCAGCCGATCGGCACGCCGTTACCCATTCCCTTTGCGGAGGTGATGATGTCGGGCTCCACTCCATAGTGCTCAATGCCAAACCACTTGTCGCCCGTGCGCCCCCACGCGGTCTGCACTTCGTCGGAGATGAATAGTCCGCCGTGATCTTTCGTGATCTCGTGAACACGTTTGAAATAATCTTTCGGCGGGACAATAAATCCGCCGACGCCGAGGATCGTCTCGGACATGAAGGCGGCAATCTCGCCGGTCGTCGTCGTCCGGATCAACTCCTCCACATCGTTAGCACACGCAAGTCCGCAGTTCTCCGGCGTCGCGTTGAACGGGCATCGATAGCAATACGGCGCGTGCGCGTGTACAAATCCCGGTACCTGCGACGCCATCGGTTTCCAATTCGAATGCCCGATGCTCGAAAGCGCTGTCGCGCTCCGGCCGGCATAACTGTGGCGAAGCACGACGACCTCATGATTCCCTGTCGCAAGCTTTGCCGCGAGGATCGCCGTATCGTCCGCCTCGGTTCCGCTGTTCGTGAAGAACGACTTCTTAAGATTGCCCGGCGAGATCTCGGCGAGTTTTTCAGCGAGATCGCCCTGTGGTCCGTTCGCGTACAGCGTCGACGTGTGCGCGATCGTGTTCACTTGATCGATCCAGGCCTTGTTCACGCGCGGCTCGGCGTGTCCGACGCTCAC
>JANPJL010000015.1:0-9355 GCA_031425495.1 Acidobacteriota bacterium
CCGCCGCCGTCCACGCCGAGAAACAGCTGGTGGGAGGTTCGCTTTCGTATGGGATTCGTGGAGCTTGCGGCCATTCAGAAATTATTCTTGGCTAAACTTGACTTATAATCAAACTTACCGGATTTTATGTATTCAATAAGCATGCGTGATGATATGACTGCGGAGGCGGGACGCGGAATGCGGAATTCGTAGCTAGCACGCCTAACACGGTCCAACAATCATAGTTTGCAATTCTCGGACGGCAGCATACGGAATCGCGCAATCCGCACTTCGCATTAAAAAGATGGAAATCAGACAGCTCAAAGCTTTTCTCGCGATCGCCGAGGCGAAAACCTTCACAGCCGGTGCACGGCGCGTAAACGTGACTCAGGCCGCGATCTCGATGCAGATCCGGCAGCTCGAGGACGAGGTCGGGCTTCAGTTGTTCACACGAACACCGCGGCGGGTGATCCTGACCGAGGCCGGTGAATGTTTGCTTGAACGGGCGCGAAAGATACTTCGCGAACACGATTCGGCTGTTGCCGAGATAGCGGAGATCGCGGGGGCGGAGTACGGACGTCTGCGGATCGGTGCGGCTTCGGGAACCTTCGCGATGCATCAGCTTCCAGGGATCATTCACTTGCTCAAAGGGAAATTTCCAAACGCTGACCTGTCCGTGTCGTCGGGGACGAGTGAGCGGCTTGTCGACAAGATCATGCACGGGGAGATCGACAGTGCATTTGTATCGCTGCCGGTCGATAACACAAATATCACGACGGAATCTCTCTTCTCCGACGAGATCGTGGCGATCGGTCATCCAAAGCATCCGCTTGCGAAAGAGAAGTACATCAGCGCTGCGACGCTTGCCGGCGAGCGTCTGATACTTGGCGAACAGGGCGGTAACACGCGGCGGATGATCGACGAGTTTTTTTCAGCGGCGAATGTGAAACCGAACATCACTATGGAGCTTTCGCGACAGGAAGCGATCACACAGATGGTCGGAAATGCTTTAGGCGTCGGGATGGCCGGAGCAAAGAGCGTAGCCCGCGACATACGCGACGGGAAACTCACCTCGTGGTTTATCGAAGGCGCTGAGATCAAATGGGAACTCGGACTCGCACGTTTGCGAGGCGGACATTTCTCGCCGATCGGGAAAGAGTTCGTGTCGTTGTGCAAGGACAGTTTCGTTGAAAGAGAGAAGGAGCTGAAGGCTAAGAGATAGCCATTCACCGCCGAGACGCGGAGACGCGGAGAAGAAGAATTTTTATGTCCGTTACCACCTCACTGATTTCTGCTCAATCTCACTTTGCGCTTCCTAAAGGTTTCTTTTCCTCTCTCCGTCTCTGCGTCTCGGCGGTGATTTTCTCCGCAATCGCTAGCGCCCAAGGCCTCCCGCTCGCCGCCCCGCACACCGTCGGGATGAACGCGGCGAAGCTCAACCAGATCGAGCAGCTCGTCAACGCCGATATCGCGGATAAGAAACTTCCCGGGGCCGTCGTCATCGTCGGACACAAGGGAAAGATCGTCTATCGAAAAGCTTTCGGTAATCGCTCACTCGTGCCGACGGTCGAGAAGATGACGATCGACACGATCTTCGATGTGGCATCACTGACAAAGCCGGTCGCGACGGCGACGTCGATCATGATCCTGGTCGAGCAGGGAAAGTTGCGGCTCAATGACACGATCGGGAAGTTCATCCCCGACATCGACGATCCGGAAGCAAAGAAAGTCACGATCCAACAGCTGCTGACGCACACCTCCGGTTACCGGCCCGATTTCGACCTCGGTGAGAAATGGACGGGCAGGGACGGGATGCTCGTGGCGTTGAAGAAGGAGAAGTTGCGTGCAGCTCCCGGGACTAGATTTGTTTATTCGGATATCGGGTTCATTGTGTTGGGGGAGATTATAGAGCGGGTGGATCCCGAAAAACGCCGAGTCGCATATCTTGCCATCCAAGAGGTCTTGATAGACACTGGGATGGAAAGCACCTTTTATTCTGAATTGGACAAGAAACGACCTTGGTTTTCGGGCGCGCTCGGTGACGCAAATCCTTTTCTTGTTCTTCAGAACATCGCCCCAACCGAAAATGTGCGAGGTCAGAATAGCTATCTAGGATCTGAATTTGGGGGCGACGATACCATCGGCAATGAAATCTTACGCGGGCAAGTTCACGACCCGACGGCTTTTCGGATGCACGGAATAGCAGGCCACGCCGGACTCTTCGCCACCGCCGACGATCTCGCCCGCTACTGCCAGATGCTTCTCAACGGTGGGATCGCACCAGTCGGAGACCCGACCCGTCGGGAGAGTTTCTCTTCAAATCCAAAATCCAAAATCCAAAATCCAAAATCGAAGAGCCCACCCGCTACCGCAGGTGGTACTGACACCGGCCGCCGAATTCTTTCGTCCCAGACCATCGCTCGCATGACCACGCCCTACGTCGTATCCGTCGACGGCGCCACACGCGGACTCGGGTGGGATATGAACACGTCGTTCTCGTCTAACCGCGGCGAGCTTTTCCCGCTCGGATCATTCGGACACACAGGATTTACCGGAACATCGATCTGGATGGACCCTGCGTCGCAAACCTTCGTCGTGTTCATGTCCAATCGCGTACACCCCGACGGCAAAGGTGACGTAACTTCGCTGCGTGCAAAAGTCGCGACCGTCGCTGCCTCAGCGATCGAAGACACGCCGCTCGAGAAATGGAGAGATGCCGAGGCCAGATACAACGCGGCGGTCGCAGCGCAAATTCCGGCGTTCGTCGAAAGAAAAAGCCAGTTATCAGCTATCAGTTATCAGTTACCAGTTATTCCGAAGAATCAAACTGTGCTCAATGGTATCGACGTTCTGGAGCGAACCGCGTTCAAAGATCTCGATGGAAAACGCATCGGTCTTGTCACTAATCACACGGGCCGAAACTTCGCAGGTAAGCCGACGATCGATGTGCTGCACGAAGCAAAGAATGTAAAGCTCGTTTCGCTTTTCGCACCGGAGCACGGCATCCGCGGAGAGCTCGATGTCTCGAAGATCGACGATTCGAAAGACGATAAGACAGGCCTGCCCGTATATTCACTCTACGGCGAAACGCGACGGCCTAAGCCCGAACATCTTAAAGATCTAGACGCCATCGTCTACGACATCCAGGACATCGGTGCACGGTTTTACACTTACACCGCCACGTTAAAAAACGTGATGGAAGAGGCGGCAAAAGCCAATATTCCCGTCTATGTTCTCGATCGGCCGAACCCGATCAACGGCGTTTCGGTTGAAGGCTCGCTTGCCGAAGAAGACAAGCTCGCGTTCATCGCGGCACACACGATACCTGTTCGCTACGGTCTTACGATCGGGGAGCTCGGACAAATGATGAACACCGAGCGGAAGATCGGTGCCGACCTGAGAATTATTAAAATGGAGAGCTGGTCACGCGCGATGTGGTTCGACGAGACCGGCCAGACTTGGATCAACCCGTCGCCAAATATGCGTTCGCTGACGCAGGCGACGCTGTATCCCGGAATCGGGTTACTCGAAACGACCAACGTCAGCGTCGGTCGTGGAACCGACACGCCATTCGAGGTGCTCGGTGCGCCGTGGATCGACGGACAGAAACTCGCAATGCATTTGAACGAGCGAAATCTCAAGGGCGTCCGATTTGTCCCGATACGGTTCAAGCCGAACGCGTCCGTGTTCAAGGACGAACAAGTGAGCGGCGTGAATATCATCGTCACGGACCGTGACCGGCTGGAGTCCGTCAGGACGGGAATCGAGATCGCGGCTGCACTACGAAAACTCTATCCGAATGATTGGCAGGTAGACCGGTTCGCTCGGCTGCTCGTAAACGGGAAGATCCTAGACATGGTGAAACGAGGCGAAACCCCCGAAGCGGTCCAGCGTTCGTGGCAAAAAGAACGCGATGACTTCGAAAGTCGTCGGGCACCGTACTTGCTTTACAAATAGTAGATTTAACGTTATAAAAATCCCAAGCATTCACTTTTTCGTAACAACCTGTTCATTTTGAATATTTAGTTAGAAGTCGGCGGATTCTCTCTGTCCGCATCGATAACGAAAATTTGGATAAAGTTCCGAAAACCTAAATTATTCTTATACCTGCACTATTGAACTTTTAATTTTTGGGAAGAGGAAGGAACACTTATGACAAGCAAAAAAACATGGATCTCGATTCTCTTTGCGGTCACCGTCTCGCTTTGCCTGACTAGCCTCGCAATTGGACAAGAGATAGGGGGGTCGATCGTCGGTGTTGTAAAGGACGGTAGCGGAGCCGGCATCCCTAATGCGACGATCACCATCATTGATCCGGCAAAAGATGCTCTCGTCGTTCGCACCTTGCAGACGAACGACGACGGCATATTTTCGGCGCCGAACCTGCCAGTGAGCGTATACACCGTTACCGCCGAAGCTCCAAACTTCAAAAAATCGGTAAGTACCGACGTAAAACTCGACGTGGGACAACGCCGTAATGTAGACGTCGTGCTTGAAGCCGGCAATATTTCCGAAACCGTAACCGTCCAGGCCGATGCACTGGTGGTCGAGTTAAGTACGCCGGCATCTTCGACTACTATCAACGGCGATCAGGTTCGTGAGCTTTCTCTTAATAATAGAAACTGGGTTCAGCTAGTCACTCTCGCCCCCGGCGTGTCGAACGACCTTAACGACAGTGTTTCTGTAGGAACCACCGATCCACAGACCGGAGCCGTAAACATCATGGGCATCTCGGTAAATGGCGCCCGGAGCAGCCAGAACACGTTTACCGTCGATGGCGCCGATATCACCGACCGAGGTTCGAACCTTACGATCCAGGCATATCCCAGCGTTGATTCCATCGGTGAGTTTCGCGTGCTTCGCTCGCTCTATCCGGCCGAGTCTGGACGCAGCGGCGGCGGACAGATAAACGTGATCACCCGCAGTGGCGGCGATAAGTTTCACGGGAGTCTTTTTGAGTTCGTGCGTAACGAAAAATTCAATGCAAACTCGCCATCGCTGAATAGTCTGACGGTTGTACCCGCAACTTTGGGACGTGACAAGAATGGGAAAGTAAATCGACAGCCTTTTCGCTATAACAACTTCGGCTGGACCCTCAGCGGCCCGGTCTATTTCCTCAAATTCGGGGAACGTGATCCGGACGATGCCTATTTCGGACGTATGAGCAAAACTTTCTTTTTCTTTGCTCAGGAGTTTCGGAGGGATATTCGATACCCGATCTTTACGACGACCGTGCCTAATCAACTGCAGCGCGATTTTCAGTTCACGGTACCTATCTGCACCTCCGGGACGGGAACAACGTGTACTACTTTCATCACGGGCACTCCGACGAGTCCGGTCACGCTCACGAACATCAATCCCGTATCGCTACAGTATGTGAATTCTATTTATAGAAACCTGCCACTTCCGAATTCCGGCAGTAACACCTTGATCGCCGGGTTCAAAAACGTTGCGAACTTTCAGCAGGAAGTAATCAAGGTCGATCACAGTTTCAGTGAAAAGTTTAGCGGAAATTACCGGTACCAGCGGGATGAGATACCGTCGATCGATGCCAACTCGCTATTTTCTTCCGGTTCGGGTTTGCCCGGAGTTTCGACAACGTCGAGCAATTCGCCGGGACGGACGCATACTTTGCAAGCCGTTTACACTGCGTCATCGAATCTAATAATCGAAGGCCGCTATAACTTCGGCTACGGCGCCATCTTGAGTGAAAATATCGGCCTGCTTGCCCTCAACCGAACCCCGATCACTCCGCAGCTTCCGTACCCCGTCACGCGCGATCGCGTTCCGTCGATAGCGGGAAATGGCTTCACCGGGCTGGTGGGTTATGGACCGTACGACAACTTCTCTTGGAAAAGCAATATAGCCGGTAACGTCACCTGGATTCTCGGCAACCACACGACAAAGTACGGACTCGTCTGGACGAAGTATCGCAAGAACGAGAACAACCTTGCTGGATTCAATGAGGCGCAGTTCAGTGGTTTCACTGTGCCGGGTGCGTCGTCAACTAACGTCATCGCCCCGGGTGGAAACCTTACGCAACAGCAGTGGGCAAACTTCCTTCTTGGAACCAATGCGACGCTGAACCAAGCGAGGTTCGATTACACCGCGGACCTTCGACAGGAGGCGTTCGAGGCCTATGCTCAGGATGAGTGGAAGATTCGATCGAACCTCACGCTCTACGCCGGTCTCCGGTATTCATTCTTCGGCTCGCCCTATGACAGAAACGGGCGATTGTCTAATTTCGTACCCGATCTCTGGAGCTCAACGAACGCTCCGCTTGTCGAGGGAGATGGCGATCGGGTGCCCTTGACTGGGAATTATTGCAACGGCTTGATCGTTAATACCAACGGCAACGCTGCATTTCCGAATTGCACGCCGACGGCGTCGCCATGGGGCAAGTACGTTATCAATGTTCCCAAGAAGGATTTCGCACCACGCGTCGGTTTGGCCTGGGACCCGTTTGGCGACGGTAAGACAGCGGTTCGAACCGGTTACGGGATCTATCACGAACAGGTTTTGAATGCGACGTTTCTCAATAACATCATTCAGAATCCACCGTTTCAACAGAATTGTGTCGTATCTGGCGTGAGTATTAGCAACGCCCCGACGAATTGTTCGGTACAGGCCGCGAATCTTGTAAGCAATCTGCGATCGGTTCAATCCGATTGGAAGACTCCGTATATGCAGCACTGGTCGCTCGATTTGCAGCGGCAGCTAACTAGCAAAACCCTCGTAACGATGGGTTACTTCGGTTCGAAAGGAACGAATCTTATCGGCGGTTTCGAGCTGAATTTGCTCCGTCCGGGCGAGGCGTTATCTCGAATGTGTGCTCCGATCGGAAACACTACGACGCCGACCGTACCCTGCCAGCTGCCGAACCAAGCGTTCTTCATAACGACTGGGGCGGGCGGTGAGCAGATCCTGGATCAGATCCGTCCCTACCGAGGTTATCGATCGATTACGATGATCCAGCCGAGATATAACTCCAACTACCATAGCTTGCAGATCTCGGGTCAGCAACGATTTACTGGAGCGTCGCAGGTAAATGTCGCCTACACTTGGGCGAAGAATCTGACAGACAATCCAAACGACCGAAGCGCGGCTCCTCAGAACTCGTACGATATCCAGTTGGAGAAGGGGCGTGCAGCTCTGGACCGTCGGCATATATTGACGGTTAATTGGATCTATGAGCTCCCATTTTTCAAGAAGCAGAGCGGTTTTGTCGGGAAGATTCTTGGTGGGTGGCAGGCATCGGGTATTGCCACGTTCCAAACGGGTCTCGGCCTGACCCCGACGGTGTCGGGTTTTGATCCGGCCGGCTTGGGTCTCATTCCGCCGCCGCTGACGGTTGCACGCGCTAACGTGCTTTGCAATCCAAATGAAGGTGGGGCTCAAAACCCGCAACAGTGGTTCAATACTGCATGCTTCCAGATCGTACCGATCAATAATACGAGTCCGAACCCACCCATAATCGGCAATGCGTCGCGAGGCATGATCCAGGGTCCGGGTACGAAACGCGTTGATTTTACGATGACGAAGAACTTACGTTTCGCGGAACGCTACAAACTTCAGCTTCGAGCGGAAGCCTTTAATGTCTTTAACTGGACAAATCCGCGGGGCATAAACACGACAGTTTGGAACGCTACAACTCAGCCCGTGTCACAGGGTGGAAACGGAACGTCGCTATTCGGTCGGGTTGTCAGCTTTCGCGATCCTCGCGTGATGCAGTTTGGTGTGAAATTCTCGTTCTAAACCGCGATTTTTCCTAGGACTGCCCGCGTTTCTCATCAAGGGACGCGGGCTTTTTTGTTTAGTAAGATTACCTGTATGTCATCGCCCTTATTGATAAAAGCGAATGCTGTGATCCTCGATAAAGTAATTCGAAACACTTCCGTCACGGTCTCCGACGGACAATTCAGCGGGGTCGGAAATCTAACGGCGGAGAGCGAGGTGATTGACTGCCGGGATCTGATTCTGTTTCCCGGGTTCGTCGACATTCACATTCACGGCGCGATGGGTGTTGATGTAAACGCTGCGGATACCGATGGCTTGTTCAAGATCGCACGCTTTCTGGCCGCGAATGGTGTGACAGCTTGGATGCCGACGCTGGTGCCGGACTCGGATGAGAACTACCGCCGCGCTATCGCCGCGATCGACCAGCTTATGAAGACGCAGGCGGGCGAGCCTATCGCTCAGGCCGTCGGTGTGCATTATGAGGGTGTGTTTGCCAGCGAGAAAATGTGCGGAGCCCTTCGAGCCGAGTTTTTCAAAAAGTTCACGGGAACCGAGCTGGGCCAGTTGCCTCGACTGACGACCGGTGTTCACATGATGACATTCGCACCTGAGATCGAGGGCGGTGTCGAGCTGGCAAAGGAATTAAGCAAGCAGGGCTGGGTCGCGTCGATCGGGCATACGAGCGCCGGCGTTGAGACGCTCGATGAAGCCTACTCGGCCGGAGCCAGGCACATTACACATTTTTTTAACGCGATGACGGGATTGCATCACCGCCACCTCGGCGTGGTTGGGTGGGCTTTCGCGAATCAAGGTGTGACCTTCGATATCATCGCCGACGGTATTCATGTCCGGCCCGAGATGCTCGAGTTTGCGTGCCGGGCGAAATCGGCCGAGCACGTATCGTTGATAAGCGATTCGGTCGCTCCGACCGGACTCGGCGACGGTGAGCTCCACATCTGGGGCGAGAAGATCACTGTCGAGGACGGCCGCACGCAGAATGAGCGGGGAAGCATCGCAGGTTCGGTTATCACGATGCGTGATGCTGCTATGCGGATGCGGTCACTTGGGTTTTCGGACGCAGAGGTTTCCCGCATGGCGTCTCTGAATCCTTCGAAGCTGCTTGGACTGGATCGAACTCACGGTTCGATCGAAATCGGTAAGCGTGCTGATCTGATCGCCGTGGACGACAAGGGTAATTTGAAACTTACGATCATCCGCGGCCGCGTCGTGCACAACGCGCTCTAGAGTCAGGCACTGTAAAGAATTGTCAGACGCGAGAAAAGTCGTCGCCTTTTAACGTAGAATTTCTGGAGATGAGCAAAGTCCTTATTATCGACGACGACGAGGAGTTATGTGATCTCGTGTCGGAGTACTTGACGGTCGAAGGATTTGAAACGACGGCGGTGCATGACGGTGAAGCCGGTCTCAAATCGGCGCTGTCGGGCGACTACGATCTCGCGATCCTCGACGTAATGATGCCGAAGCTGAACGGCTTTGACGTCTTGCGAAACCTGCGCGAAAAGTCGGGCTTGCCGGTGTTGATGCTGACCGCACGCGGTGATGACATGGAGCGTATCGTCGGTCTTGAGATCGGAGCCGACGACTATCTTCCAAAGCCTTTTAATCCACGCGAACTTGT
>JANPJL010000016.1:0-10587 GCA_031425495.1 Acidobacteriota bacterium
GGGACTCGGGACTTACCTCGCGACGGCGGTGCGGAAGCGCGTTAAACGGGTTATGTGGGAACGCGTCGGCATTCTGCGAGACGCTGCCTCGCTACGGCGTGCGATCACGGAGTTCGAGCAGATCGCGATGGCGAATCTTAGCGTCCCTTCCCGAAACTTCGTTACACTTGCGACGCTTGTTGCACGAGCCGCTCTCTGGCGGGAAGAATCGCGAGGCGGCCATTTTCGAACGGACTTTCCCGAGCAGCGAGAAGACTTCCGCGTGCATTCGATTCAGCGAGTGGGATCGGACATCAGCGCGGCGGATCGAGTCAGTTTCGAGCCAGCCGCCCGAACGGATGCCGCCGGCTGATCAGCATCGAGAAAAACACCTCACCAGTTCGCTCTTGATTCCTCGTACCGGAGTCAGCTTTTAGTTGTGATACTTTAGTAAAAATTTCTTTCCTACCGCTTGGAAATCATATGGAATTTACCGCAACTACTCTCAATATCGCGTCGATGGTCTCGCACCACGCGCGGCTTGCTCCACAGAACGAAGCGATCGTTTGGTCAGATGTTCGATTGACGTATGGCCAGCTCGAAGCGATGTCGAATCGTGTCGCGCACGCCCTAGTCGAAATGGGTATCGTTCATGGCGACAAGGTCGCGTTAAGCTGCCCGAATCTTCCGTTTTTTCCGGCCGTCTACTACGGGATCATGAAAGTCGGAGCGGCCGTCGTTCCACTGAGCGTGTTGTTCAAGCCCCGCGAGGTCGCGTATCACCTGACGGATTCGGACGCGAAAGCCGTGTTTGTATTCGAGGGCACGGACGATCTGCCGCTCGCCAAGTGCGTTAAGGAAGCGTTTGATGAGGTCGGTTCGTGCCAGCACCTGGTGGTCATGACGAAGGACCCGGAAGCCGCGAGCCCTTTTTCGGAGCATCCGACACTCGCTGCGATCACTGGCGATCGACCTTCGACGTTCGAAATGTACCCGACCAAACCCGAGGATACGTGCGCGATCCTCTACACCTCGGGCACGACCGGCCAACCCAAGGGTGCCGAGCTAACGCATCTAAATCTCTATTCAAACATCACGACAACCTATCTTATTCACCTTCCTGTTCTCGACTTCACAGACGGAATGCAAAAGACCGTGCTGATCACTCTGCCGCTGTTTCACACGACCGGCCAGACGGTGCAGATGAACACGAACATTTACGGTGGAAACCGAATCGTGCTGCTGCCCCGATTCGAACCGCATGCGACGCTTGAAGTGATGGTGAAAGAGAAGGTCAACTTTTGGGTAGGCGTGCCGACTATGTACTGGGCGTTGTTGAAGTACGTCGACGAAACCGGATATGACATTAGTCGCGTCGCGGAATTTATGAAAGTTTGCACCTCCGGCGGGGCGCCGATGCCGGTCGAAGTGATGAAAGCTTTCGAGGCAAAGTTTGGCGTGCGGGTGATGGAAGGCTACGGGCTTAGCGAGACTTCGCCTTTGGCGACATTCAATCACTTCGAAAAACCGTCGAAGGCGGGCACCGTCGGGCAACCGATATTTGGAGTTGATGTTCGATGCTTCGACGAGAATGACAGCGAGGTACCGCGTGGCGAGCGGGGCGAGGTCGTCATCCGTGGCACGAACGTGATGAAGGGTTATTACAAGCGACCCAAAGAGACAGCCGAAGCATTCCGCAACGGATGGTTTCACACGGGAGATGTCGGTGTAATGGACGATGAGGGTTATCTCTCGATCGTCGATAGAAAAAAGGACATGATCCTGCGGGGCGGTTACAACGTCTATCCGCGCGAGCTAGAAGAAGTGATCATCACTCACCCGGCCGTCTCGCTGTGTGCTGTTATCGGTGTCACCGATGAGCGTCTCGGAGAAGAGGTAAAAGCGTTTGTCGTTCTCAATCAAGGAGCTGAACTGAGCGAATCGGAATTTACTGATTGGTGTAAGAAACAGTTCGCGGCGAACAAGTATCCGCGGTATGTGGAGTTTCGTGACAGCCTGCCCATCGGTGGAACGGGGAAGATCATCAAGCGCGCGTTGAGGGAAGAGGGGAAGAGTAGTTAGTGACAAGAGACAAGAGACAGGAGACAGGAGACAGGAGACAGGAGACAGGAGACAGGAGACAGGAGACAGGAGACGAGAGACGAGAGACGAGAGACAAGAGACAAGGACTAGGGACTAGGGACTTGGGACCTGGGACTCATCGCTATGAGAAGTTTTAAGTTATTTGCGGTCGCTGTCTCTGCAATCGTGTTTGGATTTTCCTGCTACAACTCGCAGCCCCAGCGCTACGTCATAGCCGGTAACAAAGCGTATGAAGCTTCGCTGTTTCGACAGAACTGTGCGATCTGTCACGGACCGGAGGCAGAAGGAAAAACCCTGGACGACGGCAGGCAGATCCCGAATCTCCGCGAAGGCGAATTCAAGTACAAGTCTGACGCGGAGATCTACCGGCACATCACCGAGGGTGGAAACGGAATGGTTTCCTTCCGAGGTCAGTTGACGGAAAGAGAGATCAACTTGCTGGTAAAATTTGTACAAGACGAACTCCGGCGTACCAAATAATTCGAACGCGGATCAAAAGAATCCTAAACATGAAAATTCTAATCACAGGTGCCAGTGGATTGGTCGGTAAAGCGCTGCAGAAGTCTTTCGCGCAAAAGGGCTACGAAATGCTGCTCGCCGGACGCGGCGAACCAAAGAGTGCGAACGAGATCCGGTGGAGCGTCGAGGAAGGTTTTCTCAAGGAAGATCTGACGAGACTGGAAGGCTTAGACGCCGTTGTCCATCTGGCCGGTGAAAGCATCTCCGGGCTTCGGTGGACCGAAGAGAAAAAACGCGCGATACGCGAGAGTCGTGTCAAGGGAACCCAAAACGTCGTCAACGCGCTCGCGGATCTCAAGCAGAAACCAAAAGTGTTTATCGCCGGATCGGCAATGGGATTCTATGGCGATCGGGATGACGAGATCGTCTCGGAAACAAGTAAGCCGGGAGACAACTTTCTCGCGGATGTTGCCAAGGAATGGGAGACGGAATCGCGACGAGCCGAAGATTCGGGCATCCGCACAGTTCTGCTTCGTACGGCGATCGTCCTGTCAAAAGATGGCGGGGCACTCGGCACAATGTTGACACCGTTCAAGTTTGGCGTCGGCGGTGTTATCGGAAGTGGGAAACAGTGGATGAGTTGGGTGTCGATGGATGATGTAGTCGAGATCGTGAACTTTGCCCTTGAAAACGAGAATCTTAGGGGTGCCGTCAATGTCGCCAGTCCGAATCCAGTGACCAACGAAGAATTCACGAAGACGCTTGGCGAGGTTCTTTACCGGCCGACATTTCTTCCGCTTCCCGAGTTCGCGGTCAATCTTATGTTCGGAGAAATGGGCGACACTCTTCTATTGAACAGCACACGCATCGAACCTAAACGGCTTAGGGAAGCCGGTTACGAGTTTAGATTCCCGGATCTGAAAAAAGCATTGGAAAATGCTGTAAAATAGAGCCAACCCGTCGACGAGCGGGACCATCCCAGACTTTCGTCACCCCTATGAAATTCCGTTTTATCATCCCGGCCGTCGCTATTACCGTTGTAAGTTTTTTTACCAGCCTTCTTCTGTCCGCCGACTTCGAAGTCTACGCACAGCGTGAGCGGGTCGCCGGTCCATACGTAAAACAGACTGCTTCGGTGACGAAAGTTGTAAGCGCCAAGTCGCCAGCCTTCGCACGTGCGGCGGCGGAAAACGCGCGGCTTCGCGGATCACTCACTTGGGCATTTGGCGGTAAGACACAGATCGGGTGGGCCATCTACGTTCCCTTGATCTCGCATACCATAGGAACGGACGCCGCACCGGAGTCTGACGAGTTTGCGCTTGCTCTTTCAAACTGGCAGGGAGACGCGGGGATTTTGCCAAGCGGCATCCTCGATTCGGAGACTCTTGCGGCTCTTACAAAACACTGGCAATCGAAAAGGCTCGGGCGTTCAGGGTTGATCGCGTCGGACAGTTTACGCGCTGCTCCGATCGGGGAATTTTTCGATCCGACACGCGCACCTGATCTGCTCCAACTCGACCAGGAAACATATTCGGCCTATCAGAAGATGGTTGCGGCGGCGGTGAAAGATCTCAGACAAGAATTGAAAGTTACAAAGACCGGCGAGCTCGCACCCGACGAAAAATTCTTTCGTATAGTGTCAGCGTACCGGTCACCCGAGTACCAGGCGGCGCTGCGAAAACGTGAGCCAAACGCGGGCCGCGCCGCGTTAGCAAAGCACAGCCCCCATTCGACCGGACATGCGCTGGATATTTATGTAGGCGGCGAGCCGGTTAGGACACTGGACTCGAATCGCTTGATCCAGGTTCAGACGCCCGCTTACAAGTGGCTCGTTAAGAACGCCCACCGATTCGGTTTCTATCCTTATTTTTACGAGCCGTGGCATTGGGAATATGTCCCGGGAAAATAATTAGGATCTGGTTCGACGAGCGGTCGGCTTTTTCGGGATCGCCTTGCTTCCGACAACCGTCACTACCTGTCCGTTCTCAAACCCGCGTCCCGCTTCGATAAACTTCGTACCAACCACAAATTTCCGCTTGCCCGCGGCGGCTGCGATCATCTTCTTGATGCTGGCGTCCGTCAGAGTATCGTCTTCGATATCGGACGACTCGAGTTCTTTCCGCACATTCGCAACCGTATTTCGCTTGTAATTATAAACGTCCGGGTAGATGTTCAGCCGTCCGTTTTCGACGACGATCGTGTCGTATGTGATCTCGACCGGGACCGTCGGCGTCAGCTTCGCGATCAGCGTCTTTTTATTTTTCTTTACGGTCGCGATCTGTTCCGGCGTTACGTCGAGCGAACGGGCGGCGACGATCTTTTCCGCGAGGTCGTATAGGTCCGCCTGCATAACGCGTACGCAGCCGTGCGAGACGAGGCCGCCCATGTCGCCCGGGCCCTTCGCTTGATGGATCAGGTATCCGTAACCGAGCGGAATCTTTACTTTGCCGAGCGGGTTGCGCGGGTCGGTCGGTAGAACTATTTCGCCGGCCTTTACTGTACTCGACTTTTCTATCCAATCGCTCGAAGGCGGGATCCATACCGGGTTCCACTCGATCGACGACGCCTCGCGTTTCGCGATTATGATCGGGTACTCGAGCAGCCCCACGCCGATCGGATACGACTTTACTTCTTTGCCGCCTTGCCACAGCGTCATCTGAAATGCCGGGACATTGATCGTGATCCTGACATCGGGATCGCCGTGCTCAAGAACGGTCTGCTCGATGCTGCCGCCGGTGAGTTTGTCCGACCGTGCGGATTCACGTTTTATGTCGACGATATAGGTCTGCCCCCACAGAGAAGCAGTCAGTAGCATGCCGAAGATAGGAATAGTCAGTATTCGTTTCATCCTGAGTTTGTCGCGGATTCCGCTAGACGGGTTGCATTACTTCTCGGTAATTCGAAAGAGGATGGGCCGGCTCGGGCTCGCATCCGACTCGAATGGGGCGATCTGGAGATTTAACAGGTACACTCCGTCGGCGACCATGTTGGGAACATAAATGAATTCGGTTACCGTGCAGGAGTCGCGCGTGTTCAAGTTGGAATTGTATGAACCTTGCTCGACGCTCCAGAACGTCCGGTGATTTGATAGACGACCTTCGTCGTAGAGCCGGTCGATAGATGGCAGATCGACGAGGAGATGCTTGAACCCACACTCGACGATGTATTCCATTGCGTCCGTTGTGAAGTACGGCGGAATAGTATCGACATATTTTCGCGTCAATTTACGATCGTCGTTTGGGAGCGTCCGAATGACGAGAGCAGCATTGGACGCAGAGGTTGAACTGAGTCTGGATACTCTTCGGCTGATCTTGTTGAGCAGCGACTCTTTAGTGATCACGCGATCGGACGGCTGGATCGGCATCGAATACTTCTCGTCGGTGTCAGCTGCGTAGGACGTCGCCGTCGTTGTTAGCACCGCCGGAATAAAAATATCTTGCAGGCATTCTCGGACCGAAATTCGTTCGTGAGTGATATGCCCGACGCACTCGGTATGCGTTCCGTTGCAATGCGGAATGAACGTGTAGCTCTCAAAATTACAGCTACCGCCTTGTCGCGTGTCGCCAACCAGTTCGCCGGCGTCGCACGCGACCGAACTAGCCTCCTCAACGCCGTATGCGTTCGGCTGTGGCCCGTTGAATCGGAGCGGGACCGAGATGTCGATCGGTGTTGGATCGATGTCGTAGGTGCGGCCGCTGATGTCGACTGAGTTGAGCATCCGAGCGATTATGATAGCGTAGAAGCTGGATGAGCACACACGGTTACCGCGTCTTCTACTCGCCTTACTACTACGCCGACATCGGTGACGGTCACGTATTTCCGATAAAAAAATTCGAGTTGGTGCGCGATAAGTTGCTTGCAGAAGGTACGCTTCGTCCGGAGGAGCTGAGCGAGCCCGCACGTGCTGCGGTCGAAGATCTTCTGCTTGTTCACACCGACGATTACATAACGCGTCTGCAGACCGGGACGCTAACGCCGAAGGAGATCCGGAAGCTCGGTCTGCCATGGTCGGAATCGCTGGTGCGTCGTTCTTTTTACGCGATCTCCGGCACCATCACCGCGGCACGCCTGGCTCTTGAGACCGGCATCGCATCCAACCTTGCCGGCGGAACACATCACGCGTATCCGGATCGCGGTGAAGGTTACTGTGTGTTGAATGACGTCGCGGTGGCGATCCGCGTGCTGCAACGCGACGCTCTTGCTCAAAGATTTCTGATCATCGATCTGGACGTCCACCAGGGCGATGGTACTGCTTTCATTTTTCAGGACGCGGATGAAGTGTTCACATTCTCAATGCATGGCGCAAAGAACTATCCGCTCTTTAAGAAACAGTCGACACTCGATATTGAGCTTGCCGACAAAACAGGCGATGCAGAATATCTCGAGACACTCGGCGAAGTGTTGCCTCGGCTGCTGATCCACGAACCCGACATAATTTTTTATCTCGCCGGAGCTGATCCGTACGAGAATGACAAGCTCGGACGCCTCGGGTTGAGTATCGGCGGTTTGCGGCAACGCGACCGTATGGTCCTGGATTTTGCATTGCGTAACGAGGTGCCCATCGTAACCACGATGAGCGGCGGCTATGCGGCTGACATTGCGGATACGGTTGAGATCCACTGCAATACGATCCGGGCCGTGAAAGAGACGTTCAGCTTGCGGCATAAAACACCGTGATCAGGACAAGTGTTTGACTTTGCCGTTTGTAAGCCGTGATAATCAGCGCGGAGTTATAAGGATCTTTAACATCGAGAGTGCTTCGGGGTGACAGGAAGTCGGGTGAGAATCCCGCACGATCGCGTCACTGTGAGACCATTTTGGATTTTAGATTTTGGATTTTGGATTGGAAGAGCTTCTCAGCTCCTGCAATCTAAAATCCAAAATCCAAAATCCAAAATGGAAAGTCAGGATACCGGCCCGGAAGCGTTTTTGCCCGACGAATGTTCGCGTCAAACATTCGAGGCAAGCAAGGCTTTCAGCGCCCTGTTTTCTTCGAAGAAATCAGGGCGTTTTTAGTTTCAGACATCAGATTTGTAATTACAGATTTGAGATTTGAGATTTCAGATCCCAGATCTCAAATTTCAAATGGGTTTCAGATTTCAAATTTCAAATTTCAAATATTAGATTTCACATTTCAACTTTCAAAATAGTGTATCCAGTCCTTAAACAAACATTGATCCTCATCCTCGCCCTCGCATCGCTCGCGTGCTTGTCGTGTCAATCGGCTGATGTGCCGACCGTTCAGACTTCCGTCCGCGAAGTTCGCGATGACCTCGGGAAAACGGTTAGGGTGCCCGAGAAGATCGAACGTGCCATCTCACTTGCACCGAGCATAACTGAGATGATCTTCGGCATCGGAGCCGGCGACCGGCTCGTTGGTGTGACGACGTATTGCAACTACCCGTCGGAGGCGACGTCTATCGAAAAGGTCGGAGATACCCAGACGCCCAATATTGAAAGGATAATCGCGCTCGAGCCGCAGATTGTTTTTATCTCGACCGCGTCGCAGCTCGAAGCGTTTAGTAAGACACTCAACGAGCAAGGTATTTCTGTTTATGTCACGAATCCAAAAACGCTGGATGCTGTATTAAGGAATATGGCTGAGCTGGGGAATCTTTTTGCAAAGGGTGAGTATGCCGACGGCGTCGTAACCTCGCTCGCGGGTCGGGAGAGTTGGATCAGGCATCAAGCTAACTACGATCGAGAAGCCCCGAATCGATCGATTGCCAAACCGCGAGTGTTCGTACAGATCTCGAGAGAGCCGCTTTTCACGATCGGGAGAGACTCATTTCTTACGGAGATCGTTGAATCTGCCGGAGGCGCCTCAGCAACGAAAGATATCGCGACGGCTTACCCGAAGATAAGCAAAGAAACGGCTCTCGCACTGGATCCGGACGTCATTTTCTTATCGGACAGCGATGACAACCGCGAGCCCAGCGAGGTGCTGAAGAACTCGAAGGCCGTCAAGAACGGGCGAGTTTATCGCATCAACGCCGATATTATTTCTCGGCCCGGTCCGCGCTTGGTCGACGCACTGGAGGAGATCGCGAAGGACCTGCGATCAAAGAATTGAATCGTCGCGCATTAGTTTGGATCGCTCTGATCGCGATGCTCATTACGGCGTTGCTGATCGGCGTATCGATAGGGAGCGAGAGTTTGTCGTTTTCGGATTTGTCCGTGCCGCAGCGAGCGATCCTCTTCGACATCCGATTGCCACGTGTTCTATTGGGAGCTGGTGTCGGCGCAAGTTTGGCCGTAGCGGGAGCATCACTGCAAGCACTGCTTCGCAACCCGCTCGCGGAGCCTTACTTGCTCGGCGTTTCGAACGGCGCCGCTCTGGGAACGATGATCGCGTTCGTGTTCTTTGAACAATTTGCTTTCGCTCGGCCGGTGATGGCGTTCGCCGGTGCAGGGTTAGCGACGTTTACCGTTTATCAGATGGCGCGGAGCCGGGCGGGAATGAACGTCGAGCGGCTTGTGCTTTCCGGTGTGATCGTCACGACGTTTCTTTCGTCGATAATCGTTCTGCTTACGAGCTTGCTCGATGCGGCGCGTTTGCGGGGATTTACGTTCTGGCTTTTGGGCGATCTATCGCAGGCGACAATGAACGGATTTTATATGACGCTTGCGGCATCGGTAATGGGAACGATCGTTCTCACGTCCCAGGCTCGGCCATTGAACCTGATGATGATCGGCGAACGGGACGCAATGGATTTTGGCGTTGAAGTCGGCCGTGTGCGTCTGATCGTATTCGGTATCGCGAGTCTGCTTGTCGGTACTGCGGTCGCGGCGAGCGGGTCCGTTGGTTATGTCGGTTTAATCGTGCCGCATCTCGTCCGGCTCATGCTCGGCAGTGACAATCGCCACGTCATCCCGTTCTCTGCTTTTGCTGGTGCGATCTTTGTCGTGCTTGCGGATACGGTGGCGAGGACGGCGATCGCTCCGCGGGAGCTACCCGTGGGTGCTATCACGGCCCTGATCGGAGCGCCCTTGTTTATCTATCTACTGAGGAAGAATTAAGTGGGAGTTTTAGAAGGCTAATTAGTGATTACTAATTATTAATTACTAATTAGCTCGCAAGGAAAAGATGCTCGACGTTAGGAATATTTCAGTCAGTTTTAGCGACCGCAAGGTGATCGATGGCGTGTCGCTCGAACTGGCGCCATCGGAGATCGTCGCGTTGCTTGGACCAAACGGCGCCGGCAAGACCACACTGATCCGATCGCTGAACGGTACCGTTCCGATCCAAAGCGGCGAGATCGACTTGGACGGATCGCCTCTGAACAGGCTCTCGCGCCGAGAAATCGCGCGAAATATCGCGGTTGTCGCGCAGGAGAATGAAACGAAATTTCCGATTACCGTATCAGAGTTTGTCCTCGCCGGGCGATTTGCCCGGGGTGCGGCTTTCGAATGGGAGACACCCGCGGACGTGGCAGCGGCGGACCGGGCACTGAACCAATGTGACCTTGGCGCTTTCGGCGGACGCATTATGAATGAGCTGTCCGGAGGAGAACGGCAGAGAGTGGTTTTGGCGAGGGCGTTGGCCGCGGAAACACGTGTGCTTCTGCTGGACGAGCCGACAGCGAATCTCGATCTCGCACATCAGGCATTGATGTTCAAACTCGTGCGAGAGCGATGCGGTGAGTCGGGATCTGCGGCCGTCGTGATCACTCACGACCTGAATCTCGCCGCCGGATTTGCCGACAGAATTCTGCTTTTGAAAGACGGCAAGATCGTCGCAACCGGGACGCCCCGGCAGGTCCTGACGCGCGAGAATCTGCAGAAAGTTTACAACGTGCAAGTGCTGCTGGATGAGAATCCGGCAAGCGGGAAGGTTAGGGTAACGACGGTGTTTTGATCGTAGTTCGTGGATCGTGGATCGTTGTTCGTCGCTCGTTGTGGTCAACGACAACAAAGCCGCCGGGCTCAACGAACAGCGATCAACGATCCAATTCGGACAGCCCTTGAAAAGGAAGCCGGTGCAATTCCGGCACTGCCCACGCAACCGTGATTCCATTTTGGATTTTAGATTTTGGATTTTGGATT
>JANPJL010000017.1:0-34187 GCA_031425495.1 Acidobacteriota bacterium
CCTGAGCAGCCACGCGTTCCTGCATGTCTTGAACAACCGACCCAAGATCCCGCCCCCCGGTGTTAGCCGAAATAACGATCCGGCGTTTCGTATTCTCCCGGAGGATCTGGTTCGGCCCGGGCAAATTCTCGATCTCGGCAACCGCGGACACGGGGATCTGCGTTCCCTGAGGCGTGTCGACCGTTGCGGTTCGTAAAACATCCAGGCTGTTTCGGGAAGCATCATCAAAGCGAACGACCACATCGTACCGGCGAGCTCCTTCGATCGCTTGCGATACGGTGCGTCCGTTCAGCGCGGTTTCTAAAGTTTCAGTAACTTCACCGGGTGCAAGGCCGTATTGCGCAGCCCGCTCGCGATCGACATTAAACCTGATCTGCGGGATCAATACCTGCCTCTCTATTTGTACGTCGGTAGCACCTTCGACGGTCTGCATCGTGTTGCGGATCTCCTCAGCTTTTGACCGCAAGGTCGCCAAGTCGTCGCCAAAAAGCTTGACGGCGATCTGCGCACGAACACCAGATTGCAGATGATCCAGACGATGCGAGATCGGCTGACCAACATTCAGATTCACGCCCGGAACCACGGCCAGCTTTTCACGAATGTCCGCCAGAATTTCCTCGCGTATTCGATCTGACTTCTTCAGGTCGACATCGATCTCAGTGTAGTGAACCCCTTCAGCATGTTCGTCTAACTCGGCTCTGCCGGTACGCCGGCCGGTTGAGAGAACCTCGGGAACCTGCATGATCAATTTTTCGGAGATCGTGCCGATACGATTCGACTCCGCGAGCGACGTCCCCGGCTGCGCCTGGACGTTGATGGTCAGCGTTCCCTCATTGAATTCGGGCAGAAACGCAGTGCCTACAAACGGAAGCGTCGCCATCGTCAGGACAAACAGAATTGCGGCGCCGGCCATAACCTTGTACGGGTGGCGGAGCGTCGAATGCAGCAAGCTCTCATCCCATCGTTTCAGCCGCCGGACAACAAAACTATCTTCGTCGGAATGCCCCCCGCGGTTTGGGTCTTCGCCGTCTCCATAGGCTGGCATTTCGTCTTCATCCGCTAGTTCGGAATCCTCATTTCGGACGAACCTAGATTTCAAATTCGCAAACAATCGGAATAGAGATGACGGACGCCGGACATTCTTCTTAAACAGTTGCGCGAGAAGATAGGAAGCCAGCACGGGAGTCACAGTCAAACTCACAAAGAGCGACGCGATCAGCGAGGTAATATACGCAAGGCCGAGCGGCGCCAGGAGTCGTCCTTCGACGCCCGTTAGCATGAAGAGCGGCAGAAAGACCAGGGCAACAATGATGGTCGCGAAAACGATCGACGAACGTATTTCGAGAGATGCGTGATAGACGACTTCGAGAGAAGGCCGCGGTTCCGGCAGAGCATAATTTTCCCGAAGTCGGCGGAAGATATTCTCGATATCCACGATCGCATCATCGACGAGCTCACCGATCGCCACCGCCAGACCACCAAGCGTCATCGTATTTATCGAAATTCCAAACGCCCAAAGAACGAGGAATGTAACTACAAAGGACAGCGGAATCGCGGTCAGTGTAATCGCGGTCGTCCTAAAGTTCAGCAGGAATAAAAAGAGAACAATAGCGACAAGTATCGCCCCGTCCCTCAGCGCTTCAATAACGTTCCCGATCGAAGCCTCGATAAAGTTTGCCTGCCGGAAAAGCCGCGTATTGATCTCGATATTTGGCGGCAGTGTCGTCTGCAATTCTCTGGCGGCCGCATCCACCTTTTCTGTCAACTCGGTCGTGCTCGCCCCCGGCTGTTTCTGAACGGACAATATGACGGCCGGCTTCCCGTTGGATCCGGCATCACCACGTTTTATCTTTGCCCCGAACTCTACGTCCGCGACATCGCCCAGACGGATCGACACGTTGTTGCGGTAAGCGACCACGGTCTGTTTCAGTTCGTCAATTGTGTAAAACCTGCCAAGATTGCGGACCAGATATTCCTGGCTTTGGGCGTCGACAAATCCGCCTGTCGAATTCGCATTCGATTTTTCTAGCGCGGTCGTTACGTCCTCGATAGTGACGCCAAACTGCTTTAGCTTTTCAGGTGAAACGAGAGCTTGATATTGTTTCACCCCGCCGCCGATAGGTATCACCTGCGACACTCCGGCGATAGTCAGAAGCCGCGGGCGGATCGTCCAGTCAGCGAGGGTTCGCACATCGAGAGGATCGGTTTTGCCGTCGGTGGACGTGACCGAGATAAGCATGATCTCGCCCATGATCGAGGAGATCGGCGCTAGAAAAGGCGAAACATTTTCGGGCAACTGCTCGCGAGCCTCGGTCAACTTCTCCGCGACGAGTTGGCGGTTGCGGTATATGTCCGTGCCCCAGTCGAACTCGACGTAAACGATCGAGAGTCCGATGCCGCTTTGGGAGCGGACACGTGTAACGCCCGGGACGCCGTTCATGACGGTTTCGATGGGGTACGAAACCTGAGTTTCAACTTCTTCAGGCGCCAGCCCTTCGGCTTCAGTGAGGATCGTGATCGTCGGCTTGTTGAGATCGGGGAAGACGTCTACCGGCAGGTTCATCGCGACGTAACCGCCCCACACCAGAAGCAAGGCGGCGATCGCGATTATAATGAGGCGGTTCTGAAGCGCCCATTTAAGTATTGCGTTCATACGTCAATCGCCGGGGACATCCTAGTCCGCCGGTTGACTTCGAGAGTGCATAGCCAGGGTATGACTCTGCTTACTTACTTCGACCAGCTCGCCTTCCAGGCGTCGATCTGCTTTATCTCCGCCTCTTGCGACGTGATGATCTGGTTTGCCAAAGTCCTGATTTCCGGATGCTCGGCTTTTGCGAGGGCGTCCTTTGCCATCGTAACCGCACCAGCATGATGAGGCTTCATCATGTCCAGGAACATCAGGTCGAACTCTTTACTCGACGCGACTTCCATCTTTTTCATACCGTCGCCCATCATCATTTTCATCGAATCACTCATCCCGGACATTTCCATATTTAGGGCGGCGGGTTTCCCCGAGTACCATTTCTCGCGCCAGTCTTTCATCTGGCCGATCTCTTTGTTCTGGTCTTCGATGATCTTTTGAGCAAATTTCTTTAGTTCGTCGTTTTGCGATTTCGTCGATGCCATCTTCGCCATATCTATCGCGCCTTGATGATGGTGCGTCATGGTATCGATGAACTGCAGATCAAACGGCTGACTCGCCGCATTCGGCGAACTCGCCATTGATTTGTGATCGGTCCCCGCCACATTGTGATTGGCGTTCATCGGCATCATCGCCTTGTTGCCATTCATCACCATACCGTTATGATTCATACCGTTATGATTCATAGCGGTATTCGAAGCCGGTTGATTGCAGGCGGCGAGGCTTAATGCCGCGAGGCCAAAACTGAGTGCTACGATTGTCGTTTTCATATTCTTCTCCCCCACTGATTTTCGTTTACTCTTCGCTAACGACGATGCTGCCCTTATGCATTCCCATTCCGCACGCAAAGCTTATTCGCCCCACTGCGCGTGGTGTAAACGTGACGAGAACATCTTTTCCTACAGGCAGCGCCTTTCGAATACTCGGCTTGCGAAAGACTACGGTCTCACCGCAGTTGTCGTTATCCGCCCGGTTGAAAATGAGATTCAATTTATGTCCTGCCTCGACCTCGATCGAGGATGGTGAAAATCCGTTCTTATCAACCCTAATACGGACCGTCCGAGTGTGGGCTTCAACCACATTCGATTTGAATGCGACCATGCCGCCGACAGTAACGACCAGTGCCGCCAAGACCAACCACAATTTCAATTTCTTCACTTACTTCTCCTCCGTGTTCCTTCCAAATCTCTAGTTCGCGTTGATTACGACTTTGCCTTTCAGCATGTCCATCCCGCAGGCGAACCCTACCTCTCCCGCTTCAGTCGGCGTGAATTCAACCAGAACGGATTCGCCGACCGGCAACCTTTTCTTGATGCCTTGCTTCGGAAAAACTAATTCGCCACCACAGTTTTCGGCGTCTTTCCGGTAGAAAGCCAGCGAGACCTTTTCGCCCATGCGCACACGAACCGAGGACGGTTCGTACCCGTTTTCCGAAACCGTAATTTTTGTAAAACCCGGAGGCACCTTTGCAGCTCCGACCGGTTGCGCTTTTCCTTCCGGCACATTCACGATGAATGGAACGCTGATGACCTGTCCCCCTCGTTGAAACTGCGCCCACAGCTTATACAGACCCGCCCGCGGAAAAGCTGTATGTGCCGACACTTCCGATCGGCCCACGGATTCTGCATTCCCTTCGGTATGTTCATGACCGTTCGCACCGTGCTCTTTCGGCTGAGCGTTGCCCTCGCCCTTCGCCATCGGATGAGCGTGAACAAGATCTTCCAGATCCTCACTGATAATGACGAAGTGCGCGAGCTCACCGAGATAGTTCTGGAGATCCGTTGCCGGTTTGCCGCTTGCGGCATCGAAAGCCTGGAAGTCGAGGTTCAATTCCTGACCCGCTTTGATGTCGGCACTCGGTTTCATCACAATCCTTAACCCGTCAACTACTTTTTCAAACTTCGGGTCCGGTACGAGAGCAACCTTGGCCCGCTCCGCTCCCGCTACGTTCAAGTCGATCTGCTCGACGACCTGGACCGCGCCCTCCGGCGTAAAGTCGGCGTAGAGTTTATAATCCCCGCCGTTCGGAAAGGTGTGGCTCACTCTATAGCTTCCATCGGCGGACTGCTCTGGATGGACGTGATAGAACTCGGCCAAATCTGTCGAGACGATCAGCAGGTGCATCGGTTTCTCATGAACGATCTGCAAATCTTTCACTACAGAACCAAGTTGATCCCTAACCGTAAACGTCAAAGTTGTCGGCTGCCCGGCCTGAGCCTGCTCGGGCTGGCTGTTGTAATCAATACTGAACGTTCGGTGGGAATCGATCGAGGTTGCGGCGCGCCCGCCCGGCATCACCCTGTTATCGGATATCTCCGTCGCCGCAGGCTTATTACACGCAGTAAAGCCTGTAACAATTACAAATGCCAAAATCGATGCTGAAATAAAGATCCTTTTCATCTCTCTTACTTGAACTGTCATGCACTGGGCTGTGTCGATCGAAGCTGGTAGATCCCTTCCGTCACGACCCTTTCGCCTTCTTTCAATCCTGATCTAATTTCGTAGTAGTCCGCTCCTTCCGAGCCGAGTGCCACCGCCCGCTTTTCAAATGATTCTCCTCCGTCGAAAACAAAGACAAATGTTTGTCCTTGTTCTGTGACAACCGCTTGCTTTGGCACCGACAGAACTTGGCGTCCGCCGCTGGTGTCGATGGTAACTTCGACGAACATTCCGTCCTTAAGGCGTCCAAGTGGATTTTTCATTTCGTAGCTGACAGGAACCGTCCGAGTTTGCTCATTCACAATTTGGCCGATCGAGATCAATCTTCCGTCACCGTCAGCGGTGCCCACGGTGTACACCTCGCCGGACAAGGCAGCATTAGTAAAACTTGCTCGCGTCGAGTCGCGGACGGCGGGCAAGTCCCGCTCAAACACCTGGGCCTCGATCAGGACAGTCGAAAGATTGACGACGGACAGAAGCTCAGCCCCCGTTTCTACCACTTGACCACTTGTAGCTTTTATCTCGTTGACTATGCCCGTCACCGGAGCATTCAGAGGAAAGATCCTGGTTGGTTGGTTGACGCGTTGGGGACTGAAAGTCGCCTGGGCATTCTGTGTTTGACTAACTTGATTTCCAAGAAGACGCACCTGCTGCTCCGATGACGCGACTTCCTGCTCTGCTACCCTCACGGCGGTTTGAGCTTCTTCCACGCGCTTTTTTGGAGCGGCTCCCACTTCGAGCAGGTTTGCGGCGCGCCGTAGTTCCCGCTGCGCCTGGGCAAGTTGCGTCCGTGCCTGATTCGCCTTTCCACGTTGCTCAGCTTGCTGCCCCTGCAGTTGGAGAATTGTATTTCGCAGCTCGATCCTCCTTGCCTCGACCTCGAGACGTTGTTGCTCGAGTCCCACTTGACCGGACACGTCCAAAACCTGTTCGACGTGTCCGACGCGCTCGCCCCGCGTTACCGCCGAACCGATCGTTAGTCCTTCGCGGAGTACGATCCGGCCCGCAACTGGGGGCACCACGACAGCTCGAGCATCGGGACGCACCCGCACCACGCCCGTAGTTTTCAGCCCACTTGTGATCTGGCGCACTTGGACCGGTTCGGTCTTAATACCAAAAAGGAGTTGCGACTCTTTTGCGATCGTAATCGTCGCGAGCGTCGCGGCATCAGTCTCGCTTGCCGGCACCTCTCCCGTGGGATTGAAGGCACCCATAGCCCTGGTTTCACTCGGTGGCGAGAAATACGCCAAAGCAAATGTGCCAAAAGCGAAAAACAGAACGGCGAGAATGATCACCGGAGCGATCTTTCCAATATTGCGGTTTCCGTTCTCGTCACGCCCCGACGCGTAAAAGACCCCCGCTACTATTCCAAAGCTCAGAAGAGAGAGAAGCAGAACGCCGATCCAGAATGTCCAGTTCGTTGCCGCACGAACTACACTCACCGGAAAGTCAGCCGCAACGCTCCGGTTGTCCTTAGTCGCCACGTTGAAAATAAGCTTGTAGTCTCCGGTACCCGAAAATGTGTGGTCGACTCTGTAAAAACCCTCGTTGAATGTTGCCGGGAGTTTGTCTGCAACGTTCTCGCCTTCGGCAGTCGTAACACTCAGAGTGACTACGGCGTCCGTTATTGCAACCGGTTCACCGCCGCCGAATCCGCCTTCCACTTTCTCCGCTAAGCGCAACGCCGTCTGGACCAATTCACCGGCTCGCGGATCGGATGGCATGCGCTCGACCTTGAAGCTAAAGCTTCCGACGTCGGTGTCGACGTTGCGTTCGGCCCGGGCGACAGCGACAGCAGCTGCCGTGCCCGAGCCCGAGGCAGACTTATCGGGCTCACTACTCGCATAAACAAATGCCCCTCCGGCCAATGAACCGCACACCAACAGGCCGAGGACCGTTCGTCTTATTATCGATTGGAAAAATGTGGTTGAATTCATTCCGTTACGGCAACAAAGCCGTCCTAATTTTCTTCACGATCAATAGAAAACACTTAGTGCGAGTGAGCCGCTCCGTATAGTGCCTGCATCGTCATTGAATCGATTCGCACTGCTTGAGCGACTGCCTTCGCAGTGGCATCATCCACGCCGCCGCTGACCTTGATGTCGTTGCCAACCGAGAATATGTCGTCGTGGCCTTTCCCGGCGAACTGTTTGAGGAACTCCGGCGAAACACCCTCTGCCCGCACTTCTCTGATCGTCGGAGATCCATCCTTGCTGTCGTAAATGATAACTACGTCCTTGCCTCCGGCTTTTACAACTGTCGCCGCCCCGACTTGTGTCCGTTTTCCACCCGTCGTCGAAAACGCGAGATAAGAATGGTGGTCGGTAGCTGGGACCTTTGCCCCCGCATCTTTCTCGATGCTGTCCATCGCGTCTTTCGGTACGTCCTTATGCTGAACGGTAAAGCTCTGGGCGTCAGGCAGCGCCGCTTTGACGGCGGCCGGTGTTTCGTCGTCTGCTTTCGGCGCAGCTGTGTTGGCTGTCCCGGTATTAGCAGTAGCCGCGGTTCGGTTGACACCTGCATTATTGGCGGGAGCTGATCCGGAGGAACACGCACCTGCGAGCCCGGCGAATAAACCCAATCCTGCAATCATTAGAACGGTTCTTTTTTTCATATTTCCTCTCTATTGTTTCTCCTTGTTTTCTTTTCTGATTGGCACAGCGGTCACAGCACTCTTGCTCGACAATCTGTCTTCACTCAGCGATTTCAAAAACGTGCTCCGGTCGATCTGGTTCGGATTCAAATCTGTGCCCGGCAATACCGAAGTGCTTCCCGGTGCAAACGCGGATGCCGGCAGCGTCGCGCCTACGGCGGTTTCAAGCTCCGTCAACGCATTGTAGTAATCGCGCAGGATCTGATTGAAGTTGGTCACATTCTCGGCCAACCTACGTTGCTCGTTGACAACCTCGAAGATGGAAAAATCGCCCAGACCGTATGCAGCCCTCACCGAACGTAAATTATCCTCTGCCCGCGGAAGAATCTGCGTCGAATAAACAACAAGCGATTCCGCGGCGGCGCGATACTTCCGATACGCGACGGCGACATCTCTTTTGACCGTGCTCTCCAGAAATTCTCGAGTCCGCGTTGCCTGAAGTGTTTCGCCCGTGGCCGCGGCGATCTCGCCTTGGTTGCGGTTGAAGATCGGTATGTCGATCGACACACCGAACGTCAACTCGTTGCCCACATCCGTCGCGACGTCGCTTCCGTTTAGCGGCCCCGGCAAGTCAAAAATTCCCTTCGAACGAGAGTAGCGAACGGACCCTGCGATATTGGGCACGGCGTTGGCCCGGGCAAGGCCGACCCGCGCCGAACCGAGTTCTTCGCCAAGGCGTGCGGCTTGTAAGTCCGGGCGTCCACGCAATGCCAGCTCCGTAAGTTCGCTGAGGGACGCATCAAATCTGGGTGGCCGATCCGGCTGAGGGGCCAGCCGCAAGCTTTCTGAAATGTCTCCGCCGGTAAGGGTTCGGATCTCCAGAAGCTGCGTTTCGAGTTCCGCCCGCGCCTGAATAGCCTGGACCTTCATGCGATCGTTTTCCACTTTGACGAGATTTACATCAAGCGGCGCGACATCACCCTCCGCTAACCTGGCTTCGGTAATCCGCACGATCTCTTCGTTTCCTGCAATAAGTCTTTCCAGAACATCAAGCTGTCGTGCCGCGGCCAGCGCACTCGTATACGCCGTCCGGATCCCAACGACAAGTTGACGCTCAAGTGACAAGATCTCGGCACGCGTCTGGGCCACCTCGAGTTCGGCTACTGCAACGCGACGGCGGCGTTTCCCCCCAAGTTCGAAAACCTGGGTAACGCCAGCCGAAAAATCGTATTCGGATTCGCCGCCGAGGAAGCGTGGACTCCCATATTCGGTCTCAAAGGTCGGGTTCGGTCGAAGTCCCGCCTGCCGCAACCTCGCTTCTCCGATCGCTAGTCGTTGACGAGCCGACATCAGATCCGCTCTGCGGCTGGTACCAAGCTCGATCAAACGGTCGATTGATAACCCGTCCTGCGCCACGAATCCGGAAGACGTTAGCTTCACGGTCTGCGTGGGCGGGAGTACCGGTTGTTGTGAAAAAAGGGGGGCGGTCAGCATGAAAATAACCGCACACCTAACAAGAAGATTAAGGAAGGAGTCTGCCTTCAATGGCCACGCACCGCTCTTGTTTGATAAACGTTTCTCAAATGACATTCCGCTTTCAAACGATCAAGCCGCTATAGCCTCTTCTCTCATCGGCTCGGTCCGCACCGTGCGGATCGCAAGATACACCAGCCCGCCAAGTAGCAGCCCCCCGATCAGTAATAGAAGCGCCATTAAGAAAGTTTGAGACCAGGTGGAACCACCGACCGTCGCAGCCGCTTTATGTTCGACAGAAATATCGGAAAGCGTCGCAGTTTCAGTCATACCATTCGTCCTGATAGTCGTTCTGAAAGTGTAGTGGCCGTCCGCCAGGGCAGGAACAGCGACGACATAGCTCCCGGCTGCGTCTGTTTTTTCCACCGGAATTTTGGTGACAGATCCGTTAGTCGCCTCGATCTCAGCCGTGATCTCGGCACTACTCACCGCCTCGTTGGTAGCGAAATGCGTAAGGAACAGTCGCGCCGATGTCGGCGTGTCAGGTACCAGCGCGGGATGTTTGAGCAATACCTCAAAATCGCCGACTCGCGCCGAGCGTGAGACCATGCCGTTCTCCGCAGTAGCGACAACCTTCTGATCACCATGGTCCTCTCCGCCATGAGCGAAAACCTGCAAAATACTTCCTGCAAACGGTAACAGCGACAGGACCGCGAACCCTGCCAACATCCTAAGAAATAGTCGATCTAGCTTAGTATTTCCCCTCATCTTCCGTCGGCTACCGAGCACTGCTCAAATCTCCTCAAAGCGATTCGCGATATCCGACTTTCTGCAATGACCATGCCGCGCTGTGATCAGTCTTCCGTGTCACGATTTCATAGCAAACAAGGAATAGACGGGGGGATTACGGAGCCTCTCGGCGCGTGCGCCTGCTCTTTACCAAACAAGCCTGTTTGATATCAGACAAGGTGTCCGTGCGTATGTCGAAAGCCTTTCATAAAAATTTCAACCTAACTTTCACTTAACTTTCAAGACTTTCAAAAGGAAGGTTTTTTACAGTTACCTACCTTAGTCAGTAGTTCAAAACTTAAGGGGTATAAAACGATATGCAAAGAAAAATTTTCCTCACGCTGACAATCATTTTGTCGGCAATGATTTTTTCGATAACGGCCGCCGCGCAGCAAAAGTTTTCCGTCTACTTAAACGGTAGACAGGAAGTTCCGGCGAACAATTCGCCCGGTAGCGGCACTTGTTTTGCAACACTCAACGCACCGGAAACGCAGGTTTCGGTGACGTGCAATTATCGCAATTTGACTTCAAATGTAGTCGGAGCGCACATTCACGATAACGGACCAGTCGGTGTTAACGGTCCGATCCGTTTCGACTTTTCGTTTACCGGCGGGACAACCGGCGCCATCGGTCCGCTGACGTTTACAACGACACCCGCGCAAATCGCCGATCTGCGCTCAAATAAATGGTATATCAATATTCACACCTCGAATTTTCCCAACGGCGAGATTCGCGGGCAAATCAAACGAGTGGATCTGTCTGCCGATTATGACGGTGACGGGCGGACGGACCTCGTCATCTATCGAGCGTCAGATCTCACCTTCCATACATTGGGCAGTTTAGAAAACAACCATCTCATTGTCGGACCAGTCGGCAGGGGAGGTGATGGGATCGTCAATAATTTGGGCGATTTCGACGGCGATGGCAGGGCCGACCGCGTGGCGTGGAACCTCGATGCCAACAACGTCATCACGTGGTACATCCTGCAAAGCGAAACCAATTCAATACGCGTCGTAGTATGGGGACAGTTTCGGGGGCCCATCAGCTCAGATGAATTCGCCCCTGCAGATTATGACGGCGACGGAAAGCTGGACGTCGCCGTTTTCCGCCGCGCAACCGGCGTTTGGTACATCATCGAAAGCTCGACCGGCAATCCCCGCTACGAATATTGGGGAGCACCCAGTGATGTCCCGGCGGTCGGTGATTATGACGGCGACAGCAAAGCTGATCTATGCGTTACTCGCTCTGAGAGCGGGTTGCGTGTCTGGTACATCCGCAACAGCTCTAACGGACAGACGCAGAGGATCCAGTGGGGCTTATCTAACGAGGGTCCATTCTTCTTCTTCCCGATCGACGTTGACGGCGACGGTAAACAGGACATGATGGTGCAGCGCGGTGTGAACGGACAACGGACGTTTATTGTCCGCCGAAGTTCCGACGGACAGATGTATACCTTGGCCTGGGGAGCCACGACGAATCTCTTCTTTCCTCTGTTCGGTGATTACGACGGCGACGGCAGAACCGATTTTGTCTCCCGGCAAAATGACTCTGGAGTATATAGATGGTGGATCTTCCAAAGCACCACGCAAACTCACCGCATCGTTGATTTCGGGATAGCCGGCGACCAAATATCTGGAGAACCAATACCTGAAGAACTGCAGGCCGAGCTTCTTGTAGGCGGCGGGTACGGTTCGGAATCGAGATAGGCGACGCCCTCCCTAACTGTCGGGCTTGTGCATCTGGAAGCGAACCTGCGACAAGAATGCACAAGCCCGCGCGTAAGCAAGGGCGATATGCGTGGAGCGAACTTGACGACAAAAATGCACAAGCCCGCGCGTGAGCAAGGGCGATATGCGGGCGCCAGATGTACCTTCGGGTTGAGCATATCGCCCTCCCTTACGGTCGGGCTTGTGCATCTGCGAGAGCGTTACGGCAGAATGCAAAAGCCCGCGCATGAGCAAGGGCGAAATGCGGGACCAGATGTATCTCCGCGTTGAGCATATCGCCCTCCCTAACGGTAGGGCTTGTGCATCCTAAAGCGAACTTGACGACAAAATGCAAAAGCCCGCGCGTGAGCAAGGGCGATATGCGGGGACCAGATGTATCTCCGCGTTGAGCATATCGCCCTCCCTAACGGTCGGGCTTGTGCATCCTGAAGCGAACTTGACGACAAAATGCAAACGCCCGCGCGTAAGCAAGGGCGATATGCGGGCGCTAGATGTACCTTCGGGTTGAGCATATTGCCCTCCCTTACGGTCGGGCTTGTGCATCCTGACGCGAACTTGACGACAACGTGCAAACGCCCGCGCGTAAGCAAGGGCGATATGCGGGCGCGAGTTGTACCTCAGCTTTGAGCATATCGCCCTCCCTTACGGTCGGGCTTGTGCATCCTGACGCGAACTTGACGACAAACGCTCAGGCCCGCACGTGAGCAAGGGCGAGGCTTACGAATCTGAATCCAGGCTTTGAATCTGCACCACACTATTTAACTCATTCCCAACTTCATAAAAGATTCGTTCGCCGCTTCTGGAGATGGCGAGACGAAAGATCGCATCGTTTTCCCATTCCCGCAACTTGTTCGGCAAGGCCCCGTCCAATGGAACTTTCCAAAGACTTGTAGGTTTACCATTACGCATTACCACAAACAGATCTTGTCCATCTTCGGACCAATCCAGAAATGGAATATCGTCGTGTGGCGGGGTCTCGAGGTATTTAAGTGTTTCGCCGGTCTGGCTCGAGATTAGGCCAAGCATCATCGCATTTGTCTTAGGATCCGATATGTAGCCCGCAATGGTGGTTCCGTCAGGTGATATTCTCGGCGAACGCGTCATCGTGTCAGTTATCTGCGCAGCATTCTCACCGTTTGTGGAAACCTTCCAGAGCTTTTCAACCTTGGTTTCCGGATCCTGGACGAGGTAGTACACCGAACCCGCGTCGGGAGAAATTATAGAATCCGTTACGTTCCCATTGGTCGTTAGCTGTACCGCATTCGTCCCGTTGGCGTCAGATCGCCAGACATCCATCTGGCCGCTTCGATTCGACATGAAAATTAAAAGCCGACCATCGGCGGAAAGTTTGGGTGAGATCTCCGCGGCCGGGTCGGAAGTCATTTGTTTCTGTTCGCCGTCCTCGCTAATAGCGAATATGTCAGCGTTCCCACCTTCCGCCGACGAATAGACGATCCATCCGTCATTGGTCCAGTCCGCTCCGAATGGCAAAGGACCACGATCTGAAACGGTCGTGAGGACGTGCGTGTTTTTGTACAGATCATCGACCGAAGCCGTCAAGAAACAAGCGAACTTGTTCGACTGGACTGCGACCACCGCGTTCGTCGCCGTGTTCAGACTGATCCCGTAGTTCCCGTTGATGCCCTTCGTAATTAGTCTCGACTCGCCCGCCGGATAAGAGACAAGCCACAGTTCGTCATTCAAACTGGGCGATGTTGCTCCGAAGGCGACCGCAAAGATTCCACTGCCGTCTGTCAGCCAGATGGTGTCGCCTGCCGAGGTCCAATTCTCATTTGAGATGGTCTTTTGATCTCCGGATTCCGCGTTGACGATAACGACCCGAGCTTCAGTTCCAGGACCCAGCCGTCGGATCATCGTGGCGGAAAGTAGTTTTCCGTCGGGCGACCACGAAAGCGCGCGATTCGTGAATTCGCTAGCCGAGTCAGGAGTAAGGACGTCACGTTCGTTTTTCCCATCGATGTCGCTGATCACCAGAGCTGCGACCTTTGATCGAGGGTGACGACGCGTAAAGGCAATGTGAGTTGAGTTCGGCGAGAGCGCCGGCGGACTTGAGATATTTTTTAGGATCTCTTTCGCCGCCCCTCCAAGCACGGAAACCGTGTAAAGCGTCGTACTAGCGTCCTCGCTCGGTGCTGAGCTTTCTTCCACCGAATAATAGATCTCATCGCTCATCGGTGAGAATGCGGCGCCGATGAACCTTCCGTTGATATGCGGAACAAGTTCGCTAGTGTTCCCATTCTCGGTCTGCCGCACGTAAAGGGACTGCACCCCATTCTTGATCTGAACCGATGCAAGGTATTTTCCGTTCGGCGAAATGGTCGAGTTGCGGATATCCGCGTCCGCCACGATCTGGTCGACACGGAACGTTTTGAACTGGGATTCCGCGAGGCTTACATTAGCAACACGAAAGAAAGCTAAGTAGCCGATCGCGGCGATCAGTACTGCCACCGCCGCAACCGCGATCAGGGCCAACCACGGCAGTCGCTGCTGGTGCGGAAGCTCGGCCGACGGAACCGGGCTTATCCCATTCGTACCAGTGACCGTCGGGGCGTAAACGTGACCGTTCTGGGTACCATTCGCAATTATTTCCCGAGCAGGGTAAATGTTCTGAACATCCCCGACGAATTCGTAGCCGCGGCGCGGGATGGTAACGATGAAATCTCTTTCCTGCTTGAATCGACGGAGCGTCTTTCGCAAGGTGAGGATGTTCTGCGCGAGCGTCGACTCCTCGACAAACGTATCCGGCCAAAGCTCGTTGAAAAACTGCTCTTTCTCCACCACGTTTCCATGATTTTGAAGCAGCAAAACAAGAGTTTGGAAGGCCTTAGGTGTTAGAGATACAGGTTGATCCTGAAACGTAAGGCGTTGCCTTTCCCTGTCCAAAGAGAAATCGTCGAATTTGAAGAAGGACGGATTTAAGTCGGTCATATCCTGATTTCAATGGCTTTCATAAACATTTCATCCTAATTTTCACCGAACTTTCAAGACTTGATAACAGCTACTCTGCAAATCTGGTTCTGATAGCGGCGATACCGTTTCTTGTTTTTCCTCATCCGAGCAGAGAAATGCTGCCGTATTGTCAGATAGGTCTCGAAAAAGAAAAGGCTGTGACTAGGATGACCGGCCGGCAGCTCAGGAACCAAACATTTTCCAACCCTGTGTTCAAGGATGATGAATTGAAGCAATGAATAGTTGTCTTGGAGCAAAATCTTCAAGGAGAATGGGGACTAATAGGCAGTCCCGCAAGTTAAAGGCATTCTTTGCGGCTTTGCGGCTTTGCGTGAAAACCTCACGCTGACACTCATCTCCTGTGTTCACGCAAAGACGCAAAGACGCGTACAGACGGATGATTATGAAGATCACACTTGGTATGAAAACAAATCTATTCTTGTCGGCCATCCTTGTTCTGACAGGTTCGCCTTTCGCACAGGTGCCTTATAACTCGGCCGTTCCGAACGGCTACACACGCAAGGCAATCGCTGGCGAACAAGTAGGCCTGACGCAGGTGACGATCACCTATCATCGTCCCGAGGTAAAGGGGCGAGAGGGCAAGGTCTGGGGACAGTTGGTGCCTAAGGGTTTTGTCGATCAGGGATTCGGAAATGGAAGGCCGACACCATGGCGAGCGGGTGCGAATGAGAATACCGTCATCGAATTCGACAACGACGTGAAGGTCGAGGGGCAGCCTCTCGCGAAAGGGCGATACGCGCTTTTTATCGCATACGATCCGGCCGAAAGCACGGTCATCTTTTCCAAGCGCTCAGACGCATGGGGCTCGTTCTATTACGACGAAAAGGAGGACGCCCTACGTGTGAAAGTTCGGCCTCGGCCAATCGAGCAAAGTGTTGAGCACCTGAAATACGAATTCTCGGGACAGACGCCTAATTCCGCCGTCATAGCGCTCTCCTGGGAAAAGCTCTCGATACCGTTCAAGGTCGAGGTCGATTTGCTTAAACAGCAGTTCGACGCATTCGTAACTGAGTCGTTAAATCCGCGTGGGTGGACACCGCAAGGTCTGGCCATCGCAGCGAACTGGACGCTTCAGAACAGCTATCAGCTCGAAAGAGGTCTCGAATGGGCGACCCTCGCGACTTCAAAAACATTCCCAGGTGATCCAACTTCGTTCACCGGCCTTTCCGTCAAAGCCGGGATCCTCGACAAGCTCGGCAGATCTGACGAGGCGGCCGCGGTTCTTACGACGGCGGTTCCGCTCGGTACAATGGGCGAGTTACAACAACTTGGCCGACAGCTTCTGACCGCCAAAAAGCCGAAGTCGGCTCTCGAGGTCTTCGATTTCAACTATAAGAAGAATCCCGACCAATTCACGACTCTTGTCGGAATGGCACGAGGCCTGTCCGCAAACGGCGAGTACGCGAAGGCCCTCGAGTTCGCGACTAAGGCTCTACCGCTCGCGCCCAACCAACCAAACAAACAGGCGGTCCAAACCATGATCGATAACCTGAAGGCCGGCAAGGACATCAACTAGCCAACTTTCAGCGCTAGATACCAAGATCTGCCAAGAGATTACCGCAATCGTTCGAGGCGCGGGCTTTCCCGATCAGTCGCGGGGAATTCACGCTTCGTATCGAGGGCCTCACGGGCACGGCGATCCAAGTGCGTAGAGGCATTTATTTGCCCAGGTAAAGTTCGGATTCGTAGCCGGGTTCACGATGGGACTGGTAAGGGACTCGAGCGGTACGACGGGGCGCATTGAATAAAATCGCCAGTTGCCCATTCGAGTATCGTCGCCTAAGGCGATGGGCTGTGCGGTGGGGTTTCCTGTAAAAGTATAGTCGGCGAGTGCGTGCATGCGACGCCAGACTCCCCAGTAGTCATGGGAGTTGACGCTTCCGGATCCGTCGCTGTCGCTCGGATTTTCCGTTACCGGCACGCCGTGCCCGGCATTTAGCGCACAGGTCGTCCGAGCGCTGCGGATGACCTGCCAGCGGCGCTCCTGCACTTGTGGGAGACGATTCCAAATATCGTTCTGCGAGATGAGATGATCGTTCGTTGCGTCGTCCCAGTAGATCTGCACGACGAGTTTTGCGGTGGCCGGGATCTGGTCAAAGCTCGTGTTCCACGCATACCACGCCGCCATTACAAACATAAACAAACCATTACTACCCCAGCCGGCGGCGACACCGCGTCGGCTTAGTTCGGGTACCGCCCCAGCTCCATACGAGTGTCCGGCGAAACCCACTCGTGATGTATCCATCATCGTGCCGTACTGCTGAACCGCAAGTTGAAAACCGGACCACATCTGCTGATACCTCGTCGGATGAGCGGCGAACAAGTTCGCCGTGTAAGGAGCGAACACGACTACATAACCATTGCTGGCGATCTGTTGCAGAAGCTTGTCGTAATACGTGTAATTAGTCCCGCCGAAGCCGTGTGCGAAAAAGATGACCGGCACACGATTCGTCGTTGTTGCATTGCTTGGTAAATAAACGGAGACAGGGCCCGGCACGCTCGGGTCGGGATGAACGAGCGGTTGTCGCGTGACCGAATGCGATCCTCTGCCGCCGTACTCCCCTGCGAGTGGCAGGGTCGTTACCTTGAATTGCCCACACGGAGCAACCTGAGCATGAACTGAGGCGGCCAAACAAATCCCTAACAGTACGGCGGAAAATAATATTACTCGTTTCATGACACTCCGATTCCGAACTGACGTTTCTTATTCCGTGATTTCTCCGTGCTGCTCGGTGTATTCCGTGGTCATCTTGCAAGCCGGACCACCGAACACACGGAAATCACGGAATAACACGGAACAAGAATCAGCCTTATTAAAGTGAACCACTACTCGAAGTTGGTTGGACTCGCTTGATAGAGCGTGAGTCTCGGACTGTCCAGACGGGATGAGACCTTACATTGCCGATAGCTAGCGGCCAAACGGGCGGTCGCGGTACCACGGCTCTCTGAACCGAAGCAGGTTCGCAACCGTTCGCATCGGGTTCAGAAATGTCCTGGCGAGAACTTTCATCATAAAGTTCCGCCGTTCGAGATCCCGGATCAGATACCGGTCAATAGCCTCTTCGCCGATCAGCCACCCGGTGCCTACCGTCGGCGTTATTACCAGATCGACATACCCCATGGCACCCTTCATCCCGAGATTACCGATAGACGATTGACTGATCGGTCCGAGCTCCCAATTTGTGCTCCATGCGGTCGACCACGCGAACGCAGTCAGGCGATCCATCCAATACTGTTTCGACTCGCCAAACTTTTGCTTCTTAATGCGATCATGATTCTGAATGAAAATGAAACCGGTCATCGCACCTTGCGCGGGATGGGCAACGTAGTTCGTAAAAAACCGGTTTCCGTCGTCCCACCCGCTCAGGCCTTTTACCGAATCTACGTAATCCCTAAAAAATGGACCACGGAGGGCACGGCGGGTCTTTTCCTGAAAGGTGAGCGCGTATGCATGCTGAAACGCCTGGATCGTCAGTGACTGAAAGACGGCAGGGCCCCAATGAAACTTTTCACTCGGCACGCTGTTGGCATCATCGCCATCACTGTCATCGCCGGAAGATGCTTTAAAATGCGGCAGGGGAACAAACGCCCGATCGGGGTTTGCAAAAGAGCATATCGCCTGCGTAACCGCTTTGTCTGCCGGACGGCATGTTGAGAATTTTTTGAGATCTGTTATCGGGGGATTGTCGGTTGAGTCCTTACCAAGTTCCTGGTCTACGGCCATCTCGACGCGAGGTCGCACTTCGATAGTTGAATCCGGATCGCCGGGTGAGCCCAAAGCGCCGTCCGCCGAACCCAGATCGTCGATCAAGTCTTCCGTTCCAATCTCATCTCGAAACGCTGAGCCGCCGACATCCTCTTGTGCGTAAACACCCGAGGCGCCCAGCAGCAGATGCAAAAGCACACAGAGATAAATTCCGTGAGATCTCACCTTATGTATTTGACTGTGTCCTTCCGGCAAACCCATTGGAGCGCATCTCGACCTGTCCCAGTCGCCAAACTACCTCTTTTCGAATTAACGAAGACTAATCCACCGAGAAACTGACAAACGCAAATACATTCGGTAAGGACGTTGCGATCGTCAGTCGTAGGTTGAAATCATACCATCGGTTTCAGATATGTCGTAGTGATTTAAGATTTTGAGGGCCGGTTTGTGGGGTGTCTTTCCTTTGCTCGCCGTATCATTTCGATGAGTGAATCTCAGCTGGGGATGACATCTAGAGGCCGACTTTGCTGTCGGTGTACCACGAGCGGTGGCGGAGCCGCAAGATCAAGACTTAGGAGAAAATAGCGTACTGACGCGGCCGCGACGAGCAGCGATAGCACCATTAATACTAACCACGCCGCTGTCCCAAGAATTCGACTTATGAACAAGCTCAAAAATATACACCCGAATGGGGCATTCGATTGCGACTAACCGCTAATTGTGCGCAAAAGATTTAACATGACTGACGGCGACGATGCTAGCGGAATCGCGTAGACTGATACCCGTTATCGTTACAGGAGTTTAAGAATGAAGAAAAAGAAACTCGAGCGTAAGCTTCAGAAAACGAAGAAGAAGCTGGTGAAGGCCGAATCGAAGGTCACCGAACTGGAGTCGCGGCTCGCGAATAGAAAGAAGCAGGCAGCCGCTGCACCCGTATCTAAGCCGCGAACGATAGATCTAACAGCGAATGATGCAAAGCCGAAGCGAGCAGCCGCTAAAAAGCGACCCGTAACCTCGACGCAGGCGGCCGCGCCAAAGCGTACTCCAACTGCGAAGCGGGCGACGGCTAAACCCAGAGCTAAGAAGGCGCACTCGGCGACCGCAAGTGTCGCAAGTAACGCTTCGGGTGCAGATGGCAGCAAACCGTGAAGCCGTTAGCGCGCCGCGGGAGAATATCTTTTACGGGCGTAGCATTAAATTAACTTCAGTGGAATACCGTATGAGGAAATTAGACTCGTTGAGGATCGTTATATGCTCAGACGCCCGCTAAATCTCCGGGAAAAGCGGATCACCGAGAATATTTGTGCGGACTTTAATTTCGTCAGCTTGGGTTCAGGGGAATCAGAATTGAATGCCGCGTTTGATTTTTTTTGAACGCGGATTTGGCGGATTAAGCGGATTTAGCGGATCTGTATTAGGCAGCGCACCTGTCCGCATGAGAAAGCTTCATTAAAATTCAGATCCGTCCTGATCCGCCCAATCCGGCCAATCCGCGTTCTAAAAAACCGTTACTCATCGCCAAGTGGCGCAATAAACTCGACAGGCTCATCATCACCAGCTCCGTCAGGTCTTACATTTCCACCAACTTGAATATCACGCCAGCGAAGCCGGCCATCGACGCCATACAGTAGTAGCCTAACCCGATTCTGCGAGCGCTCGACGCGGACCTCGAGGAAACTCTGAAAGAATGGTGCGTGATTGAAATCGAAAGCACCCGAGACCACTTCGCTATCGAACGGGTAGCCGCCGAACCACTCGAGCCAATAATAGAATGGCATCTTCCATACAGGAGTTTCGTCGACCAGCTTTTTTCGAAGCGCATCCGTCGGAGGATAGTAGGCGTAGTTTGCCGCGTCGGGCAGTTCCGGAAATGCGAGCGCCGTACCGATGCTCAGAAACGCACCACCACCACCGTTAACGAAGTTGAGCATCTCTCGCGACTGGCCAGCGTGCTCGACCGATTCCTTGTAGAACTCAAAATCGTGTGTGTCTCCGGCAATCGTGATACCCACTGAATGCCGTAGCAACGTATCGCGTATCGCCTGAAACGCGGGGTCGTTACCGCCGACGTACTTGCCCGCAACAAAGAATGGATGCCCGAGCATCACCATCTTGTAGTTCGTCCCGGCGCGCGTAAGGGCCGCATCCAACCACTCAGCTTGACGCTCGTCCAGCTTTCGCAGGATTCCCGTGTCGAGTGCGATCAACGAGAAACCGGGCGAATGCATTTCAAAATACGGTCCCCGCTGCAAGCCGTTTTTGATGCCGTAAAATTCCCGCAGACGAGCGGCCTCGTTCGTGATCTCGTCAAACAATTGACCGGTCGTTACAGCGTCGGTACCGAGGTCTTCGGCAAGGCGGGCGCGAAGAGCGACCGATGCTGATTCAGGCTCCAGAAAATTTGCGTTGAATCCTTCATTCGCGTCAAACCAGTCGTGGTTTCCCGGGATCGCATATACAGGCTTTTCAAAACCCATGAACGGCAGGTAGAACTTTTCCTCGTAGTCCTTCATCTTTCCGTCGGGATATACGACGTCCGACGACAGCACAAGAAACTTCACATCCTCGCGATTCGAAGCGGCGATGATCTGGCTTCGCAGCGCCGCCTGCGACATATCACCCTCGCCCGTGTCGCCGATCACAATAAAACTAAAGTCGCCCGTCTCGGTCACGCCTTCCGGTTCAATGGAAAAAACTTTCTCGGGTGCTATTCCATTTGCGATCGAGAACGCCTCGACGTCCGCCGTCATGTGCGAACGCCACGCGTCGACTCGGCCCTTGGTAACTTCCTGCCATACCGCCGACGCCCAGTTCTCAGTGTTGAAGTACCAGCTGAATCCCCATGCGAGGTTAACCGCGATCAGGACCGCGGTCACCGGCAGACCTACGCGGAGCATCCGCCAAAACGCAAAGTTCAGCGAATAGCGCGCATGTCGTAGCTCGAGTGCAAATCGCAAACGGCTCGAAAGCCAGAAGCTGATCGCCTGTTCGAAGATCGTAGGCTTCGCTTCGCTTTCGCGAAGACGCTCCAGCCTCCGCCATCCGACGCGTTCGACAGGCCGAGTAAGTTTCCGCCACAACAGCCGCAGCGGCAGAACGATCACGATCGCAACGACAAGCGAGATCGCAATGTCGCCGATAAGCGCGGCGATCGGCGAAACAAACCCGATCAGCGACCACCGCGTTTCCGTCCGTAGAATGTGGATCGCGAAAAAGATCGCCAGCAATCCGAGGCAGTAATAAATATTCTGTGCATTCAGCAGCCCGAACTGCTGGAGCACCGGCGCCTGAACCTCGGCGACCGCCCGGCTCGGTTCGAGGTAGAGGTCCCAGTCCGGATGCAGGCTTTCGTCCACGACCAGATCTTCGGTCTCGTACCCACGCTGCGGCAGGAAGAACATCGTCCAGCCCTCAACCACGAGATGCAGACCCGCGGCGACTCCGATCGTGATGATCCCGAGATTCGCGGAAAAAAGGTACCAGACGACGATGACGACGAAGAGATTTACAAACCCATTCAGCAATCCCCAGAAGCGATCCGACCCGTCCACCTTAAATGCCCCGACGATCTTCACCCCGCTGTCGATCAACAGAAACAAAGTCAGTGCAAACAACACTGCAGTTATCACCGCACTCGGACTAATAAAAACCACAAGCCCAAGCAAGATCGTGATCGCCCCCGAAGAGTAACTAACGCGAGTCGCCGTCCGCCCCGGCGCGCGAACCGTCTCGATAAACTGAAGCAGCCCGGCAGCAATGATCGCAATACCAAGCAGCGCAACGATCCACTCCCCAAAGAAAATAGGCGAAAAAAGCGCCACCCCGCCAAGCACGAGCACGAGCAGTCCGAGTGCACGTCGACCGGCGAGCTTTTTCCAATCGACTTTCTTTATTGTGGTCCGTAATGACATCGTCGAATAACTAGCTTGTCACCGTACCACGTTCCCCATGCCTTTTGAACGCGGATTTGGCGGATTAGGTGGATTGAGACGGATTCACTGAAAACTGGTAATCCGGATCCCGCCTTGATCCGCCAAATCCGCTTTCGACCGAGGAAGGGAGAAGGGGGAGAAGGGGGAGAAGGGGGGACAGGAGACAGGGAGACAGGGAGACAGGGAGGCATGGAGACTCGATACAAGGAACCCGAACAATCCAAAATCTAAAATCCAAAATCCAAAATGTAAGCGCTGGTTGGAGGTCACAAATTGTGATATCCAATTATCATCATGAAAACTTTACTCCCTCTCAACAATCCCTGTTGAACGGATCGAGAAAGCTATATATCTGATCCGCGGTGAAAAGGTAATTCTCGGCCGAGACCTCGCTGAGCTGTACGGGGTCAACACCAAGGTTCTGAAACAAGCGGTTCGTCGAAACATCGAACGGTTTCCAGATGACTTCATGTTCGTTCTTGAGAAGTCGGAGTTTGAGGCGTGGAGGTCACAGTTTGTGACCTCCACTGCGGATCGGAAAGGTCTTCGATACGCTCCGATGGCTTTCACAGAACAGGGAGTGGCAATGCTTTCGAGCGTATTGAGCAGCAAACGCGCGATCTCAGTGAACGTGGAAATTATGCGCACGTTCGTCCGGATCAGGAGGATGCTGACTACAAATGCGCAATTGGCGAAAAAGCTCGTGCAACTCGAAACGAAATACGACCACCAATTCAAGGTCGTGTTTGACGCGATACGGCAGTTGATGATCCCGGTGGAACCGAAACGAAAAGCGATCGGCTTTCGTAGCAAGAAATAATGATTCAATACCGCACGGTAACATTCGCTCTATTAGTCGTCCTGTTCGCTTCGTCGGCGAGTGCAGGCCAGAAACAAACCAACGAGCTCTGGCGGCAGGTCGAGGTAATTCGCACCGCCCACGGCGTGCCGCATGTTCGCGCCGAGAATCTGCGTGCGGCGGGGTACGCTCTGGCGTGGCTGCAGTGTGAAGACTACGGGACAACAACGCCGATGGAGATACTCGAGGCGAGTGGTCGATGGGCGTCGGTGGAAGGATACGGTCGGGTCGAATCCGACTTTCTTGTGCAACGTCAGCGCGAGCGGACGTTGAAGAATTATAGTTCGCTTTCCCGAGATGTGCGCGATGTCTACGAGGGCTTCGCGGCGGGTGTGAATCGTTACATCGATCTTCACCGGGCAGATTTTCAGACGGGCATGCCGGCGAATTTTACGGGTCAGGATGTTGCGGCAACAGAAATGGCGCAGCTTCCCGTCAGGAAGGTGCGGAACTTTTTGAATAAGATCAATCCGCCGGCAGACGAGGAGCAACAAGCAGGATTATATCTACCGCCGAGACACAGAGACGCGGAGGGAGAAACTGATAGGGCGGCCGACATTTTCTCGGCAGGTAAAGACGATCAGCATCTCTGCACTTTTCTTTCTCTCCGCCTCTGCGTCTCGGCGGTGAATGCTGGTCTGTCCAACGACGGCTCGAACGCTTGGGCATTTGCACCGAGCAGGACTAAGTCTGGAAAGGCGATACTGCTTCGCAATCCGCATTTGCAGTGGACGGCCGGGTATTACGAAGCACATATTACCGTGCCGGGCGTCCTCGATTTCTATGGCGACTTCCGCATCGGTGGACCGTTCGCAGTTGTGGGCGGGTTCAACCGGAAACTCGGCTGGTCGACGACAAATAATTCGCAAGACCTCGACGAGATCTACGCGCTCGATGTCGATTCGAACAAGCCTGATCATTATCTGCTCGACGGCACGTCGCACGCTCTAAAGCGCGATCTGTTTACCGTTAGCTGGCGGAACGGCGAAGGTGTCTCGACCGAGTCGCGCGAGTTTTGGTCGACTCCGGCGGGTCCGGTTATCCATCGTGCGGCGGGCAAGATCTATGTCATGAAGTTTGCGGGCGACGGAGATCTCCGCGGCGGCGAGCAGTTCTTACGAATGATGCGCGCCGGCTCGCTCAAAGAATGGAAAGAGGCGATGAAGATGCGGGCGCGTCTGACGTCCAACTTTACATACGCCGATGGCGACGGGAATATATTCTACATTTGGAACGCAGCACTTCCCTTGCTGCCGCACGCGGTGACCGACGACACGACTGCGATCCCTGCAAAAAATACATCGGATATGTGGACGCAATATGTCCCGTTCGAATCGCTCCCGCAAATCCTGAATCCACCCGGCGGATATATTCATAACGAGAACAGTTCGCATCACTACACGAACGTACGTGGCCGGGTCGAGACGAAGAATGCGTATCCAAATTTCGAAGCCCCGTCGCTCTCGCTTCGCAGCCAGCTCGCGATCCAGTTGATCGGCGGGGATGAAAAGTACAGCCTCGAGGATGTCGTCAGACTCAAACACGATTACCGAATGCTGCTCGCGGATCGGGTCAAGAATGATCTGATCGTGACGGTGAAAGCGACGAACCCGATGGGTGATGTGGCGGCCGCTATCGCGTTGCTCGAACGTTGGGACAACACGGCTTCGGCGTCGAGCCGCGGCTCGACGCTGTTTGAGGAATGGTGGGCGACGTACTCCGGACTACGCCGTCCGGAACCGCGCGTCCTGCCAAACGCACAGCGATTTGCGAAAGTGTGGAGCGTGGCGGATCCGTACAACACGCCGCGAGGCCTGGCGGACATTCCTCGTGCGATCGAATCATTCGTCACGGCAGTTAATGAAGTGAAGCGGCGATACGGCTCGATCGACGTCACGTGGGGTGATGTTCATCGCGTCAGGCGCGGAAAGGTAGATGTCCCGGTCGGCGGATGCGGCAACGACCTCGGGTGTTTTCGAATAATGGGATTCACGCGGGCCGAGGATGGAAAACTTGTCGCGACCGGTGGTGACGGCTGGGTGCTCGCCGTCGAGTTCGCGGAAACGCCTCGTGCATACTCGATCCTGGCTTACGGACAGAGCAGTCTTACATCATCGCCGTGGCATGCCGATCAAGCGGAGATGTTCGCGAAAGGTGAGATGAAGAAAGTCGCTTTCACCGAGGCGGATGTAAATGCGGCTGCTGTTGTTCGTTTCCGGCCGGGGGGCGGGAGATAGGGCGACGGGGGGACAGGGAGACAGGGAGACAGGGAGACATGGAGACATGGAGACAGGGAGACAGGAGACAGGAGACAGGAGACAGGAGACAGGAGACAGGAGACAGGAGACAGGAGACTGGAGACTGGAGACTGGAAACAGGAAACTGATGACTGGTGACTGGTGTGGGCCTCCAGGAAAGAAACAATATTTGTAACAAACATACTATGCGCGGTGTTTATAGTTAGATGGAGGTAACTAAACGATGAAGATTTTCTTAGTTGTATTGTTTTCGAGCTGCTGTTTATTTTCTTCTTTGAGTGTTTCTCAAGCTAGAAATGGCGATGATTGCTTATGCATCACGTCTGAAACCGTGAAAAAGTATTGCGAAGCGGACAATGCGGGCGTTCCTAAAACTGATTTGCAGGTCAATCAAGCAGCGATCGCCCGACGCGATATTCAACGCGCGATCGATCAAGGCCTAGAAGCCGATCTCGCCAAAGATGCCAAAGCGAGAGTCCACAACGATGCTGATGTAGTTACGATCAAAGAATTGGACGGAAAGGTCTCTACCTATACGAAAAACAATTCATCGCAGCTGGGTGCAAGCGAAAATAACTATCAGGGAATTCTCCGCGTTAGCGATGATACGAACATCAAGATCGAATGCCTGACCTTAAAAGGAAAAGAAGCGATCGTTTACACGAACCAGCATTTCGTCCGTTACGTCCCCGACCGCAAAGATGAAAGTCCGCATGAGTTGATCACAAATATTGTTCATCGTGAAACCTGGATCTTCACTGAACAAGGCTGGAAAGTGAAATACATTGAAGAACTGGAACGAGGAAGTACGTATCTGGACCGAAAGCTTTACACAACTAACCGCTCGCACTGACTGCTGACACCGGTTATTTCCCGACGCTAAACCCGCCGTCGATCTCGAGTGCGGTGCCGGTAATGAAAGACGCCTCATCGCTCGAAAGGTAGAGTACGCACGCGGCGATCTCTTCCGCGGTCGCCATACGACCGATCGCCTGCGACGCCGCCATTTCGCGGTAAGCTTTTTCAGGATCGGGATATTCCGCGATCCTCTTTTTTACAAAATCTGTTTCGACGCGGCCCGGACACACGCAATTCGCTCGAATTCCCTGCAGAGCATGGTCAAGCGCGAGGCATTTTGTGAGTCCCACCACGGCAAACTTCGTCGTGCAATACGCCAAACGCTCACGAATCGCAACGATCCCGCCGATCGACGCAATATTTACGATCACGCCGTATTTACGCTCGATCATTCCACCTATAAACGCCTTTGTCAGGTCGAACATCCCGCGTACGTTGACCGCGAAAAGACGGTCGAGATCTTCACCCGTCGTTTCCTGGATGGTCCCGACATGACCGATGCCGGCATTATTAACAAGGATGTCGAGGCGGCCGTCGCGGTCGTGCACGAGCTCGGCGGCAGTCTGACATTGGAAAGCATCTGAAACGTCAACGTTGCAAAACTCCGCTGCCAATCCCTGATCGACTATCTCGGCGGAAATAGCCGACCCGCGAACGGAGTCAATGTCGCCTAGGTAAACTTTTGCACCCGCGGCGGCGAGCATTCGGGCGGTGGCTTCGCCGATCCCCGAAGCGGCACCCGTGACTAGAGCGTTCTTCCCAGTTAGCTGAAACATACTAAACCGATTTCACCGTATTCCGCAGAATTCCAAGACCCTCTATATCTACCTCGCAAACGTCGCCGTCCTTTAGGAATACCGGTGGCTTACGTGCAAAGCCGACGCCCGGAGGCGTACCAGTTGCGATGACATCCCCTGGTTCAAGCGTGAAAGAGCTCGACAAGAATTCGATGAGTTCCGCGATACCGAAGATCAGTTCCGCAGTGGTGGAGTCCTGCATCGTTTCCCCGTTCAGACGAAACTGGATACGCAGATCATGCGGATCCGGGATCTCATCTTTTGTAGCAACGAACTCACCAAACGGAGCGAATGTGTCGCACGACTTACCACGCTGCCACTGTCCATCGGCAAACTGAAAGTCCCGGGCAGACACGTCGTTAAAATTCGTATAGCCAAAAACGTAGTCCATCGCATCGGCAGCCGACACGCTCTTTGCACGTCGCCCCATCACGACGGCAAGCTCTGCTTCATAATCAGTCTGTTCGCTGCCTTCCGGAATCATGATCGGCTCGTTCGGAGCGGCGACCGAAGTTGTGAATTTCGAAAACACGATCGGTGATGTTGGAATATCCATTCCGCTTTCGATGGCGTGGTTTCGATAATTCAAACCTATACAGATTATTTTTCCTGGGCGGGGAACGGGTGCTTCGATCCGCACCTCGTCCTTTAATACCATCGGCAGATTGCCGGACGAAACTGCTTCCATCGCCGGGCTCACAAAACCGGTTGCAAGATCGTAGCATCGAAGGAGTTCTTGCGCGGTCAAACCAAGTGGCAAGATGGAAGGAGTGAGATCGGCGATCGTGTCGGCATCGACCAACGCACCGATCCGGAAATGGGTGCGTCGTTCGTTCGATTCCGATGGTGCATTAAATACAACAAGTTTCATTTCCGTTGGCTGATCGCTTCGAGTCCGCTTATGGGTACGTGGATAAACCGGGGCCGATACCCGTCGATAAATATAGAATCTGCGTTGTGACGTCGGTTGACATTATACGAGATCAACAATTGTCCGGCTCCCGTAAACTGCGAATGAATGTGCGGATTGTAGACGACAAGATTTTCTTTCAGCCGTGCAGTAGCCGCGAGGCCGGAAACCGAGAACGAGCCCGATTCGGGCATCCGGTAGACAACATGCTTTCCCGTGAAAGGACCTTCGGGTGAGCACGAAGAATACAGAGTGATATCTTTCCAGGAGCCGAACGGAACTGTTGTGTCGATGGCGGCAAGTACATACGTGTCCTTACCGGAGATCGAAACGCGGACAATGTTGAATTCGTCGCTCACGGAGTCGCGGTTTGGGATTATCGAAGAAGCGTTACCCACGCCGCTGACCCACGATCTTCCGTCCCAGACCTTCCAATTCAAAACATCGAGTATCTGCTCGAAAGTTGATCGTGCGTCGACGCGTGCGACGAACGCGTGCTTCGCTCCATCGCGCTGTCCCTTTCCGTATATGTAGAGATGGGGTCCTTCGATCACCATTGCAGTTCCCCAGTGAATATCTCGAGCTGACAGATTTCGCAATTCCGACAGTTTCTCGATGGCTAGCGTTTCCGCGTTCAGCTGTGCGATCGCCGCCCCATGAAACGCGAGCTTTGAATCGAACTTGAGGAGGAATACGAGAACAGCCGGCGGCGTCCCGACTTGCCCGTCTCGAAGTATCGCGTCGCCCATCCAATAAACTAATCCCTCGCTCGGCTCCGCGAAATAAGATGTCGAAAGCTTTCTATTATTCTTTTTCCCAACCAACGTTCGCAGAGCAGTTCGGTCTTTGTTGAGAATAACGATGCTGTTTCGTGCCTGGAAGACGGACGCTGGGGGCTCGCAGTATGGAGCAGAGCAATTGAGTTCGGTCGTGCGGAGTCCGCCACGACCTCGCGTCACGGTGCCGTCCCCTTTTATCCTCGGCCATTCTCCAATGTATGAGTCCGAAAAAAAGAATGCAGTGTCGCCGTTCGGCAATAGCAGCGAGTATGTGCTGTCACCTCCTGTCCATCCCGAAGTTCCTTTCGGTTCAAGACCTTTGCCAGGACCGTCCTGAGTAAAGATCGCGTCCCACTCGTCGGCCTTTGCACCGGTCGAAGGCGAGATCGTACATTGCGAAACGATCATTTCCGCCTGCAGGAGCAGGAGGCCGCAGAGTAGGACATAGCAAAAGACACTCATCCAATTATCGAATTATCGAAGACCTTTGACCGGCACGCGTATAAAGCGCGGCCGGTAGGTATCGGCGAACAGCAGGTCTGAGCTCCTCCCAGCGTTGCTGTTGTACGAGATCAGCAGCTTTCCTTTACTGGTGAACTGCGGATGCACATGCGGATTATAGGTGAACATGTTTCCCGCAAGTGTCTGCCCTGGCGCCATTCCGGGTACGCGATTCGATCCGGTTTCCGGCGTCGAATACACCACATTCTTAGCCGAGAAGGGCCCCTGCGGTTCGCATGCGGTATAGACAGTTATATCCTTCCACGCGCCGAAAACGGGCGAGGTATCCATCCCGACAAGGATTATTGAACTGCCGAAGTTCGTACTGACTCTTTCTACGGAGAACTCGTCGCTTATCGAGTCAGCGCTGTTTCGCGGATCACCCGTTCTTCCTATGAGGGGAGCGGCGGTTGCCTGGTCGGTGTTCCAACCCGTCCCATCCCATACCGTCCAGTTAAGCGTGTTCGCTGCATCGAGCAAGCTGGCCGTCATCGACGTCCGTGCAAGATAAGGTCGTTTCTGAGTTGCTGATCGCCCCATGCCGTAAATGTATAACGCAGTGTTTCCGAATCCGCTGCCATCCATTACAAGCGCGGAACCCCAGTTTATGTTCTGACCGCCCGGGAGATTCACGAGTGGCTGGATGGTTTCTACCTGCATTGATGGAAGCGAAAGCTGTGCTATCGACGAACCTTGATATGTCCACGAGCCGTCAAACTCGAGAAGAAAGACCCAAAGCTTTTTTGTGCCGGCGGCGTCCACCTGAACAACCGTCGAGTCACCCATCCAGAAGAACCTGCCGGTCGCGACACCCGCCGGCGGCGAAAAGTAAGAAGTCGAGTAGCCCGCCACATCCTTTGGTCCGACAAGCGTTGTTAGAATGCCCGTGCTCTTGCTGCGAACCACGATACTGTTGTGAGCCCGGTAGAGAACTGTAGGCGGATCACAGAGAGGCGGGAAACAGTTCGCCTCTCTTGTGCGCAAACCGTTGGCGTCCGTTGTCACTGATCCGTCTCCGGCGAACCTCGGGAACTCACCAATGTACGAGTCGGAAAAGAAAAACGCAGTGTCGCCGTTTGGTAATTCTATGGAATAAGTACTGTCGCCGCCCGTCCACCCGGCCGTCCCGATAGGCTCAAGACCGAGCCCGGGTCCGTCCTGCGTGAAGATGGCGTCGAACGAGCTGTCCGGCGTGCCACTCCGGAAAGCAAGATCGCACGTCTGCCCGGCGATCGATCCAAAGGTAGTGATCAAGACTGCGGCTATCGAGACCGGTAGTAGTAAAAAGCGAAGCTTCGTTAAAAGTAAGTTCATCGTGCCCTCCGTTTTAATGTCATCAGTATGGAATCGGGGGTCTTTTGGAATCATTTCTATCGGCCCAGCGATTGTTCGGCACGGTCGGCGTCCAGTTGGGACGCAGCGGATCCTGATCATACGGATATCCGCCCAGCCGTTTGTATAGTTCTGCGTATTCGCCGACCTTGTCTCTATTCAATTTCACGCCTAGCCCGGGTTCCGATGGCACCCGAATTTTCCCGCCGTCGTACTTCATTAGGCCGCCTTCGATGATGTCATCGGTCAGGTGATGATAATGCGCGTCGGCAGCGAAGCTGAGATTCGGGATCACGGCACCGAGATGAAGCATCGTCGCGAGTTGAATGCCGAGTTCACCCGATGAATGTACTGCGACGCCAATCTGGAAAGTCTCGCAAACGCCGGCGGCTTTTACACATTGGCGGATGCCGCCCCAGAACGTCGTGTCGAGCAGAATGACATCGACGGCGGTATTCAGAATGTTTGCGGCGAGCTGTTCGAAATTTACGACCACGGTGTTTGTCGCCAGCGGCATTCGAACTTTCTCTCGCGTCCGCCGCATTCCGTGAAGTCCGAAGACAGGGTCTTCGAGATAGTCGTTGTTGATGTCCTCGATCTGCTGTCCGAACCAGATCGCCTGCTCGGTCGACCAGGAGGCATTCGGATCGAAACGAAACGAATCGCCGCTTCGAGTACCGGTGCCCAGTTCAGCCGCGACCGCGCGATAGCACTCAAGCTCGTACACCGGATCGAAGACGCCGCCCTTCAATTTGTGCGATGTAAACCCGTGCTTCGCTTTGAGATCTTTGGCGTGCTCGATAAGTTGGTCGACGGTGCGAACCTCACCGGTTCCGTCCTGCGGGTTTGGATATCGGAAAAAAAGATACGATGCGAACGGAATTTCATCCTGCAGCTTTCCACCGAGGATGTCGTAGACGGGCACGCCCCATTTCTGACCGATGATATCGAGGCAGGCGAATTCTAGTGCGGCTAGGATCTGCGTCCGGTTGTTATAGAGCGACGCCGTCGGATTCGCGATCTTGAATCGCATCTCTTCGAGCCGTACCGGATCGTGACCGAGGAGATAACTTTTCATCGCCCGAAAGGCGCCCTCGGCCGATTCGCCGCCGCCGCCCATCTCGCCGAGCCCGACAATACCCTCGTCGGTTTCGACCTCCACGATCGTTCGCACGAAGCGGCCCCAATGACATCCCGCCGCATGTCGAAGCGGCGCCTCAAGCGGAACCGTTACCGTCGTCGCTTTTATATCGGTGATCTTCATTTAACCAAACCTCTTCCACCTGCAGATAATGCGGGGCCGTTTGATCGACGCTATTCCTGAAAGTGGACGTACCTGTTAGGTCGACTATCTTTCGTGCGTTTCGTGTATTTCGTGGTTGGTCTTAGAAAACGGCTACCACGAATCGCACGAAACACACGAAACAGCACGAAAAGATTCGATCTCATCTGCGTCATCTGCGGTTAACTAATTCGTTGTCCTTCGCCGCGACTATTGTATGACCTTATTCTCGCGCAGAAACTTCCAGATCTCGTCAAACGCCATTACATGTTCCGGCTGGGCAAACATCCCGTGACCGCCGCCTTTGATCGTGATGAGCTTGTTTACATTCGATGTTTTCATCAGCGCGTCGTGAAGCTGAGTCGCGTGCGTATACGGAACGACGTCATCCTTGTCGCCATGTATTGTGATGATCGGCGGCAAACCCTCGCGAACATAGGTCAAAGGCGAGACACTCTTCGCGACCTCTTTGGCGTTTGGCATCGAGCCCATCCACATAGCAGCGTAATTTTTTACATTGGGTCCCTGGATCAGATCATTGACGTCGCTTATGCCGTACCAGTTTACAATCGCCGCAACCTTCATCGGAACGTCGCCGGACTTTACATCCGCGTAGCAGCGATTGTCGAGTGCCGTCCCGTCCGGAAGGATACCGGTGATAAGCGAGAGGTGACCTCCCGCCGAGTGGCCCGTCAGCACGATCTTTGTCGTATCAAAATTCCACTGTTTAGCGTTTCGATAGATCCATCGAAGCGCACAGCGAGTATCTTCAACCGAACCGGGGGCGAGCGAATTCCCGGCCATCCGGTACTCGACGTTGACTACGCGCCAGCCACGTTCGAGATACGGCAACAGCTGATAAACTGCACCCTCCTTCGAGCCGAAGATCCACCCGCCGCCATGAATATAGACAAGGGTCGGCGTAGGTGTCGGATTATCACGCGGGTACCAAATGTCCAGTTTGAGCGCCGTGTTGTTCGCGCTTCCGTAAATAACATCAGGCTGCATCCAGTACCGATCGCCGATCTGTAGCAGCGAGGGCGTCGTCGCTTGCTGCGAATACGCGTAGCCGCCAAACAATAGAAGGGCAGCAAACACTGAAACTGTTTTGCGAATTAGGTTTTTGTACACCATAGAGTTGGTCCGCCCATTTTGTCTTTCCTTTTCCTTTCTTATTATTCCGTGCCTTCCGTGTATTCCGTGGTCCTCTGCCGGGCAGAAAACCGGACCTCGGAATACACGGAAGGCACGGAAAGAGCGAAACCCGACTTTCGATCACGCGGATCTTACGCCGTTTCGATCAGCCACATAACGCTTACCCTGATAATTTATGTTCCTCAGTTGAGCTCGCGGATCGAACTTTCCGAACTGCGGTTTTGCCGTGATGGTACCAAACAGGCCCGCATCGACTCCGAAGATCGAATCGACGATCGGTTCGAGATAGTTGCAGCCGGACACGCACGCCCAGTCGTTGATGTATGGCGGGTCGGACGGGCATTTCGTCGCACCGCCATTCGATTCCGGAGTAACGAAGTTCTCCGTAAAATGAGCTTGAGCAAACGGCCCCTGCATGCTGGTCTTTGCGATACCTTTCATCCACTCGAATGCAACGTCAGCTTCGCCCGCTGCGTACAACCCGCTCAGCGCCAACGCGGGCCACGAACAATATGCCCCGGTCCACTGATGGTCGGGGCGAATGCTGAATGTCACGTCGAGGTCACGCGTCGATAGGGCGCGCATCCAATTCGGGGTTTGCAGCTCACGTTTGAAAAACGCGACGATCTCTTTTTTCTGCGTTGCCGACATCATATCGCCGATGTTCATGAGCGTCGTGCCGAAATCGTAGCAGTGGTGAACCTCATTGTAGCTTCCGTCCGGCTGACGACATTTCCAGATCCCCTTACCCGGCACATAAAGCTCCTGAACGCGCCGCCCGAGTTCCTCGGCCTCTTTTCTGTAGGCCCCCGCCTTTCTCTTATCGCCCTTAAACTCAACAAGGTTTGCCGCAAACCTGAGATTGTGAACATTAGCCGCGTTGAGACCCGCGACCTCGTGGACATAGCTGGAAACTGCTTCTAGTAAGTTCAGCACCCCCCCGTAATCCGCTAGCCCGTGACCGTTTGTGTTGAGATCACGCCAATGCTCGGCGTATCGAATTAGGTGATCCAGCACTTTGCGATTGCCGACCTGCTTGTCCAACCATTTTCGATCACCGGTCCATCGCAGATATTCCTTCGCCATCCGGCACATCGCGTAATCGTTAACCGAATACCAGGGCCCTACGCCCGCACCCGTCAGGAACTCGGTCCCGAAATGTTTG
>JANPJL010000018.1:0-36782 GCA_031425495.1 Acidobacteriota bacterium
GGGCGCCCGGCGGCCAACGGCGCGGACATGCTTGTCCATTTTCGGGAGTCTATCGAGCAATACAAATTCCCTCGAAGAATGAACGAGGAAGTCGTCGCGATAGATACTGAGTCGAGAGCCGTAGAAACTCGGCGAGGGGACATGATCCGCTACGGTTCCTTGATAATCGCCACTGGAGTTCGCCGGCGATCGCTAAACATTCCGGGCGAGTTTGAGTTTCGAGGAAAAGGTGTTCACGAATCGGGGGCGCGGGACAAAGAGAGCATGGTAGGAAAGCATGTCCTCGTAGTCGGGGGTGGCGACGCAGCGGTCGAAAACGCTCTGCTAATTTCGGAGTACGTCGCGTCTGTAAAGCTTGTACATCGCCGAAGCATGCTCACCGCTCGCAGCGAGTTTCTTGTCGAGCTGGAACGTCGGTACAATATTGAGACGATATTGGATTCTGTAGTCACGCGTATCGACGGCGAGACGGCTGTCTCGTGTGCAGAACTCCGAAACGTAGTAAGCGGTGTTGTTCGCGTCCTCGAATTTGACGCGGTACTGATCCGGATCGGATTCGAGCCGAATTCTGAATTGGTGCGAGGCATTCTCGACCTGGACTCCCAAGGATTCATTAAGGTCGACGCTCAATGTGAAACGAGCCTTGATGGGATCTATGCCGTTGGTGACGTCGCGAATCCCGTCTCGCCCACCTTGAGCACCGCGACGGGTACCGGGTCGATAGCAGCAAAGGCTTCGCAAAGACCGACCAAATCGACATCGGATGAGTTATAATCCCTGACGTCGATTACCAAAATTTTGAATTTTTCTTAAAGTTTCGTAGATAAAAATTACAACTTCGGCCCCGAAACCGTTTTCGCACTGTAGTTTCAAGGGCTTTACGTGCGTCAGCGAATGGCCCGAAAGATGCGTAGTCTGGGCTACACAATGGCGAAACGCCACTCTTTTCACTAACCACTTAGGAGGCACAATGAGATTTAAGAATATGAATCCGAGGGTTTTCATGCTCTTCACGCTTGCCGTATTGCTAACCGTATTTCCGATTAGCTCGATGGCACAAGCAGGAACCAGCGGCGTTCGCGGTGTTGTAGCGGACCAAAATGGAGCGGCTGTCGCCGGAGCGACAGTTACACTCACCAATCCAAGTACCGGATTTACTCGTTCGGTTGTCACGGGAGAAGATGGGGTTTTCAGTTTCCCGGGAATTCAGCCGGCGACCTACAAAATTGAAGTAGAGGCCGCGAACTTCAAGAAACTCGTTAATTCGAATATTCAGGCACTGGTGGAGTCACCGGTCGTAACGAACCTTGCTCTCGAGCCTGGCGACGTGAGCGCGGTGGTCGATGTTACATCGAACACGATCGACGCGATTGTTAATACTCAGGATGCGAGTCTTGGAAATAACTTCGTCCCGCAGCAGATCCTACAGCTTCCGACCGACCTCCGGCGAGTTGCCGATTTGCTGAGCCTTCAGCCGGGTGTTACCCGCGAGGGTTATGTTGCCGGTAGCCGAAGCGACCAGGCAAACGTTTTGCTGGATGGCGTAGACATAAACGATCAGCAGAACGGCGGCCGAACGGCGCAGTTTCAAACCTCGCAAGATACAGTGCTCCGTGCGACCGCGGAATCCGTCGAAGAGTTCAGGATCACGACGACAAACGCGAACGCCAATCAAGGCCGTTCTTCGGGTGCTCAGATCTCGTTGATCACAAAGAGCGGAACGAACGATTTCCGCGGATCTCTATTCTATTTCTACCGTCCTACGGCATTCTCTGCTAACAGCTTCTTTAACAATGCCGCAGGTAAATACGTAGCTACCGACCCAGCTGTGCTCGATGGTAACGCCACCGCCGGTGAAGAGCGTGCGCCAAGACCGAGCCTTGCTCGCGACATTTTTGGCGGTTCGCTTGGAGGACCTATCATCAAGGACAGGCTCCATTTCTTCTATACGTATGAAGGGCAGCGCCAGGAAGAAGGCGTTTCGGTTACCCGCCTCGTGCCGCTAGCACATATTGGAGCGGGAACTGTAAGGTTCAGAGGCACAGGACCCAGTTGCGTTGCCGGTCAGTGTTCAGTTGGCTTGGCTGAGCTGAATAGCATCTATAACATGGTCGGGATCAATCCGTTGGCAGTCGCAGCTCTCGCTGGTGCGACGTCACGATATCCGGCAAACGACAGATCGGTCGGCGATGGGGTGAACACCGGGGGCTTCCGCTTCAACTCGGCTACTACATCCGAAGAAAATACGCATATCGCGCGATTCGATCTGAAGCTAAACGGCAGCCAGTCGATGTACTTTCGCGGTAACTTCCAGAACGACATTCTGACGGGGACATCGCAGTTTCCGGATACGCCGGCCACAACACTCTGGGACCATCCTTATGGGTTTGTGGTAGGGCATGATTGGGCGATTAGCGACAGCAAAGTGAACAACTTCCGCTACGGATTGACCCGACAGGCGTTCAGCCAGCAGGGTGATTCGAACGCTCCGGCTATCACTTTCCGATTCGTATTTTCGCCGCTCGCATATGCCAGAACTTTGAACCGGATCACGCCAACTCACAACATTACGGACGATTTCACATGGATCAAAGGAAAGCACACCCTTCAATTCGGCGGAAACGTCCGAATCATTCGGAATCAGCGTACTTCGTTTGCCAATGCGTATGACGATGCGACCGCGAATCCGTCATTTTATGCGGCCTCGGGTGCATCGGTTCGAGCACCGCTCACCGCAGCTGGTTATAACGTTAACGCCGCGGATCGGACTTCGGTACGTAACGCTCTCACTGCTTTGATCGGGCGTTACTCGCAGTACAGCGGAAACTTTACTTTTGACCAGGATGGTAATGTCCTCGCCGCCGGAATTCCGACCGAAAGAACTTTTGCGACCGAAGAGTACGACGCATACGCCCAGGATATTTGGAAACCGTTTAGAAATCTCACGTTAACGCTGGGTATGCGTTATGGCTATAGCCGCCCGGTTTACGAAACAAATGGATTTCAGGTCATTCCGACTGAGCCACTCGGTGACTTCTTCGAGCGACGAAAAACCGCGGCCGCCAATGGCACAGCCGTGAATGACCTGATCAGATTCGAGAAGGCTGGTCCCGCCAACAACGGTCGGGGATTTTACAGTTCAGATTGGAACAACTGGCAGCCTCGACTTGCGGCCGCCTGGTCCCCCGATTTTGAGAGTGGTTTCTTGAACAAGCTTTTTGGTGACCACGGAAAATCGGTATTTCGCGGCGGGTTCGGCATCACGAACGACCATTTTGGCGGACAGTTGGCTGTTAGCTTTGACGGTCTATCGTCGATCGGATTTACGTCCTCGTCGACGATCTCGGCAAACACGTATAACGTAACGACCAATCCCGGCCCGCTGTTTACCGGCTTTAACCAGAACATTCGAGCGTTGCCCGGTATTCCTGCTCCGACGCAGCGGTTTGCTGAAGACGTAACCCCGGCTTGCCTTGCCGGTTTAGAGGAATGCCCGCAGCGAATCGAGGTTTCCCTCGATTCTACTATCACGACACCGACGCACTATTCGTGGAACGTCTCTTACGGGCGTCAACTCCCGAAGGGAATGTATTTCGAAGCATCTTACATCGGGCGGAAGGCGAAGAATCTTCTCGCATCCCGCGATGTAAATGCTTTGAACAACATCGTGGATCCGGCATCCGGTATGGACTGGTATACGGCGGCGGGCTTGTTGGCTAACTATCGTAACTCGAACACGCTTATCGGTAATGTTCCGGCAATCGCCTACTTCGAGAACTTGTTCCCGGGTATCGCGGGTACGTTCACCGGTCTCGGAGCGAATTCGACGCAAGAGATTTACGCTGCTATTGCTCGGGACTGCGGGAATAACTATTCTCGCAGTGGCGGCATGTGCCCTGCGGGTTCGGCTGACATTGGCGGTTTCGAGATCAACGATTACACCTACTTACAGTTGCTGATCGATGACATCGGGCGTTTCCCGAATATGTTCTACCATCCGCAGTACGCCGCCTTCTCGGCTTACGGGTCGTTCGCGGAGTCGGATTACCACGGTGCAACGTTCTCGTTGCGTCAACGTCTTGCTGAAACGTTGAGCTACGACATCAACTACACTTGGTCTAAATCCATCGACAATGCTTCGGGTCTTCAAACAGGTGGGTCCTATGGTTCGCAGTTTGTTTTGAACGCGCTTCGGCCGGAGGATAATCGTGCCGTGTCTGACTTCGACGTGCGACACAGTGTTAACGCCAACTTTATTTTCCAGGTACCTGTTGGCAAGGGCAAAGCGTACTTCAATAATATGAATTCAATCGCGGATGCCTTCCTCGGAGGTTGGCAACTGGCGGGAATTTATCGATGGAACACCGGATTGCCGCTGGCGGTTCCATATGACGGTTCGATCTGGGCCACCAACTGGAACGTGCAGTCTTCTGGAACGCGTGTAAGACCGTTGCAGCTCCAAGTCAATCGCGATACTCAGAACGCATTCAGCGATCCGCAGGCAGCTTATAACTCGTTCAGGAACGCTCGTCCTGGTGAGACCGGAGAACGAAACGTCTTCCGGCTTCCCGGATATTCGACTCTGGACCTTGGATTGTCCAAGAACTTTAAGATGCCGTGGAGCGAGAATCATAAACTTGCGGTCCGATGGGAAGTAATCAACGTTGCCAATTCCCAGGCATTCAACGCCGATAATTTCAGCGTATCCTCTTTCGGCTTGGGCACCGATCCGGATATTTGTCTTCCTAATCCCGATCCACTGAAGGACTGTAAGGCACCAGGAGACTTCGGTAAGATCTTTACCAGCATCCAGGGCAACCCGCGTCGTATGCAGTTCGGGTTGAGATATTCGTTCTGATCTCTTTTTGAGTATGGACTTTGGGTCGAGGTTTTCCTCGGCCCTTTTTTTTGTACGCCGTGAGGTCAATGACGAAAGGGGACGCGGGTGAAGTCTCGGACAGAACAAAGCTGTTTTTGGGAATGTCGTGTAACTATTTTGAGTTCTCTTTTATGTATTCCTCGAGTTTTTTCTTGTCCGGGTGTTTGGGGTTTTTTCCGAGAAAGAGCTTATATTCGTTGGCGGCTCGGTCTTTTAAATCTACAGCATTGTAGAGCGTAGCAAGACGTAGGTGAAGCCCGGCCTTTTCTATCGGGGCGAGGCGGATGGCTTCGTTTAGAGCAACTACTGCTTTTGATCCAACCTTCGCCTGCAAATACGACTCGCCAAGATAGTGGAATGCTTCGGCCGAATTCGGATCCGCTATCGCGGCTTTTGTGAAAGTAACGACTGCCTTCTCAAGCTGTTTTTGTGAATATTGAAGCTTACCTAGATTCATCAGGGCGATCATAAAATCGCTCTTCTGCTCAAGGGCCTTGACGTATGCATTCTCGGCGGCTGTAAATTTCTCGCTCGCGAAATACAAGGTCCCCAACTCGGTCCAGGCGACAAAATCCTTCGGGTCTTTATCGATCAGTTTTCTGAAGAGTTCTACCGCCTCATCAGTCCGTTTTGCTTTAGCGGCAGCCATAGCGCTGTCAAAGGCTCTCTGTTCATTCGGACTTCGAACATACGCATTCTTTACCGAAATAACGCCGACGGCGGACTGTGCATTCTGAAAACCAGACCGCCAGTTGAATTCGACATCACGCCGGACGGTGGTCCCAATGCCCGAGTTCAAAACAATTCGTCCGAGCTCGTTATTGTTTGCCTCGAAAACCAGCGTGGAGATGTCGGAAGCGGACCTTAGAAAAAAATAGTAGCCCCGATCATTGGTCCGCACGCGATCCATCTGAGCTCCGCTCACGAAAAGCGAGACATATATTGAGGGCATTGGCTCGTTCGGCGAAAGGCCCCTAACTTTGACGTGACCATAAATAACCGGCTGCCCGATCTGTATGGGAAGGCCAGTTGCTTCGCGGACGTCTTCGCCCTGAGCTGAAATGTAGAAAGGAAAAAAAGCTGTGGCGAGTAGAAGACAAGCAGTGTGGATAAGGCATTTCATAAGAACCCCAAGCCCAAAACGTTGTGCAATAAGTAGGCTAGATTGTTAATCCAAACAAAATCGAAGTCAAGAATTCACGACTAGGTCAACGCGCGGCGAAGGCGTCGTCGCCGGTTATTTCAGCCAGGTGACGGGTATCGTTGAGGGCAAGGACGCGGACATTATTCCTTCCGCGGATCTCGAATCGATTAACGCCGCAGTTGGACGTTACGATCCAGGGTGTCTGTTTCGTATCAGGCCGAATTGCGCCCATTAAATGCAGAGTGAGGAAACAGATCGCGCCGGTATGTGAGAAAACGGCGATCCGTTCCCCCGAATGATTTCGCAAAATCTCCCACAGCTCGGTCGTGCTCCGGCGAAGCAGGTGACGATAACTCTCGCCATTGGTTATCACGTGATGGACGTTGCGGTTGACGAGGGCGTAGTAATCCTTTGGGAAAGTTTCCTTTGATTCGTCAAAGGTCAGGCCTTCGAGTACGCCGACGTTCCGTTCGCGGAACGCGGTAGTCGGAGTGATCGGGACGCCGGTGAGTTCGGACAGCGGGCGGGCAGTTTGAAGCGCTCGCTCGAGATCGCTTGAGTAGATGGCGGTCACAGCCTCGCGGGCAAGCATATTTGCAGTGATCTCTGCTTGCCGCACACCCAGGCTTGAAAGCGGTGTCGGCCCATGTCCGCCAAATCGCCCCTGGGCGTTACCTGCGGACTGTCCATGCCTAACGAGATAAAGTTTCGTCACCGCCATGAATTCGATTCTTCAGACCAAAGATTTCAAACCTGATCTCAAATTTCAAAGTCAGGATCAAGCTAAAATCTCAAATATCACATCCGATCTGAAATTTCAGACCTCAAATCCGATCTGAAATTTCAAATTTCAAATCTCAAATTTCAAAACCATGATCAATCTCAAATCTCAAATTGCAAATCCGCTCTGAAATTTCAAATTTCAAATCTCAAATTTCAAAACCATGATCAGTTTCAAATCTTAAATCTCAAATCCGATCTGAAATATCAAATTTCAAATCTCAAATTTCAAAGCCAGGCTCAATCTTAAATCTCAAATTTCAAGTCCGATCTTAGTCCTCGAATGTTCGAGTCGCTCCGCAGTTAACCTGCGACCGCCTCGGCTTTCAATTTCTCGGTTTGATAATGCGTCCGGAGCCCGTCGACGAACTCGTCGAGCTGGCCTTCCATTACCAGGTCGAGTTGATGGACCGTTAGGCCGATGCGATGATCGGTCACTCGATTTTCTTTGAAGTTGTACGTACGGATCTTTTCCGACCGGTCGCCGCTGCCTACCATCGACTTTCTCTCGCTTGCTTGAGCGTCGTGCTGCTTTTGCTCTTCGAGTTCCTGCAGACGCGCCCGCAGAACCCGCATAGCTTTCTCGCGATTCTTGATCTGCGATTTTTCGTCCTGCATCGAGACTACGACATTCGTCGGAAGATGGGTGATGCGTACAGCTGAGTAGGTGGTGTTAACTGATTGGCCGCCCGGACCGGACGAGCAGAAGGTATCGATCCGCAAGTCGTTCTGATTTATCTGGACATCGACCTCTTCGGCTTCAGGAAGTATGGCGACAGTGATAGCAGATGTATGTATGCGACCCTGCGTTTCTGTCTGCGGCACACGTTGCACGCGATGGACACCGGATTCGTATCGCATATTGGAATAAACGCGTTCACCCTCGATCACCGCGACTGCTTCCTTGATGCCGCCGACGCCGGTATCTGCGACGTCCATGATATCCATCTTCCAACCTTGGCGTTCTGCGTACCTTGCGTACATGCGCAAGACCTCAGCGGCAAAAAGTGTGGCCTCATCGCCACCGGTTCCTGCCCGGATCTCAAGAATTACGTTCTTCTCGTCATTCGGATCGCGTGGCAGAAGCAGGACCTTTAGCTCTTCTTCCGCGGCCGGGAGTTTCTCTTCGATCTCTCCGGCCTCGGCGAGGGCCATTTCGCGCATCTCGTCATCGTCCGCCGCGTCGGCCATCTCCCTGGCACCCGCGAGCTCTTCCTGCATCTTCCGTACTTCGCGATATTTTTCGACAACCTCGCCAAGTGAGCGATGCTGCTTCATCAGCTTCGCGTAGACGGACATGTCTTCCATGAACTCCGGCTGCGAGATCTGATGCGTCAGCTCGTCGTAGCTTTTTTCGATTTGTGCGAGTTTCTCGAACATAGAGTCAGTCGTCAGTCGTCAGTCGTCAGTAGTCAGTCGTCAGTAGTCAGTCGTCAGTAGTCAGTAGTCAAAGAAGTCAGAGTCAGAATTCGGTGGTCGGCTCCAGGGAATCAGGTTTAACTGACGACTGACAACCGACGACTGACAACTGACAACTGCTCCTCTAACTGACAACTGAAAACTGACGACCGACAACTGTTTCCGGTTCCAGTTTGAGCGATTCGTCGAGCGCTCTGATCGCAACTTCTAGTTGCTCGCTGTCGGGTTCCTGAGTCGTAATGTTCTGGAGCCACAGGCCAGGCAGCGTCATAAACTTAAATATCGCACTCGACTCTTTCTTTGCGGCGTATCGAATGACTTCGTACGACAGGCCTGCGACGAGCGGCATCAGCGCGATACGGACTGCAAGATTCATCCATAGCGCGTCGAACTTGATCACGGAGAACAGAACGATCGCGACGAGCATAACGACCATAAGGAACGACGTGCCGCAACGCGGATGTTGCCGTCTCTGCTCATGTGCATTCGCCACGTTCAGATCTAGTCCTTTCTCCCATGTGAATACCGTCTTGTGCTCGGCACCGTGATACTCGAACACGCGACGGATGTCCTTCAGGTACGACATCGAAAAGATCATGATGACGAAGAACAGCATTCGGACAAGTCCGTCGATCAGGTTGAAAGCCACCCACGAATACGGTTTCACTTCCCAGATATAGGCCTTCGTCGTTTCCCACCATCCGGCGCCGGCAGCGATCACCGGAGCCTCGGCCCAGCCGAGTGCAATGAATCCAATGTTGGTCAATACAAGCGGAGCGACGATAAACAAGAGCACATTAAAAGCCAGTGCGAAGATTATCGAACCAACAGCACTCGCCGATTGGCTTGCTTTTTTTGCCTTCGAATCCTCGGGCATGATGACCTTAACGGGAGCTTTCGTGAAGCTCTCGTCCAGTGTCCCTTCGGCCAATACAGGTTGAGTTTCGACGGCCTTGACCTTCACCAACTCCTCCTGCGCCTTAAGATCTTCTTCGTAAATGCGAGCGGAAAAATTCAGAGCCTTGATGCCAAGCGCCATCGACTGGATAAGGGTCGCACCGCCGCGCAGAACGGGGAAGCTCAGCCACTTGTACTTGTCACTCCACTTTGGCAGCGTGTCGGCGGTCGTGATGATCGAACCGTCGGACTTGCGGCAGGCGATCGCATACGCAGACGGTGTCCGCATCATTACGCCTTCCATCACGGCCTGGCCGCCGACTATCAGGTCGCGCTCCATCGCAAAAACCGTGTGAAGAAATCGAAGTCTTTTGGCGTTTCTATTTTTCATACCTACTCGGTGGCGGTTCCAGCCCCGCCTTTGCTTTTTCGGTGACCCGCCGATGGAAGTTCGGTCAATACACTAAAATGCCCGTTGCTCTCGAGATAGCATTTTTTTACCGACCCAAACTCTTCGATACCTTGTTCTCTGAGTTGCGACAGTAATTCGTCCTCGGTGATGAATTCCTTATCGAGATTCTTCTTTATCGTCTTTCCGTCTTTTATCAACAGAAGCGGCTCGGGTGCGAGAACGCGTCCCCAAAACTGTGATTTGAATCCAAGCCAATCGAAGAACCAGTCCCACAAGACAATGGTACCAACAAGTATCATCGCTTCTGTGACGGATTTAGATTCTCCCGCCATCCCGTTCTGGGCGGCATCGGCGATAACCACGATGACGAGAAGATCCGCGATACCGACCGAACCCGCCTGTCGTCGAAACACCCGCAGTAGAGCGAACATTCCGATAAACATGATCGTGCCGCGGATCACGACTTCACCGATCGAGCCCGTGGGTACGAACATCGAGCTCCAGTCAATGTTTATAAGCCAGTTCACCTTTTGATCAAAGAACTAACGCCGACTCTTTCTCCACCTTTCGCGGGCGTAGTCTCTACACCTCTATCGAACGGCGCTAAAAGCGTCGGCGTCAAATTTTCTAAGCTAATGTCGGTAAGTGGCCACTATTCTGCAGGAGCCGGTGCTGAACCGCGGGCATAACGCTTATTAAAGCGGTCGACGCGTCCGGCAGTATCTACCAACTTCTGCTTACCCGTAAAGAACGGGTGACAGTCGGAACAAATTTCGATGTGCAGCTCTTCGCCCATCGTCGAGCGGGTCTTAAAGGAATGACCGCAAGCACACGTTACGTTAATTTCCTGATAGTTCGGGTGTATTTCCTGTTTCATTACTCTGTTCTTCCATTTACGCTTATAAATGCAAACCAAGATAATAAGCCTCGGTTGGATGAAAGGTCAAGCCAGAAGGTTTTCCAGCCGTTGTTCGGAGATCCCGTAAAATTCCTTTACGGCAGCGATTTGTTCCCGTAATCGCTCGGCTTCCGCCGTTCGCGCGGCAGGATTCCGTGTCGCCGCGATCATATTGTTCTTCGGCGTGTGCTCGGTCGGGACGAACTCGATGATCTTTGTCGAATATCCACTCCACTCGAGCAGCATCGTGCGCAGGCCGTCAGTTATTGTTTCCGCCTCGCGCTCGAGCATCGAGCCATGTTTGAGGATATCCCGGAGCAATTCGGGCGGAGTGATCTGCCGTCTGATCTCTTTGTGACAGCACGGAGCGGCAACGATGATCGCGGCCTGGCCCTTGATTCCCTTGAACAGAGCATCGTCCGTTGCCGTGTCGCATGCGTGGAGCGCCATCAGGATGTCTACATTGCCCACATCGAAGTCCGCGATCGATCCCACAACGAAGTTCAGGCCCTCAAATTCCCCAGACCTGGCGAGCTGATCGCACATCTCGACGATCTCGCTCTTTGTGTCGACGCCCGTCATCGTCACACGTAGTCCGCGCGTGTTTGCGAAATAATCGTATGCAGCGAACGTTAGATATCCCTTTCCAGATCCCATATCCACGATCCGCAAATCGCGTTTGTCCTTGAGCGGCGATTTATCCACGAGGTCCGATAGAAGCTCAAGGTATTTGTTTATCTGTCGCCACTTGTCCTGTTGCTGGGCCCGTATCTCGCCGGCGTCGGTGGCGATCCCGAGAGCCTTCAGATAGAACGCGTTCGGATCGATATGCGTTTTTTTAGAATGGTCATGGCCCGTGTCCGGCGTCGTCGTGAAGGTAGGTTTTCCGGAAAATAGTTTGGAACTCTTCTTTCCTATCGTAAGTTGAAAGTCCTTCGCTGTCGTAAAAAGGTGTCCGCTGCGGAAACCGGAATCGAGAAGTGAGCCGATGGCTCGCACGCTCTCGTGGGGATCGTAGTTCTTCACCACATCGCGAGTCTCGTAGCGAAACTGAAACAGCAGGCGCCCACCTTTCTTCGTCTCGATAGGCCGCACGGCGACTTTTTGCAGTCTCGCTTCGCTGCCTTTATAATTGCTCAAAGTCAGTTTTACAAAGGTCTTGCCGGTAAGACTTCTCTTAACTTCGGCAATAAATTTAGTGATATCGTCGGCCACGGATTTAAGGTAGCACAAATGGAAAACGGTCAGGGTCAGATGTCGAATCAACAGTTTGCGGGTGCGGTAGCTTACCTTCTGCGCGAGAGTTTTGAGGGCTCGCCCGAGGGACAGCCGAGTGCGTATCTCGATCGCGGAGTTGGCCTTTTCCGTACTATTGATTCTTTGTCAGCGGCAGATGTGTCGAAATTCGTTGGTGCGACGACGATCGTATCTCATACGGAACACGCCAAGTTTTATCTAGATCGTCTATGCGAGTTTATCAACGGGCGCACGGAGCGAGTGAATTGGGAAGACAGTTGGCTGATCGAAACCGTCGATGATGCGGAGTGGGACGCACTTCGTCAGACGGTTAGGCTCTCCTACGAGAATTTACTTCGATGTCTTGCGTCGGTCGAAGACTGGACTGAAGACCGGACCGGGATGGCGATCGGGATGGTCGCCCACACGGCATATCATTTAGGTGCGATCCGTCAGATCGCGAAATCAGTTTTGCCACAGAGCACACAGAGAAATTGAAAGTAGGTTCTCTGTGTGTTCTGTGGCCAGAAATCTTATGACCAATCTTTTTCATCTCGCTTTTCCGGTTCACGACCTTGACGCTGCTCGCGGGTTTTATGCGGGTGTACTCGAATGTGAAGAGGGCCGCAGCTCGGAGTGTTGGATCGACTTCAATCTGTACGGTCATCAGATCGTGACGCATCTCTCGCCGGGGTGGGCGGGCACGCGAACGACCAATCACGTAGATGCAGACAGCGTTCCGGTCCCGCATTTCGGGATCGTACTGCCGATGAGCGAGTGGAAGGAACTTGCCGAAAAGCTAAAGTCGAAAGAAGTGGAGTTCGTTATCGAACCGAAGATCCGCTTTGCGGGTGAGGTTGGAGAACAGGCGACGATGTTCTTTCTCGACCCGAGCGGAAATGCGCTTGAGTTCAAAGGCTTCAACGATTTCTCGCAGGTATTTGCGAAGTAGGGTAGGGAAGTCAGAAGTCAGAAGTCGGAAGTCAGAAGTCGGAAGTCGGAAGTCAGGAGTCAGGAGTGGGAAGTCCTAAGTCTGAAGCCCGAAGTCCGAAGTCCGAAGACCGAAGTCCGAAGTCCCAAAGATATGCTCTTAAAGTTAACTTCGATCGTTCTGATTTTTGTGACCGCCGCTTTTGGGCAGCTGCCGAAAAGGACTATTGCGGTGACGATCGATGACCTTCCGGTGGTTTCGACGCGGCGTGATTTGAAAAACCGCCAGGAGATCACAACGAAGTTGCTGGCCCACATCAGAACGGCAAAAGTTCCTGCGATCGGATTTGTAAACGAGAACAAACTTTTCCGGGATGGGAAACGCGACGAAGCCGAGATCGATCTTTTGAGAATGTGGCTCAGTGCCGGACTGGAGCTCGGAAATCACACATATTCGCATGCGAGTTTGAATACGAATCCACTCGTGGTGTATCAGGCCGATGTTTTGAAAGGCGAGGCGGTCACGAGAGAATTACTGGCCGGAAAGAAAAAGAATCTTAAATACTTTCGACATCCGTTCCTTCAAACCGGACGCACTTTGGGGATCAAAGCTCAATTCAACACCTTTCTAAAAGAGCACGGATACACGATCGCTCCGATCACGTTCGATAACGCGGACTACATATTTTCGCGTGCGTACGACAACGCGTTTGATAAGAGAGACACAGCCCTCCAGACGAAGGTCGGCGACGCTTACGTTCCTTACATGGAAGCGAAGCTCGCGTACTGGGAGCGGCAATCCGTGAAACTCTTCGGCAGGGAAGTAAGTCAGACGCTTCTCATTCACGCAAACTTTATCAACGCGGATTACTTCGATGATCTCGCCGCCATGATGGAGCGCCGCGGGTATAAGTTCGTCAGCCTTGAAAAGGCATTGAAGGACGACGCGTACAAGCTGCCGGATAACTACATTGGACCTGCGGGAATATCCTGGCTACACCGTTGGGCGCTCGACCAAAGCCGTGACTTCGTTCTACCCTATGAACCGAAGGTGCCCGATTTCGTTCTGAAGGCTTCCGGTTTCGAATCCGAGTAAATGAAAAGCGCGGAGATCGTAATCATCGGAGGTGGCGTTGTTGGCGCGAGCGTCGCGTATCACCTTACGCAACGCGGTGTCAAAGATGTGCTTATCCTGGAATCGGAGCCCGTTCAGGGGAGAGGCTCGACAGGTAAAGCCACTGGCGGATTTCGCGCTCAGTTCGAAACGGACATCAACATCAATCTATCGCTTTACTCGATCGAGTTCTTCCGTCAATGGGAAGTAGATTGCGGTTACGACCCGAGAGGCTATCTCTTCTTCGCAACAACCGATGGCCAACTCGAATACCTAAAGCGAAACGTCGAGAAGCAGAAACGGCTCGGCGTGAAAGGCGTCGAAATTGTAGATCCTAAAGCCATCGCCGAGATCGTTCCGGGAATGAACTGCGAGGATATCACCGGTGGGAGTTTTGGAAAGCAAGATGGATTTATCAACCCGCTTGCAGTGATGCGGGGGTTCACGAAGAAGGCACTAGCGAACGGTGCGCGGATCGAGTTCGGGTGTAGGGTGCTCGGGATCGAAACGGAGGGTAGCCGGGTCAGGGCCATTAACACCGAATCAGGAAACATCGATTGCGACACGGTGGTTTTATGTGCTGGTGCTCTTGCGAAAGATCTCGCCGCGACTGCGGGGATCGCTCTCCCGGTCGAGCCGCAGCGTCGACAGATCGTTTGGGGACGAACTCGCAAGCCTCTACCGCCCGAGTTGCCGATGGTGATAGATATCGGCACCGGTTTTCATTTCCGGCCGGCGATCGATTTTTCCGTTGAGAGGGCCGCCTGGTTCGCAAAAGCCGCCTCATCAGACGTTCTTTTCGCTTACCCCGATCCGGAAGAGGCGTCGTCCGCTCGGACGGATTTCGATGATGCGTTCATCGAAAAAGTATATGAGCGTGCAAGAAACCGGGCACAGTTTCTTTTCGAATCCGAGGTTGTGCGCGAAAAATGTCGGGCTGGACTATACGAGAACACGCCCGACCATCACGCGATCCTCGGCAGGTGCGAGATCGACGGGCTGTATTTTGCAAACGGGTTTTCCGGTCATGGCGTAATGCATTCGCCGGCGACCGGCCGGGCGCTGGCGGAAACGATCCTCGACGGCAAGTCGACATTCCTTGATGTTTCAAGTCTTTCGATTGACCGTTTTGCGCGAGGGGAGCTTCTTCATGAGACTGCATTCATCTGACGACGGATCCGTGTAGCCGGCTTCGCTTACTTAAGAATTTTCGCCGCGGATTTGCGCGGATGGCACGGATCAGAACAAGAAACGTTTGTATCCGCGTCATCCGCGCAAATCCGCGGCAAACAATTTATGTTCCTTCGATCTCTGCGTTAGAATCATCACAATGCAGACAGCGTTCATTCACCATCCCATTTACGAAAAGCACTACACGGGCGAGGGTCATCCGGAAACTCCAGAGCGGTATCGCGTGGTGGTCGATGCGATAAAGGCGGACACGTCGCTGATGAATGAGCTCGTCGAGATCACACCTGATCAGGCCTCGCAGGGTCTGATACAAGCGGCTCACACCAAAGAGCATTACCTCCGGGTGGAGGGTGCGTTCGAAAATGGTCTTCACCGCCTCGACGCCGATACGATGATCTCAATGAAGTCATTCGATGCGGCACTGTTCGCTGCGGGTGGAGCCGTTACGGCCGTCGACGCAGTGATGGAAGGTGAAGTTAAGAACGCTTTCGTCGCCGTGCGTCCGCCGGGGCATCACGCAACTGCCGAACATGCGATGGGATTTTGCTTGTTCAATAACGTGGCCGTGGCGGCGCGTTATGCGCAGAACAAATATAAGGAGATCGAGCGTGTCGCGATCATCGATTGGGATGTGCACCACGGCAACGGTACGCAAGGGATATTCTATTCAGATAAAAGCGTGTTTTTCTTCTCGATGCATCAGTATCCGTGGTACCCGGGGACCGGATCCCGCGGCGAGACCGGACAGGGCAGGGGGCTCGGAACCACACTCAACATCCCTCTTAAAGCGCAGACCTCCGCGTCGGAGCAGACGCGTGTTTTTGAAGCCGCTATCGGGGAAATTGCCGCGGAGATGAAGCCCGATATCATTTTCATATCGGCCGGGTTTGACGCTCATGCTACGGATCCGCTCGGGCAGTTGAAACTTGAAGACCCGGATTTTGTATCGATGACCAAGTCAGTGATGCAGTGGGCGGACGAAGCTTGCAATGGGCGAGTGATCTCGTGTCTGGAAGGAGGGTACAACCTCGAAACCCTCGGGAAGACCGTGACGTCCCATGTGCGCGGCCTGGCCGCATCTGATTGACTTGCGGAAAGATCTATTGCTTGTGCTAGACTGACTCGCAATCACCCGTACCGAATACAGCACAAGGAGGCACGATATGCCGGACGTCGAAAATACTTGCGTTCAGTGTAAGGAGAAGTTTCTTTTCACCGAGAAAGAACAAGAGATCTTTTATCAGCGAAATATGATGCCGCCGCAGCGGTGCGCTAAATGCCGTTCAAAAAAGGCGGGCGAGGGCGACAATGCGCCGAGGCGTTTCGAGATCGTCTGCGACCATTGCGGTAAACACGATCAGGTTCCTTTCCAGCCGAAGGTCGGCCGAACGGTGTTGTGCCGCGAATGCCACGAAGCAAGTCGGTCCAGAGCCAGGTTTGCCTGACGGGTTCCGCTCTGCCACATTTCTCCTTTCCCCCGAACTATCCGTCTATGAAGTTAGAGACAGTCGTTTATAGCCTCGAATCCACCGTTGCGACAATTCAGATGAACCGGCCGGATGCGCTGAACGCCCTTTCGCTTCAGCTCGGAAAAGATCTGGCGTCAGCTGTCCGACAGGCGATAGCCGATGAGGCGCGAGCTGTGATCCTGACCGGTTCCGGTCGTGCTTTCTGTTCCGGCGGCGACTTACGCGAGATGAAGGCGATGGGTGAAAGCGAGGGAAGTATCGAAGCGTTTCTTGATTCACCGTTGAAAGCACTTCATGAAGTCATCCTGCTAATTCGCGAAGCGCCGATCCCGTTCATTGCTGCCGTCAACGGCGTCTGCGCCGGAGCGGGGACGAACTTTGCCCTCGCTTGCGATCTTGTCCTCGCCTCCGACGATGCAACATTCAATGAAGCATTCGTCCGTATCGGTTTGTCGCCCGATTGCGGAGGTTCCTTCTTCTTGCCGCGAGCCATCGGGGAAAAACTCGCGGCAGAACTATTGATGACGGGCTCGACAGTGTCGTCGCAACGCGCGGCGGAGATCGGGATGATCAATCGAGTCGTTCCTGCCGACCGTCTCCTGTCTGAAGCAACCGATCTGGCGATGAAGTTGGCAGCTGGACCGACAGCATCGATCGCACGCGTAAAGCGAATGCTGAACGCCACATTTTCAAACGATCTTTCCCAACAGTTAAGCCTCGAAGCCGATTGCCAGATCGAATCGGGTCAGTCTCTCGATTTCAAGGAAGGGGTTACCGCCTTCTTTGAGAAACGCCCACCTCACTTTCGCGGACAGTAAGCTCCTCATAAGAAAAAATTACCGACCTGTTGACACTCCTTACAAAATCTACTTAAATAATCCTAAGCTGAAATTGAAAGTCGATTTCATTAAGGGCGTTTTGCGGCAGGAACGCTGAGCTGGAATTATAGATGCGATTTATTACTCATAGGTTCTTATCCAAGACTACGATCGGATTACTTTTTGTATTCGCCACGTCACTCGTCTTTTCACAGTCGCTCATCGGCCTGACTGGCCGAATCCTGGATCGAAATGGCGACGTTGTTTCGGGTGCGGCCGTTGTCCTCGAGAGGCGTGATGTGCGGTTCCGGGTCGAAACAAGGACGGACGCTTCGGGCACTTTCGGTTTTTCTGATCTGCCGAAAGGTGATTACGTCTTAACTGTCACTGCTGAGTCGTTCGGTTCGACGACGAGTATGCAAACGGTCCCCGCCAACGGACCCATCGAGCTTCTGCTCGAGCCGCGCGCAGTCGCTGCCGAGATCGCTGTCACCGCGACGAGCTTGACCGGAGCGGAAGGTGCAGGCCGCGTATCAGGAACGGTCGACCGGCTCGGGTACCAGGTGTTGACGGAGAGCCGTCTATTCAATTTTTCTGAGGCGTTGCGAAAAGTGAGTGGAGTCAACGTTCGCGACGAAGAGGGTTTCGGACTGAGGCCGAATATCGGTATTCGCGGGACCAATCCGACGCGTTCGACGAAAGTGTTGCTACTTGAGGACGGAATTCCGCTTGCCTATGCGCCCTACGGCGACAACGCGTCTTATTATCATCCGCCAATCGAGCGATACGAAGCGATAGAGGTTCAGAAAGGTTCGGGACAGATCGCGTTCGGTCCCCAGACGGTTGCCGGTCTGATCAATTACATCACGCCGAATCCGAGCGAACGGCCCACTTTTGGATTGAAGCTTATCGGTGGGAACCGCAGCTTTTTCAACGGGAGTTTCACCGGGAGCGGAACGATCGGAAAGACCGGAATCTTTGCCAACTACACTCGAAAGCAGGGCGACGGCGCACGCGAGAATGTCAATTCGAAGCTAAACGACCTGTTTACAAAGGTCGTCCAGACCCTTAACTCGAGCAACGCAATTACATTCAAATTTAGTTACTACGGCGAAGACTCGAACGTTACTTACTCGGGATTGACCGAAGCGGAGTACGCCGCCGACCCGCGAAGCAATCCTTTCAAAAACGATTTCTTTTACGGCGACCGGATCGGTTTCTCTGCCTCGCACACCGGCGTCCTCTCGCCCGACGCATTCATTACTACAAACTTTTACGCCAACAACTTCAAACGTCACTGGTGGCGGCAGTCTTCGAATTCCGGTCAGAGGCCAAACCGACTCAACGTGGATCCCGACTGCAGGAGCATGGCCGATCTCGATACGACATGCGGTAACGAGGGACGCCTGCGGCAATACGGAACCTATGGCATCGAGCCGAAGTTGACGCTGGATTACGGGTCGGGTGCCTTTCGCGGAGAGCTTCATACGGGGTTTCGCATTCACTGGGAGACCCAGGATCGACGCCAGGAGAACGGCGATCTTCCGACCAGCCGGAGCGGTGTTCCTGTCGAGATCAATATCAGGCGTAATCTGGCTGTCTCGGGATTTGTGCAGAACCGGTTCGTTTTCGGCGACCTATCGATAACGCCGGGAGTCCGATTCGAAAAAATATACGTTGAAAGAAAGAATCTATTGGCTCTGCCGATCGCAACGGGAAATACATCGCTTGATGCATTCGTTCCCGGAGTCTCCGTCGCCTACACCGGGATCCCGCGAACGACGGTTTATGGCGGGGTTCATCGTGGCTTCTCACCGCCGAGGGCTGAGGACATCGTTTCGAATACGGGCGGTGTAGTGGAACTCGATCCCGAAGAGAGTTGGAATTACGAAGTCGGCGTCAGGTCGGAGCCTATAAAGGGACTTGCGTTCTCGGGTGCATTCTTCCGGCTCGATTATGAGAATCAGATCATTCCCGCAAGCATCGCCGGAGGTACCGGCGCTGCGCTTACGAATGGAGGAGAGACACTTCAGCAAGGATTGGAATTCACCGGGCAATTCGATTCGGGCCGCTTCTTCAAGTCGAAACACAATCTATATGTTCGCACCGCATTGACCTGGCTCCCGACTGCCGACTTCAGAGGCCGTCGATTTAGTTCGATCACACCTTCGCTTTTGATCACTGGTAATCGCTTGCCATACGCACCGGAAACGCTAGTAACCTCAAGCATAGGATATTCAAATCCATCGGGACTCGATGCCTTCGTCGAGAACGTTTACGTCGGAGCTCAATTCGGTGACGATCTCAACTCGTTGGCCACGACGGCAAACGGCCAACGCGGCTTCATCAACACTCAATCCTATTGGAACGCGACCCTCAATTACCGAGTCGAAAAATGGAAGACAACATTTTTCGTAACGGGCAAGAACCTTCTCGATCGCATCTACATCGTAGACCGCAGCCGAGGAATTCTTCCATCCAGTCCGCGGCTGGTCCAGGCGGGTGTACATGTGCGGTTTTAGCGACTGTAGCCTAGATAGGAGACAAGAGACAGGAGACAGGAGACAGGAGACCGTCTCTTACTCTTGTCTCCTGTCGAGGGTGTAAAAAGTTTTGTGTAAATGGTCATCGCTAGCCGGATGGGTTATCGTTCGGCAGAGGAGGGAGAGATGGCCACGGAGAATACAGATAAGGGTCCGAAGAAGCCGCGGCGGAAGCGTCGGGAGGCGGACGAGACGGACCAGCTCATTGACAATTTGCTGAAGGACTATCGGTCGCCGGAAGAGGTGGTAGGCGAGGGCGGGCTGTTGCAGCAGTTGACGAAAAAGCTGCTGGAGCGAGCACTCGGTGCAGAGCTGACTGATCACGTCGGGTACGAGAAGGGTGATTCGGCCGGCCGGAATGGCGGGAACTCACGAAACGGTACGTCGCGAAAGACGCTGAAGGGCACGTTCGGGACGATGCCGATCGAGGTACCACGTGACCGTGCGGGAACGTTCGAGCCGCAGATCGTGGGCAGGCATCAGACGCGGTTCACGGGTTTCGATGACCAGATAATATCTCTATACGCACGAGGGCTTTCGACTCGGGAGATAAAGCGGCATCTGGAGGAGATCTACCAGGTTGAGGTATCGCCGGCACTGATCTCGAGTGTGACCGATGAGGTTATCGATGAGGTGAGGGCCTGGCAGGATCGTCCGCTGGATGGTTTTTACCCAATCGTGTACATGGACGCTTTGCAGTTCAAGGTAAGGGACGGAGCACAGGTCCGGAACAAGGCGGTCTATCTTGCGATAGGCGTGAATATGGACGGCATGAAAGAGGTTCTGGGGATGTGGATAGCCCAGACCGAGGGAGCGAAGTTCTGGCTGCAAGTGGTGACGGAACTGAAGAACCGCGGAGTCGACGACATCCTATTCGCGTGCGTTGACGGGCTCAAAGGGTTCCCCGAGGCGATCGAGACGGTATATCCGAAAACCGAGGTTCAGTTGTGCATCGTGCATATGGTGCGGCACTCGCTGAAATTCGTCGGATGGAAGCAACGTAAGGAAGTAGCCGCCGACTTGAGAAAGGTTTATACGGCGGCGACTGAAGAAGCGGCCGAAACGCAGCTTGCGGAATTCGCCGCCAAGTGGGATGAGCGGTTCCCGATGATCGCCAAAAGCTGGCGGGCCAACTGGGCTCGGGTGGTGCCGTTCTTCGCACATCCGCCGGAGATCAGACGCGTGATCTATACGACCAACGCCATCGAGTCGCTGAACATGTCGCTGCGAAAAGTAACAAAGGCTCGCAGCTCGTTCCCGAACGACGACGCCGTGCTGAAGTTGCTCTATCTGGCTCTGCGGAACATCACAAAAAAATGGACGATGCCGATCCCCGACTGGAAGGCCGCCCTTAATCGATTCGCGATCCTCTACGAAGACCGCATGCCGATCAACTGATAAAAATTCCGGCTGTGGGAACGGCGGAAAAATAAAAACCATTTTTCCGCCGTTCCCACAGCCGCTACTACTACTTGAAAACTTAGGATGAAGAACAGAAGAAATCAGATCATTTACACAAAAGATTTGACACTGCCGCGCTGCTTGTCTCGCGGTCTCCCTGTCTTCCTGTCTACAGTCTCCTGTCTCCGGTCTCCTGTCTCCCCATCTCCCGCCTCTCTGCGGTAAAATACTCCCGTGTCTTTTCCAGATCCGCACAAATACGAATTCCCCGAGTGGGTACTGTTCGACGACTACTTTTACTACGCACGGGATATCGTAAGTTTCGGCGACGAATTGACGGTCGAAAATCTTCGCCGGGCGTATAGGTTGGGGATATTTCCCTGGCACGTCGAGGGATTGCCGTTGCCGTGGTATTGCCCGGAGAGGCGTGCGATCCTTGAGTTTACCGACCTTCATATCCCTCGAAGTCTCGAGCGTTCGCGTCGAAAGAATTTGTTTACATTTACTATCGACACGGATTTCAAAGGCGTGATCGAGCGCTGCTCTCGCGCCGTTCGCACCGGTCAATCCGGTACATGGATCACGCCCGAATTCATCCGCGCGTACACCGATCTTCACAGTGCCGGCGTCGCACACAGCGTTGAAGCGTGGAGCACCGACGGCAGGTTGGTCGGCGGGGTTTACGGGGTCGACGCGGGCGGCATGTTCTGCGGCGAGTCGATGTTTCATACGGAGACTGATGCGTCGAAGCTTTCTCTGCTGTTTCTGATTGACCGTCTTGCGGAGCGAGGTGCGACGTGGATCGACGCTCAGGTTATGACACCCCATATCAAAGCGCTCGGTGCGAAAGAGATCAGGCGCAAGGAGTTCCTGGCGAAACTTCGGATGACGCAGGATGCAGGCACGGAATTGTTTTGAAGTCTGCCCGAAAACCTTAGCGCTTCGGCGCGGCAGGGAATACGAACTCGATGGGTCCGGCGTTCAAATAGAAAACGATGTAGCTGCCTTCTTTTTCCGGGGCCTTGAATACGACGTGCCCGGCTATCTTCTCGCCCGCGGCCATCGTCTTGGATTTCATCACGTTATTGTAGATAACGCGCGGTACACGCACTTCGTTCGTGATCGCGGAAGGCGTCGGGTTCGATGAAGGCGGAGCAGCTGGCTCGATCCTCGTGACACGCGACACGACACGCCCGGCACGGTTAACGGTATTCTCATATCGTTCTTCCACACGCAGCCCGGAGCGGATCCCGCCATCGTGTTCACCGATGACGGTCGACTCGCGATACGAGGCTTGACGAAGATCGTCCTGGGACTCGGCGGAAACCACATCTCCTTTCGCACCGGCGCTAAACTCGCTCTCGCTCGTAAAGCTCGCCATTTTGGATCGTAGCGGAGTAACGTGAATCGCCGATTCCGTTTTATTCGAGATCTGCACGGACGTTACCAAATAATCGCGAGACGGGCGGTGCGACATAGCGTAGTAGACACCCGAATATTTCACGATGTAAAAGGTTACCGTATCGAGTTCGACGGTACTGCACTCGGGCTTCAGTGCCTTTACCTCTGTGGCATTCTTTTCGTGACAGTCTGGGTCGGGTCCCCAGATTACGGAAACTTTTGGCTTCTCGTTCTTTTGAGTTAAGGCGAGAGAGGCGAGGACGACGATGGATAAGAAACTAGTACAAAGCCTTTTCATAAGCGTGTCGCTTTGGGGTATTTCGCGACCAGTATATTCCTATTTAGCACCCGTGAAAAGAATATTCGAGTGGACAGCCGCCCGGATCTCTGGTTCGCGGCCCTAACTAACCCGTGCCCTGTGATGTGCGTTATGCTAGAGCCTATGGCAGACGGAACCGGAACTTTTCTGATCTATGGTGCGAACGGCTACACCGGAGAGTTGATCACTCGCTTCGCAGCCGAGCGCGGGATGAAACCGATAGTCGCAGGCAGAAATGCTATCGCGATCGAAGAGCTGGCAAAGAAACATCATCTCCAATATCGCGTTTTCTCGCTGGACGAGACCGCCAGGCTCGAGGCCGCGCTTCGGGAAGTCGATATGGTATTGCACTGCGCTGGTCCGTTCTCGATCACGTCGCACGCGATGGTTGAGGCGTGTCTTCGAAACCGGAAACATTACACCGACATAACGGGCGAGATCTCCGTTTTCGAATCGATGGCTGCGCTCGATGACAAGGCGAAGGCATCGGAGATCATGATCATGCCCGGCGTCGGATTCGACGTTGTACCGAGCGACTGTCTCGCGAAGCATCTAAAAGATCGGTTGCCATCGGCGACGTATCTCTCCCTCGCGTTCTACGGAATGGGGCGCATTTCGCACGGCACGCAGGCGACGATGACAATGAACGTCGGGCGCGGCGGGGCGATCCGGAAAGACGGAAAGATCACGCCTGTGCCGGCAGCGTGGAAATCCCGCGAGATAGATTTCGGTGAAGTTAAGAAGACGGGCGTAACGATTCCCTGGGGCGACGTTTCGACTGCATTTCACTCGACCGGAATACCGAACATCGAGGTTTTCACGATAATGCCGAAACAGAATTTGAAGATGCTCAAGCTGAGCCGATATATCGGCTGGTTACTGGCGACCAAACCCGTCCAGGAGTATCTGCAAAAACAGATTCCAGCGGGTGGACCGAGTGACGAAGAACGTGCGAAAGGCAAGACGCTGCTTTGGGGCGAGGCGTCGGATCTGAACGGAAATCGTGTCGAGGCGCGACTGCAAACGCCGGAAGGCTACACCATCACAGCCCTCGCTGCGCTCAACATCGCACAGAAGATTCTCGACCGGAACTTCAAGCCGGGCTTTCAAACACCGGCAAAAATGTACGGAGCCGATCTGGTTCTTGAGATCGACGGGGTTTCACTGCAATAACGTCGGCTTTCAGCTTCGAACGAGGGATTTGAAGCGTTCCCACTGGAGTTTCTGTCGCGCCATGAAATCGTGAAACCGCGGATGATCTCTAATGTTGTTCAGATTCGGATCGCTGAGGAAATACGTATAATTTGGAAAACCGCTCTCAGCCGTTATTTCCAACCACCGGACTGATTCCTCCGGTTCGTTTAACACGGCATAAGTCGACGCAGCGTTGAAGGTCGTGTGGTGAAAATGCCCGAAACCTTTTCCGATCTCCAAAGCCTTCAGTATTGTTTGCTTCGCTTCCGTTCGTTTGCCGGCCCGAGCGAGCAACAATGCTTTCACGCTGGTGAAACTTCCGCCCTCGTCACGAGGATACTTTCTCAAGTTGTCATCAACCAGTGCTTCAGCCTCGCTTGAACGGCCGATCTGAGCGAGTGCCTCCGCCATGCTTCGGTCCGTAAGCATCGGGCTGACGTCCGTGGGTATAGTCTTAAAGACGGCAACGGCTTCGTCTGACTTTCCCTGCCATGCCTTGTAAACCCCGACCCGGTAACGCGCCATAGTGTTGTTCGGATTTATTTGTAACGCTTGATGTAGTGACTGCTGGGCCTCGTCCAATAAACCTATATGCGCGAGGACGATGGATAGCTGATGGTGAGTCTCGTCAGACGTCGAGTCCAGGGCGAGCGAGCGGTTATACGACTGAATTGCCTGCTCGTGAGGGAACCGTTTCGTATTCGTCCAGAGAATTAATCCTCGAGCGAAGTGTGCCTCTGCGAGATTTGGATTCAAGGCAAGAGCTTTCTCGATCGCGACCTCGGCGTTCTCGTGTAAACCTTTGCGGTCCGCATCGGAACTGAACTTGAATGCCAGCGTGTTGTAGGCCCGCGCCAATTGGGCAAAGGCCTGAGCGAAATTCGGATCGATCGCGACCGCCTCCTCCAGAAACTTGATCCCCGCTTCCGTGTCCTCACGATTCTCGCTTGCTATCTTTACCTTGCCTCGGACATAGAGGTCGTACGCCCGCCCGTCCGTGTCGACGTCGGGCAAAACGTAATCAACGTCAGGTCTTTCGCTGCTCATTGTAAGCCAAACGGCTGCCACCGTAATACAAAGAAACAGGACCGGGACCATTATTTGAACGTATGTCAGCCACCGAGTGGGCCGCAACGGTTGCATCTCGCCCGACGACCTCTCAGTAATGTAAACATCCGTTCCGCCGTCCCCAGTCGGTTCGTGCATAATCGAAACAACCTCATCGAGCGCGTTCGCTTCTTCGCCAGGTTCAAGTCTCGTCACGTCCGTCACAAATCTGTATCCATGCTTATGGACGGTTTCGATATATTTCTGGCCGCGGCTATTTTCTCCTAAGAATTGGCGTATCGCGTAAACGCATTTATCCAGATTGTTCTCTTCGACGAAAGAGTCCGGCCACACCTCATCGAGTATTTCCTTCTTGGTCAGAAGGCGGCCATTGTTGCGGACCATGAAACAAAGAGTCCGAAAAGCCTTTTCGGGAAGGTGGCCATTCTCGGCGCCGTCAAGGCGCTCCAAAAGACGCTCTCCGACGTTCAGGCGGAAATCACCAAATTCGTATATCTCGCCTTTTTGTTCAGACATACCGGTTAAAGAGTATCCGGAAGAAAAACCGCAGAAATTATCCAGAAAGTCGGAAAGACCTAAATGGCCCCTTCGAATAATATCCGCCTAGGTTCGCAAAAATTCGTCGTTGCCTTACATAAAGCTGAGTTTAGCTTCGAACGACACCCGGCAGCAACAGATTTGTGTCGCTTGTCCGCGGGCCAATTAAAAGAATTCTGATTATCTAAAAGGAGAAACTCATGAGAAAGATATACTTCAGCTCAAAGATCAAGTTATTCGCGGGCTTTGGGATTTTGGCACTATCAAGCCTGATAGTTTATGCGGCCATGCCGCCCGTAGCCACCATCCTTGGCGATGGCGTTAACGCGGATATGCCACTGATGGAAGGTCCTGGACGTGTTACTGCCCGTCATCTCGTCACACCTGCGGGCGACGTTGGAGGCTGGCATTATCATCCGGGCTATGTTCAGAATGTCGTGACGCAGGGCACGATCAAGATCGAAGATGGCTGCACCGCGGCTGGGGCTCCGTCATATACCGCAGGACAGGCATTTGAGACATCAGAAGGGCGAGTCCACCGCGCTATAAACGAGGGTACTGTTGATGCCATCGAATACAACATGTTTGTCGGTCCGGTCGGAAGACCGTTGGGCGTACCGATTCCGGGAAATGTTCGTCGCTGCGGGCCGGCGAGCAATGTACACGAGTGTGACGGCGATGGATGGGAAGCATTTGATTTCCCGGACAGCTTTAAGAATCAAGGTCAGTGCATTGCATTCGTCAACCAGCGACGGCGCGTTACACTGCTTGTACCTGAAGATCCGCTGCGACCCTGACTGTTACTGTCAATGCCCATCTAAAAAGCCGTTACGGAATGGAAGTTCCGTAACGGCTTTTATGCAAAGTCGGCGATTAAAACTAAACGTCCAGGTTCTTCACATCGAGCGCGTTGTCCTCGATGAACTTTCGGCGGGGTTCGACCTGGTCGCCCATCAGCACGGTGAACAGCCCGTCTGTTTCGATAGCATCTTCTATCTTTACCTGTAGCATTGTTCGTTTTTCGGGATCCATGGTCGTCTCCCAAAGCTGCTCGGGATTCATCTCGCCCAGCCCCTTGTAACGCTGGATACTTAGGTCTTTTTTCGCCATCCCCGTAACCCGTTCGAGCAGTTCGAGGCGCGAGCTTATCGTCTCGCTGTTGCCGTTTTCGCCGACAACAAACGGAGCTGGAAGATCATTGATGAGAATGCGCATCAATTCGACCGACTTCTGAAATTCAACGTAGCTCGCGAGATTCCAATCGACATTTACGACCTGCCCGTTCGGATAGGTCACGATAACTTTCCAAAGTCCGTGTTCATCGTCGTGCGAGAGTTCGGTGTTGTAGTTGGCGGCCGCCAATCTTCCCTCGACGCCCGCCATTAATTCCTGGTCGCCAAAGACTTTGCGGAGCTTCAGATTGGTCTTGGTGATAACACCGTCTTTGCCGGCGAAAGCCTCTAGAAGTATCTCGACAAGCTTGGAGTCGTTAAGCACGCGGCGGCCGAGACGCTCCGAATAATTTTTGAATTCAGTTGTCTGTTCAAGCGTTTTCGCCAACTCGCGGCCTTCGATGAGCTTGCCATTCGCTTCGATCCGAACGTCGTTCGTACCCATTCGCATTAGGTAACGAAACATCGCCTTTTCGTCTTTGATGTACTCTTCCTTTTTTCCTCGCTTGACCTTGTAGAGCGGCGGCTGCGCGATATAAACAAATCCGTTCTCGAGAAGCTCGGGCATTTGCCGATAGAAGAACGTCAACAGCAAGGTGCGTATATGGCTTCCATCGACGTCGGCGTCGGTCATCAAACAGATCTTGTGATAGCGGAGCTTTGAAACATCAAAGTCGTCTTTACCGATTCCCGTTCCGAGAGCGGTGATCAACGCCTTGATCTCGCCGTGTCCGAGCATCTTGTCGAACCGTGCTTTCTCGACGTTGAGGATCTTTCCTTTAAGCGGCAGGACAGCTTGATTCTTGCGATCGCGACCTTGCTTAGCCGAGCCGCCTGCCGAATCACCCTCGACGATATAGATCTCCGACAACGCCGGATCTTTCTCCTGGCAGTCTGCCAGCTTACCTGGCAGCGTCGACGTTCCTAGAGCGCTCTTGCGAACGATCTCACGAGCCTTACGTGCTGCCTCACGAGCGCGGGCGGCGTCGACAGCTTTTCCGACGATCTTTTTCGCAACGTTCGGATTCTGTTCGAAAAATTCGCCGAGCTTCTCATTAAGGAACGACTCGACCGGTCCCTTTACAGGTGAGTTGAGCTTACCCTTCGTCTGCCCCTCGAACTGCGGCTGCGGGATCTTTACGCTGATGACGGCTACGAGTCCTTCGCGAACGTCGTCGCCCGTCAGCACGACCTTCGCATTCTTAGTCAGTCCGCTTGTTTCCGCGTAGGAGTTGATCGTCCTGGTAATCGCACCGCGAAATCCGGAGAGATGCGTCCCGCCGTCGACCGTGTTGATGTTGTTGGCGAACGAGAAAATCTTCTCATCGTAGCTGTCGTTGTACTGCATCGACACCTCGATCGAGAGATCATCCGCGACGAGTTCGAAGTAAAGCGGATCATCATGCAGTGGGCTCTTGTTCTTGTTGAGATGCTTGACGAATTCGGCGATTCCGCCCTTGTAGTAGAACTCGTGCGACTTCTCTTCTTCCTCGCGCTCGTCCTTGATGAATATGCGGATGCCTTTGTTGAGAAAGGCCTTTTCGCGCAGACGCTCGGATAGTTTTTCGAAGCTGTATACGGTTGTTTCGAAAATACCCGAATCGGGTCGAAACGTTATCTTCGTGCCGCGCTTGGTCGTCGTCCCGGTATGCTTCAGGGGCCCTAACGGTATGCCGGCCTCGAACTCCATCTCATGCGTTTTCTCGTCACGCCAGATCTCAAGCTTGAGGTACTCACTCAAAAAATTGACGCATGACACTCCGACACCGTGCAGGCCGCCCGATACTTTGTAGGAGTTCGAATCGAACTTGCCGCCCGCGTGCAGAACGGTCATCACGACCTCAGCGGCCGAACGGCCCTCCTGTTTATGGATGTCGGTGGGTATACCGCGTCCGTTGTCGATCACGGTGACCGAGTTGTCCATGTGGATCGCGACCTCGATCGTGTCACAGTAGCCGGCGAGAGCCTCGTCAACCGAATTATCTACGACCTCATATACCAGGTGGTGCAAACCAATGTCGCCTGTCGAACCGATATACATCGCGGGACGCTTTCGCACCGCATCGCGCCCTTCCAGAACGGTGATCGAATCCGCACTATATTCTGTCTTTGCTTTAACCAATTTATAACCTCTGAATCTAAGTCTTAAAAGTTCGTTTTATTGTCGATATTTGATCGGAGAAAATCGAAATGGGTTGATGAGTCCGACCGGTGAAAAAGTCACCGAAAAACAATGGCTTATTCTAACATTCTGAGTAGTTTATTAACAGCGGGGGGCACGGTTTCACGACGCTTGTCCCGAACCGTTTTCGATCCAGGTAACAGTGGCATTCTGGCCGAATTTTTCCGCGAAATTATCCTTTGAGGTAGTAACGAAAGTTTGTGTCTTGTCCTGCAGGAATTCGAGCAGTAGTCCGATGCGTCGATAGTCGAGCTCGGCGTCCAGATCGTCGAGAAGAAATAGCGGATATTCACCGCGTGTCGCCCTGTATACCGCGATATTTGCGAGCTGAAGGATGAGAAGGGCACTTCGCTGTTGTCCGGCAGATCCAAACTTTCTGAGCTCTCGGCCGTCGAACAGAATTTCCAGATCATCGCGGTGCGGGCCGATCAGCGCGTGCCCGGCAACAACTTCAGCCTGAACACGAAGGTTCAGCCGTTCCGTCATCAATGATTCGTAGTCCGACAGGTCTCCTTTGCCCTCGAGCGCCGACAGGTACCTCATCGAAATGGCCTCGTTGCTAAAGAGACGGTTTTCCAGTTCTTGATTCAGGCGTTCGACGATCCTGATCCTCCCTTTATGAATCCGCGTCCCAAGCGTCACCAGTTGCTCGTTCCAGGGGGCCAGCATTTCAGCGAGCTTCTCGAGCCCGACACCGCCATCACGAGAGCTTTGCAGCAGCGAGTTCTTTTGCTTGAGCACCCGGCCGTAATCTGCGAACGTCTGGACGAATGGAGGCGACAGCGAAACGATCGCGTCGTCTAAGAACCTTCGCCGGAGATCTGGATGGCCGCGAACGATCTCAACTGCATCCGAGTTGAACATTACCGCGTGGAGTTCGCCCAGATAGTTGTTCAAGCTCTCTTTCTTTCCGTTAATGCTGAGCACTTTCGATCCTTGCTGAATTGCGACCTGCATCTCGCGCGTGATCTCTTCCGATTGCCGCACTCGCCCGCGAACGATCGCCAGGTCCTCCCCGAATTTAATGGCCTCCTGAGGCCGTGCAGTTTTGAAAGATCGGGTGGTAGAAAGAAAGTAGATCGCCTCTAGCCAATTGGTTTTCCCCCGGCCATTATCGCCGACGAGGATATTGAGATCGTTCGATAGAACGAGAGAACCGCCCAAATTGCGAAAATTATTAACCTCCAGGGATTCGAGCAGCATCTAAAAAAATCTTAGCATGTTCGACCGGGCGTTCATCGCGGCGATATTGGTCGGATCGCCGGCCGCGTACCTCTCCTCTAGATACTCACAAACGAAAATATTTCTGGATTACTCTCCAAATTCACAATGTACTTTAAATAGAGCGTGTTGAACATGCTTTAACATCGGCACCGTCCTCCTCATCACCACAATGCGGAAAATATCAATCTTAATCGTTATTCTTCTCTCGGTCTCGTCGCTCTTCGCTCAAAAAGCACTGAAAGCGGGTGAGTCGGCTCCGGCATTTTCGGGTCAAGGACTTGATGGTGCGATTTACGATCTCGGCCAGCTGCAGGGAAAGGTTGTCGTCGTTACGTTTTGGTCCACGCGATGTGAGATCTGCCACAGTGAGATCCCAAAACTCAACGGTGTTGCGGAACGATATAAGGGCAAGGGCGTCGTTTTTCTTGCCGTAACGATGGACAACGAGACGAAGATCAATCCCTACCTGAAAAAGAACCCCTTCAACTTTCACATTCTGCCGAATAGCTTTGGCGTAATGCTGAAGTATGCCGATAAGGATCGCTCAGGCAATATAAACATGGGATTCCCGGCGCATTTCTTGATCGGCCCGAATGGTACGATCGCACTGCGGACCGACGGCTGGGATAAAGCGGCAAATCTCGATTCACAAATATCACGACTATTGTCAACGAATTGATCTCTCTGAGGGTAACTCCTCTCTCTTACCTCGGCTGTCTAACTTCACAGCCGGGGCTTTTTTTCGCTTTGAGCTAATTTTGTGAAGACGGGCCGGTTGCGATATATTTTGTTTTCGACGCTGCTCGGCGTCGTCATGCTGGAGAGGTAGCCTAATTGGTAAGGCAGTAGTCTTGAAAACTACCGCGGTTAAACGCTTGCAGGTTCGAGTCCTGTCCTCTCCGCCACTCAAACTCAGACTCACCCTTTTCTAGATCGGAATTCAAGCAATCTTGCATTGGAAGCTCAACGTGATATAGCCTAGGGGGCACTGAATGATGATTCATTCACCAATTCACTAGACATGCCACGCAACTCTACAAGCACCGCTCCTGGACGTGTCGCCGTCGGCGATAAACGCGAGGCGATCCTGCGCGCCGCGACCACAATATTCGCCGAAAAGGGGTTTTTCAACGCAAAGGTAGCTGACATCGCGAAGGCTGCCGGCGTCGCGGACGGCACCGTATACCTGTATTTCAAGAACAAGGATGACGTTTTGCATTCGCTGTTCGACCGAGCGATGGAGGAGTTCATCGCGGAAAGCAGGCGAGAGCTGGCGGCCATCGATCGGCCCGAGGACAGGCTTCGACGAATAGCCCAAATGCATCTCGAACGTCTCGGTGCCGACCGCGACATGGCGATAGTTTTTCAGGTCGAGTTACGCGGGTCGATCAAGTTCATGCAGGAATTCTCGGCTACGGGTTTTGCTGAATACCTGGACATCATCCGCGGAACTATCGAGGACGGACAGGAGAGCGGTGCGTTTCGGGCGGATCTGAAACCGATAGTCTGCGCAAAGATGCTGTACGGTGCCCTCGACGAGATGGTGACCAATTGGATCCTTTCCAATAAAAGCTATCCTCTGTCGCCCATGGCCGATGAAGTCCTAAAGATATTCTTTGGAGGCCTGCTCAAATAATGACGCACCTCGTCGATGATCGTAAGGCAATGCCCCTTCGCCGATCCGAACGCGGTGAGCCGCTCTACGATAACGAACCGACCACACTTCCCCAACTTTTTCTTCAATCTTTCGACAAACACGACCTGGTAGACGCTCTGAACGTTAAGACGAACGGCGAGTGGAAGCCTATCTCGTCCACGGTGATGAGGTCCCGGATCGAGCAAATTGCTTTCGGCCTCGTTGCTCTCGGTGTCCAGACGGGCGACAGGGCAGCGATACTGGCGTCGAATTCTCCTGAGTGGACATTGACCGATGCGGGATGCCAGTTTGCGGGTGTCGTGGACGTGCCGATCTACACAACTCTGGCACCGCATTCGATCGAGTACATACTTAACGATTCTGGTGCGAAGGTGATCTTTCTCGAGAACCTGGCTGCTCATGAACGCATAGCCGATGTTCTCGACAGGCTTGGTCCTGACAAGGAACTGATCTTCTTCAACGGCGAGGGCCTGGATCTCCCGAACTCCAGAACGCTTGCGGACCTGGAAGGCGAAGGTCGCAAGTTGCAGAGCGAGCATCCGGATCTAATAAAAGATCTCGCGCTGGCAATAAAGCCCGACGATGTCGCGACGCTCATCTACACGAGCGGCACAACAGGCGAACCAAAAGGGGTGATGCTGACCCACACCAACATCGTCTCTAACGTGATCGACGCGGGCGAGAAGTACGATTTTTCGATCCACGATATTTCGCTGTCCGTACTGCCTCTGACGCATGTTTTCGAACGCTCCGCGATGTACGTTTATATCTTTAACGGGATGTCGGTTTACTACGCCGAGTCGGTTGAGCGTGTGCCGGATAATTTGCGCGAAGTTCAGCCGACGATCTTTGTCGGCGTTCCGCGTATCTTTGAAAAGGTTTACGCAAAGGCAAAGCTGAAGGCGGCGCAGAGTGGACGAGTCAAGGAGAGAATCTTCGATTGGGCGATCGAGGTCGCAAAACAGTGCGCGATGAGTCTCGAAGAACACGGACGCATTCCATTCTTTCTATCGCTCAAGCATCGCGTCGCAGACGCGATTGTTTACCGAAAGCTTCGTGAGTTTTTTGGCGGCCACCTCCGTGCCTGCATAACCGGCGGTGCGGCGCTTCCGGATGATATTTATCTGATCTTTACCGGAGCCGGTATTTCTATTATGCAAGGGTACGGACTGACGGAAACATCGCCTGTTCTCACATCGAGCAATCCGTCGGGAATCAAGTTGGGAACGGTGGGAAAACCAATTCGCAATACGCGTATTCGGATCGCGCCGGACGGTGAGGTAGAAGCTTCGGGACCCGGCATAATGCTCGGATATTACAACAAGCCGGATGCAACACGCGACACGTTTACCGAGGACGGCTGGTTCAAAACGGGCGATATAGGCGAGATCGATGAAGACGGCTATCTGCGGATCACTGATCGGAAGAAAGAGTTGTTCAAAACGTCGGGCGGTAAATATATTGCCCCGTCTCCGATAGAGCAGATGATCCGTTCCTCGCGCTTTGTAAGTCAGGCCGTACTCGTCGGCAACGAACGGAAGTTTGCCGCCGCCCTCGTCGTACCAAACTTTGAGATGTTGGAGTCTTACGCGAAGCTCAAAGGCATTGCCGCATCGACGCCCGCCGATATGTGCCGAAACGCTCGGATCGTCGATTTGATCGAACGGCAGATAGATGGTGCAACACAGAACCTCGCCCGGTTTGAGAAAGTAAAGAAGATCGCACTGCTGGAGAATGAACTAACGGTTGAGGGCGGTGAGCTGACGCCGACGCTTAAGATAAAGCGCCGGGTCGTAGAAGAGAAATATAAAAATGTGATCGACTCGCTGTACCGCGACGAGGTCTAGTACAGGATGCGCGTCGGAATCGCGTTTCCTAAACCGCCGGCAGCCGTCCGACCGACGCCGAGCGCGATCTCCAAGATCGTCTGTGCGATGCCCTTCTGAGCTTTATCAACCTCGACGATGTCATACGGTTCGAGCATTATGTCTTTCTGAGCTCCCTTCCGAATCTGATCGTAGTTTGCCCGAATTATTTCGCGATCCTTAGAACCCGATTTGAGACGGTAGATCTTTATGTCCTTGGTCTTTGCTTCGCGACGTACACCGCCGATCTTCGCGATCGCCTCAGATAGCGACAAACCGCCTTCTTTCAAAAATATTCCCTGGGGCGTCGCAACCTCGCCCGTGATGTAAACCGGTGAAGCTTTCTGAACAACGACCACATCACCCGGATAGATCACCGGATTCGCCTCCTCTTTTCCAAGCCGTAGACTGCTAAGTGAATACAGTCGCGACGGGACATCCAAGCCGTCGCCCGAATTTTGCCAGTCCGCGCCTGCGACATCGTCTTCACAGACAGGCGGCTGTGTTCGGAAAACCTGGATCATACCGCCCGCATCTTCATTCACTCCGCCCGAAAAAGAGAGCAACTCCAGAAGCGTAGAGCGACGGGTTAAAACCACTTGCTGCGGAGTCCGTACTTCGCCGTAGATCGTCGCCGGCGGACGGCTCTTTCGATCGGTGACACGGAGACTCAGCTGAGGATTCTTAAGATACTTTGCCAGAAGCTTTGTAACTTGGGTTCGAAGATCACGTTCACTCAAACACTTGGCTGTTACAGCACTATCGAAGAACGGGACCTCGATCTTACCATTCTCGTCCACCCTTGCGACAAAGTCGAACTGAGACTCGCCGAGCACCTTTCCGGTTATTTCATCGCCCGGCCCGATCAAGTATCCTTTCGGGCCACCGGCATCGACCTGTATCGTCTGTCCAAACGAGACCGCCGAAACGCCAACGGTGATGATAAAAAGTAATAAAATCCGTAAATCCATCGATAAAACCTCAGTTACAAAACGAACGCAAAGCATAACCCACAAACACCTTTGATTCAACCTTTTGTGCTTTCGGTTGTCCCGGTAAAATGCGGCCTGCGAAGCGATATTGATGTTGACAGTCCCGCTCGCCGCAATGTAAGTTCAGAATGTAAATACAGTGCTGAAACCCCGAGAATTTCAGGTGAACGAACACCCCAAGCTTACAGAAAGGTTTTGGTTCATGCGGCGCCCAATCCAATTTCTGGCGGACGTCGCAGTCTTATGCGCCGCGTTCGTCGTCGCCTACCTTCCAGCCGTAAACATTCAACTTGGGGAGTTCTACGTCGACGTTTTGATGCGCCAATTGCCATTTGTGGTGTTGGTCCAATTTTCTACTCTCTTCCTGGTCGGAGCCTATTCGATCCTATGGCGTTACGTCAGCATCGAGGATCTCAAGGTCTTTTTGAAGGCGGCTGCGGTCTCTGGCGCGGTCCTTTTGGCCTTTCGTTTCCTGCTCATCTTCACGGATTTCGACCTGTGGCAGGTTCCAGTGTCCGTAGTTTTGATCGACACCGGGCTCGCTTTTGGCGGCCTGCTGGGCGTTCGCGTTCTGCGGCGATTCTTCTACGAATTCGGCGAGAAGAATAAGGTCTTCGTCGGCAGACCACGACTCAAACGCAAGCCGACCCTCATTGTAGGCGCGGGGAGAATGGGGGCGACGCTGGTGAAAGAGCTGGGCGGCCGACGCGATGGCGAACTCGAGATCCGGGGCCTGGTTGATGACGATCCGCGAAAGAAGGGCGGCAGTGTCAGCGGATACAAGGTGCTTGGTACGACCAAAGACCTTCCCCGCTTTGTCGAAGAGCTGAATATCAAGGAAGTGGTGATCGCTCTCGACGAAGCGAGTGGCAAAGAGATCAGACGGATCATCGAAGTGTGCACGGCGATACCGGTCAAGACTCAAATCGTCCCGAGCCTGAATGAGATCGCCAGCGGTCGAGTCGCTGTTAGCCGCGTTCGCGATGTGCAGATCGAGGATCTGCTGGGTCGGGAACCGATCAAACTGGACGACGAGAATCTGCACGACTTTCTTACCGGTCGGACCGTCATGGTCACCGGTGCCGGCGGCTCGATCGGCTCGGAGCTTGTTCGGCAGATAATCAATTATCGTCCGAAGCGCATCCTGCTCGTTGAGCGGGCTGAGTTCTTCCTCTTTCAAATCGGTCGTGAGCTTCAGGAGATCGGCGGCATCGAGTTTGTCCCGCTTATCGCGGATGTCGGGGACGAACCGCGTATGCAGGAGATCTTCGCGAAGTACCAACCGGAGGTGATCTTTCACGCTGCTGCTCACAAACATGTTCCGCTGATGGAAGTGAATGCTGTTGAGGCGATAAAGAATAATGTTCTCGCAACCCGTTGTCTGGGCGAGCTGGCGGGCAAGTTTGGGGTTCGGGACTTTGTGCTTATCTCAACCGACAAGGCGGTGAATCCGACATCGGTGATGGGAGCCTCGAAACGTATCGCGGAGATCGCCGTGCAGGGATTGAATCGACAGTTTGCAACAAGCTACGTCGCCGTCCGGTTTGGAAATGTCCTTGGTTCAGCCGGTTCGGTCGTGCCGATCTTTCGCGAGCAGATACGCCGCGGTGAGGCGATCACGGTCACCGACAAAGAGATGACGCGGTATTTCATGACGATACCCGAAGCATCTCAGCTCGTGTTGCAAGCCGGCGCGCTCGGCTCCGGCGGTGAGATATTTATCCTCGATATGGGTGAGCCGGTTAAGATCCTCGATCTTGCCGAAGATATGATTCGTCTGTCCGGGCTGACTCCGTACGAAGAGATAGATATCGTTTTCACCGGCGTCCGGAAAGGCGAAAAGCTTTTTGAAGAGCTGGAGATCACCGGCGAGAATCTCGATAAGACGAACCACCCGAAGATCTTTATCGGCAAGATCGCCCCTTACGATAACGACGAGGTGGAGCGAATCGTCAACAGCTTTCGACAGGCGGTAATCGATTCGGACGAGGGGCGTGTGCGTCAATTGTTCAACGAGTTTCTGCCCGAGGCGAGTATCGA
>JANPJL010000019.1:0-2394 GCA_031425495.1 Acidobacteriota bacterium
GCGATCCTTTCATACGCAAAGTACATAACGAGTGCGTTCTACCCGGTCAGGCTCGCAGTCTGGTATCCATACGACAGAGATCTTAGTCTCGCCGCGGTTGGGGCCGCGACTGCTCTTCTTATCGGGGTGTCAGCGGTATGCGTGTGGCAATTCCCACGAAGAAAGTATCTGATGTTCGGCTGGTTGTGGTTTGTCGGCACGCTCGTCCCGGTGATTGGAATCGTCCAGGTCGGCGGACAATCAATGGCGGATCGATACACCTACATTCCGTACATCGGATTGTTTGTAATATTCGTCTTCGGCATCGCGGAGTTGTTCGAGTCCTTTAAATTGGATAAGCGGATCCGGGCAGTCCTCGCCGTCGCCACCATCGTCGCGTTGGCGATCCCGGCATATCTCCAGACGAGTCATTGGCGGAGTAACGAGACGCTGTACACCCGGGCGCTGTCGGTGACCAAGAACAACTTTCTGATAGAGCAGAACTATTGCCACACATTGATGCAGGAGGATCGACTCGACGAAGCGGAGCGTCTCTGCCGAGCCTCGCTCGAACACAAGCCGAACTACTCCGAGACGCTGAACACACTCGGCATCATAAGTTTTAAGCGAAAGGATTTTGCCGAAGCTGAAACGCTATTTAGCTCCGCTATCCGTACGGGCCGAAGTCATCCGCTAACTTACTCGAACCTCGCACTCGCACAGATCCTCCAAGGTAAACCGTCCGAGGGTGAAGCTAATCTGCAGAAAGCCGTCGAGTCAGGTGTCCAGGTGTCTCCGCTGATCTTTGTGGACACGCTAAAGACACTCGTCGATGAATACCGGAAGCAGGGAAATATCGAGAAAGCGGCGGAGAACCTTAGACGCCTGCGCTTCCTTCAGCCCGATAGCGTCGAGGTGAGCCTGCATTTGGTCGACGCAATGACAAAGCTCAAGCAATATACCGAAGCCGAGGCCGAAGTACAGAGGGTTCTCGACGTGGATCAAAATAATGCCGCGGCCTGGAATGCGCTTGGTGTTGTCCTCCTGGCTACCGACCGGAAATCTCGCGCGGTCGAGGCCTTCGAAAAGGCACTGAAGCTGCGGCCGGATTACGACGAGGCGAGAAAGAATCTAGTTCAAGCATCGGAGAAGTAAGTTCCCGCTAAAGTCCGCGTGTGATCTTCCGCGCTCGATCAGCATCGTCGCCCGTGTTGATGTTGCAAAACATATCCTCGGCCTCGGAAAGATGAGCGTAGTTTTCGAACTTGATTATCAGCGGAGCAAGCCGCCCGACAACCTCATGCATCGGCGGCGAAACACGCGGCCTCTCGAGCAGCTGTTCGACGATCGGGAGCGCGACCGCAACTTTATAAAGAGCACATAGGGGTTGCAGACGCCCGTCCACCTGTTCGGGAACGACAGCGTTGAATTCGTCGGAGATATTGTCGGCAAGTTGGCGGATCAAGTCAGATGATACGAACGGATAGTCACAGGCGAGGACGAACATCCACGGCGACGTCGCGTGAGCAAGTGCGGCGTGAATTCCCCCCAGCGGACCGCGTCCTTCGTGGAGATCGAAGATGAATGGGACGCCAGCCGTGATCGCCTGGATCGGAAACTGTGTCGAGCTTCCGGCGACCGCTGTAATACGGCTAGACGGGAATGAAGCTCGGACGATATCGACAGCTCTTATCATCAGCGTCTTTCCTCCGAGCTCTAAAAACGCCTTATCGCTGCCCAGCCGCGACGATCGCCCGCCGATAAGAATGTACGCGTCCAATGGCGTCGCTTCCACTTCCATGATTTGAAGATTCAACTACATAGGAGCGAAATTTTTGTAGATCGACCGTTCATTCTTGATTCAGGCATTGAGAACGACACCGTCGATGTCGCTCCGATGGAGCTTTTCGATCTCGCCTGATCGGGTCTACAAACATTCCGCACCTCCGGTGCTAAGAGCGATTAAAATGGTTTATGTTTCCGTCCTCGATGCTCCTTCGAATGGTCGTATTCGAAATCACCGACGAACTCGTCACGTGATCGGATCGAAATGATGATCGATTTCGATGTAGGCGTCTCACTGCGGTCCGCCGTGCTTCGAAGCGGCACGAGTGGATTCGCCTCGGGGAAATAGGCCGCGGCACATCCACGCGGGATCGGATATGGAACCACGATAAATCGATCGGCGTGTCGCTCGACGCTTTCGAAATAGCTCGTCAGATCTACGACCTGGCCGGCGCGTAATCGAAAAGATTCGATATCGTCCGGGTTCATAAAGACCACCCGGCGCTCGCCACGCACACCTCGGTATCGGTCGTCGAGATCGTAGATCGTTGTGTTGAACTGATTGTGCGAGCGGATCGTCGTGAGGATCAGCCGATCGGCAGGCAACGTCATCGTTTCAAGTTCGCTGGC
>JANPJL010000020.1:0-19790 GCA_031425495.1 Acidobacteriota bacterium
CGAAGATCGCCGTCGAACGAGCGCCGTTTAGATAGATCGCAGCAGTTCAGAAACTCAGAATGAAGAGAAAGAACCGGCTCGTTTTCGTATGGAACTACCTGAGCTGGGGCGGCGCTCAAATCTATTTCCTCTCGATAATGAAGGCGGCTCGGCAAAGCTGGGACATCCTCGTTATCCTGCCCGAAGCTTCTTCGGCGGAGTTTGTCCGATACCTTGATGGGCTTGGCATCGAATACAGATACGTCGGATACCATCTGGATTTCGAGCCCGCTCCGACGCTGGGCCGCAAACTCGCTCGTCAATTCACCCGGATCAAAGTCGAATACAATACCTACAAGAGGCTTCTAGAGTTTGACGTTCGCGAAACTGTGTTTCATATCGAAGTCGCTCCGTGGCAGTCCGTCGTATTTCTCACCGCGATGTCCCTTCGCCGGGCAAGCGTCTTTTTGACGCTTCATAACTTTCTTCCGGACGCACCGGGCTGGCGAAGAATGATCTGGAAGAGCCGCCTGAATTTTGTATCCCGCCTGCCAGGTCTGAATTTCTTTGCCTCGAATAACGATACGAAGAACCGTCTCCGTGGTTGGGTTACTAGTAAATTCTGGGACCGTATCCGCGTAACGTTCACGGCCGTCGATCCACGGCAGATCACCGATGCGTCCGCGGCCGTATTCGATCGTGTGACGACCTTGGAGACCCACGGTGTTTCACCGGGGGATTTTATTGTCCTGAGCGTCGGTCAGTTTATCGATCGCAAGGGGCGGTGGATCTTTCTCGAGGCTGCACGCCAGGTGTTGAGTCAGACGCCCGATATAACGTTCGTGTGGTTGACACCCCAGATGCCGTCACCCGAAGACCAAAAGCGTATAAGTGAATACGGTCTCGGCGAGAAGTTCCGACTCGTTCTCTCTGAGTCGCTCGGGAAAGACCGGTTGGACGTTCTAACGTTTTTCCGTATCGCAGATGTCTTTGCGCTTCCGAGTTACGTTGAAGGACTTCCTATCGCGCTCCTGGAAGCGATGGCCTTGGGTCGCGCGAGCGTTTCTACGAACGTTTATGCTATCCCGGAAGCAGTAAAACATCTGCAAACAGGCATCCTGATCGAGGCCGGCGATTCGGACGGGTTAGCGGATGCTATTCTGACGCTCAAAAACGATATGGCTTTGCGCGAGGAACTGGGTCGGAACGGAAGTGAATACGTCATAGAACATTTTGACGAACGCGAGGCGGCCGCTACGGCGATCGAGGCGTACGAGGAGGCATTGCAACGTGGCGCCTGATCCGTCGGGAAAACGGCGCAGTCTCGCCATAAACTCGCTCTTCAGTGTAATGGCGTGGGTCTTTCCGATCCTCCTTGGTTTTATCTCGACGCCGATCCTCATTCGCAACCTGGGTCACGAGTCATACGGGGTTTTCGCGATCGTCCTCGGATTTATCAGTTATTCGTTCACGTTCGGTATCGGAAAAATCGCCGGAAAATACGTTCCCGAGTATCGCTCGGATAACGAACCTGAAAAAGTGACGCAGGTCGTTTCGGGTACGTTTTGGCTCAGTCTTGCGATCGGTGTTGTCGGCTCAGCCGCCTTGGTGGTTGCTGCTCCGTTTATCGTTCGCGATCTGCTATTGATCTCGCCCGCCTCGCAACAGTCGGCGATCTACTCGCTCTACTTGGCCAGCGGTGTCGGCTTAGCGATCATGCTCAGCCAAGTCTTCCAGTCCGTACTCCAAGGCCTTCACCGTTTCGATAACTACCTGGCTCTAACGAACTTGAGCGGAGTGCTTCTCGGTGGCGGGAACATCGTCCTGGCAATAAATGGATTTGGCGTTCCGGTCCTTATGGGGTGGAACCTGATCGTGGTTTCGTCTGTAGGTTTCTTGTTTTATATACGGGCCCGAAGCCTCCTGCCGTCGCTGAAACTGGTTACGGACGTGCCTAGAGCGATGACAGTCACGATCAGTCGGTATGCCGGAAACATCTTGCTTTACCAGATCCTCGCGAACATCCTGTTTATTTTCGAGCGGTCATGGGTAATGCGAAAATTCGGTGCTGAGGGTTTGACGTATTATTACGTTCCGATGCTTCTGGCGATGCACATGCACGGATTTATTGCGAGCTTGGTTCTGGCAATTTTCCCGGTTGTTAACGAAACGCTAAAGGATCGTGAACGCGTGGCGATGCTCTACCGACGAGCCAACAAAATTATTCTTGCTACTGTAATTTTCACGGTCACGAACTTCATTGCCGCCGGCTCTCTATTCTTGCAGCTTTGGGTCAGCCCTGAACTCTCCGCCGCGTCATACGCTCTTCTGATCCCACACGGATTGACGTTCGGTATTCTCGGCGTAGGCGTAATGGCGTTTCAGCTTGCGGAGGCCTTTAAGTTCCCGGCGCTGAATGTGATAATTACCGGGGCTTGGACGTTGCTGGCTATTCCGGCGATGATATTCGCGGCCGACATTGCGCAAAGTGAGGGAATCGCGTGGGCTCGTTTTTTGACGGCGCTCGTCTGGATTCCGATCGTGGCTTACGCGGAAAGACGGTTTCTGGGGAGTGTGCAAATTCGATTTTGGTGTGCTGTCGGAGTCAGGGTGCTGCTTGCTGCGGGATTGATGGCAGTGATCGAGCGGCTCGTCCTTTCGTCGCTCTCTGATTCCTACCTTTCTCTCGGCCTAGCAGGTGCCGCCGGGTCGCTGATCTTCGTCGCTACCCTCGCGGCGACCGGATTCCTTAATAAGGAAGACCGAGAAGTAATTATGAGATCTCTGTTTCGGAGAGGATCGATCGAGAAGAACCCCGAGACCGCGAGTTGAAGCTCGGTCTTATCAATGCCGTATTCCAGATGAAGAAAAGATTTGACCTGGTCCAGCGACTCGAGCTGGTAAAACAAGCGTCGGCAGGAAAGAAGGTCCTGCACTTAGGTTGCACAAACTGGCCATATACGCACGACGCTTTGGCCGCCGACATGCTCCTGCATGTCGAGTTAGGACACGTGGCGAAAGAATTGTACGGGTTCGATTATGATCAAGAGGGAATCGATGTATTGCAGGCGAATGGCTTCTCGAACCTATATCGTGCGAATCTCGAGAAGCTCGAGGAGGTAGACCTCGACGAAACGTTCGACGTGATCGTTGCCGGTGAGATGATCGAGCATCTCAATAACCCCGGGCTGTTCCTTAACGGGATCAAGCGGTTCATGAACGATGACACGCAACTCGTGATCACGACGATCAACGCCTACTCGGGAATGCGTTTTGTTATTTACGGTTTGCTCGGCAAGGGTGGCGAAGTAGAACCAGTCCACCCCGACCATGTCGCGTATTACTCATATTCCACACTCAAGCTGTTGCTCGACCGCCACGGCTTCGAAGTCGGCCGGTTCGCTTACTACGATCTCGGTGTCGAGCACCGGCAGTTTAACGGACGCCTTCGCAATTTGTTAAATGATGCTTCAGTGATGATCGCTCCGCAGTGGGCCGATGGAATAATTGCAGTCTGTAATCTTTCACGCAGCAGTGTCAACGGAGCGGGAGCGGAGGTACTTTCATAATTTGCATGCGGGCGATTACACTGTTGTTTCGTTTCCGGCATCTCCGACGCTTGAATGGACTCCTTCTAACTAATGGACAAAGTAGTCTTCACAAACGGTTGTTTTGATCTTCTGCATCCGGGACATATCGACCTGCTACGCCGTGCCCGGGCAATGGGCACGCGATTGATCGTCGGCATTAACAGCGACGATAGTGTACGAAAGATCAAGGGCGACGGCCGGCCATTCATGGCTCAAGCGGATCGGGCTGAACTTTTGTCCGCGCTTAGATTCGTTGATGAGGTCATCGTTTTCGATGAAGCAACACCCGAACGATTGATCGAGACGATCAAACCGGATGTACTCGTGAAAGGTGGTGACTGGGAGACGTCTGAGATCATCGGAGGCGAATTCGTTCTCGCAAACGGCGGAGAGGTGCACTCGCTGCCGCTGGTGGATGGCTATTCGTCAAGTAATATCGTCGAGGGCATTCGACTTCCTGTGACTGGAGTTTCGCCGATGGATGAGGGCACTGCTGTGACCTCGTTTCGACAGCATATTGAAACGATCGAGAAGGTAATTTTGCATTCGATGCAGTCTATACAAGATTGCGCGGAGCATATCTGCGACACCGTTGGCCGTGGCAAAAAAGTTCTTGTATTTGGGAATGGTGGCAGCGCTGCAGATGCTCAGCACATTGCGGCGGAACTTGTCGGGAGATACGAAAAGGAACGCCGAGGTCTGCCCGCGATAGCTCTCACGACCGACACTTCAGCTTTGACCGCCGTTTCGAACGATTACGGGTTCGAACGCGTCTTTGCAAGACAAGTCGAGGCGCTTGCGTCAGAGGGGGACCTTGCCATCGCGCTTAGTACAAGCGGTGATTCCCCGAACGTGATCGCAGCTGTGATGGCCGCGCGACTAGCCGACTGCAAAGTGATCGGACTGACGGGTGCACGGGGAAAGAAGCTTGCGTCGCTGTGCGATGCGTGTGTGGTTGTTCCGGAGACAAGGACTGCCCGCATTCAGGAAGCTCATATCACGATAGCGCACATCTGGTGCGAGATCCTTGATGAAAGATTTTAGGAATCGCCTCGAGCGCTAATGAACAAACTTGCCTAAATCAAACGACCTTCTAAAGAGATTCTCAAAGGTGAAAGTCCTGGTTGTCGGTGATGTGATGATCGACCGGTACTATTGGGGCGAGATCAGCCGTATCTCTCCCGAAGCACCAGTGCCCGTCGTAGCACTCCAAAAGGTAAGCCTTGCCGCCGGCGGAGCGGCAAACGTCGCTGCCAATATCGCGGGCTTGGGAGCGAAACCGACGCTGTTCGGTATCACCGGTAACGACTCTGTTGCCGAACTGCTTCCTGAGATCCTGCGCGAATCGAACGTTACGCGACACACTCTCGTCGCTCTTTCTAATCGCGAGACCACGGTAAAAACGCGGGTCGTAGCGAACAATCAACATGTCGTCCGGATCGATAACGAAACTACGTTCCCGATATTGAAGAAAGAGGCGGATGCACTTTTCGCGAAGCTCAGCAAGGCGATCGATACAAACGATGTGATTGTGATCTCCGACTATGCGAAAGGATTTCTGACAGATCACCTTCTTTCGCGCGTGATCTCGACCGCCAACCGTAAAAGTAAAATTATTCTCGTCGATCCAAAGGGCAAGGACTTTAGTAAATATGCGGGTGCAACCATCCTCACACCGAACGAGCGTGAGACCGCCGAAGCGTGCCACATCGACGCTCATCGTGACGACCTGATCGAACGGGCGGCATCGGAACTCATGACGCGTCTGCGTCTCCATGCACTCCTCGTGACACGCGGAGCGAGAGGAATGACGCTCTTGCGTACGGACGACAAGCCTGTTCATCTAACAGCATCGGCGCGAAAAGTATTCGACGTTACAGGTGCCGGGGACACGGTCATAGCGAGTCTCGCAGTAGCGCTCGGATCCGGGCTCGAACTTTTGGAAAGTGCTCGTTTCGCGAACAGCGCCGCCGGCATTGTTGTTGAGCAGGTCGGGACGACGGCGATCTCCCCGGCAGCCGCGGTCCAGGCCAGCCTCCAATCAATGGAGTAGCAATTTCCTCCGCGACTATGAACAAGATCGTCTATGTCGAGCGTGCGCTAATCGAGTGGGTGAGTATCGAAAAAGTCTTTCGACAAGTGGCGGCCGAACTACCGCCGGATCAATTCGAGGCGAACTTCGAAAAAGCGCCCTTTGGTAACAACCTTGCCGGTATCATCCGGAACTTAATTTTCTTCCGTCCGAGCGCCGCGGATATTTATCACATCACTGGGCAGATCCATTACATGGCACTCGCTCTGCCTGCCCGCAAGACGATTCTTACAATTCACGACCTTAGGTTCCTTCATGATAAGACCGGCTTACGGCGTTACGTTCTGAAAAAGCTCTTGCTTGACTGGCCGCTCCGTCGATTGAAATACATAACCGCGATCTCGGAGGCGACCAAGCAAGAACTGATCACCTACTGCAATGTCGATAGTGAACGGATCAAGGTGGTCGAAAATCCGCTGCGATCCGAATTTGTTTTCCGCGTCCACAAGCCGTTTGATAAGGAGTGTCCGGTGGTTCTCCAGGTCGGAACGCTTGCGAACAAGAACATTCGAAATCTCGTCCACGCGATCAGCGGGCTGCGATGCCGGCTGGTAATAATAGGGAAGATCGACGAATCGTTGAACCAACTACTTAAGGACAAAAACATCGAGTTCGAAAACCGAGTAGATCTCGACGACCCCCAACTCGTGGCTCAATATGAGGCCTGCGACCTGGTAGCTTTTTGCTCTACTTACGAGGGTTTCGGCCTGCCAATAATCGAAGCTCAGGCAATGCGCAAACCGGTAGTCACTAGCGATCGGAGTCCGATGAAGGAAGTTGCGGGTGGCGGGGCGATCCTTGTCGATCCGGACGACGTCGAGAGCATAAGAGAAGGCATACTAACGATCATCAATAACGATGCAGCTCGCTTAAGGATAGTTAATAACGGGCAGGAAAATGTGAAACGGTTTGAAGCTGTACAAATAGCGAAAGGTTACGCGGATTGCTATCGATCGATGCTCGAGGGTATCTAGATCATAGTTCTGTACGCCTGGACCCACCGGCCGATATTTTTTCCCATATCGAAATTCTTTTCCACAAACGGCCGGGCCCGACTCCTGTAGCCTTCGTAATCCTCACGACTCATTGTGATGGCGCTGGTGAGAACCTGCGAAAGAGCCTCCGGCGAATTCTCCGTCCAGAACCCGAGAAGTTGTTCGTCGAGAACCTCCCAGGGAGATCCTTTCGAGGCGATGACCGGCGTCCCCTGTGCCAGGGATTCAAGAACGACCAGGCCGAAGTTCTCGGTATGAGACGGCATAATCGTCCAGAACGCATTCGCGAGCAACTGTTCCTTCTCCGATCCCTCGACCTGGCCGACCCACTCGATCTTGTCGCCCAGGTTTAGTGTAGCTACCAACGCGTGAAGTCGCTTTTCATAATCCGGTCTGCCCTTGCCAGCGATCTTAAGGATGGTGTCGGACCGAAGGAAATCGTTGTTCATCGAAACAGCGTTGATCAAATTCTCGATGCCTTTCTTTGGATGAAGCCGTCCAATATAAAGCATGTAGTTTCCTGCGCGGCGCTCTACCAATTCGGGGAGTTCGATATAATTCGGGATCTGTACAACCCGGACGTCCCTACCAAAAACGTCCCGGATATACTCGGTTTCTTCATCGCATGTGGAATGAAACAATGGGTAATCCCCCATAACCCATTTTATCGCTCGCAGTATCGGAGACTTTCTCCTACTCGAGTGCTTCAGCGCGTGGGGGTCGAGTTCGCCATGAACCGAAACGATCGTCTTCTTCTTCAGCAGCCGGGCGGCGATCGCCGTGACGAAGGCGGTCGGGTAAAAGACTGACGAGATGTGAACCACATCGGAGTTGTAAAAATGTCGAAGCGAATAGAGGGTATGCCCGATGGGAAAATGCAGATTCCTGGTTTTTACATGGATGACCCTCCCGGCCTCGTTCTCTCTCCACTTGTTTAGTGGAAACCCGGGTGCCACCCCTTTGTCCGAGGCTACGATGACCGGCTCGAACCCCTCCTTCAGCAGGTTCTTAGTCAGCCAGTAGGCTGCATTCGAAGTACCGCCGGCCTGTGATGGATAGAAGACCTCTAGCGGGAAAAACACTTTCATACTTTGCGGATACAGCGTCGGCTGACGAAAAGATAGGGACGCGCGTAATTAGAAGAATATACCAAAAGCAATTCGACGGGTATGGGTCGACACGGCGTTGGATATAGGCGCGGACTGGCCAAATTAGGATTCGGTTCTTTCAAATAGCCGTTCTCTACGGTAAATTGTTTTTTGCTTTCCTCTTTTCGCAATATGCATTTATGAGAATCCTCGTCCTCGGCGGGAGCGGTATGCTCGGCCACAAGCTGGTTCAGCGTTGGCAAGAGGAGTTCGACGTCTGGACAACACTCCGGGGACCATTCGCCGGCTATGAGCGCTTTGGTTTTTTCAATCGAGCCAAGACCATCGACTCGCTTTCGGTGCAGGATTTTGAAGGACTCGAGGCCGCTGTTGCGAAGGTGCGGCCGGATTTGATCTTCAACGCGGTGGGCATTGTGAAGCAGATCCCGACCGCAAAGAACACGGTAACAACTCTGCAGATAAACTCAGTATTGCCGCATCAATTGGCCGGCATTGCCGCCGAGTCCGGGGCACGGCTGATCCAGATCAGCACCGATTGTGTTTTTGAAGGGTCGCGTGGCAATTACACCGAGGATGACCACTCCGACGCAACGGATCTTTACGGAAAGAGCAAGAACCTCGGCGAAGTGACGGATGATAACTGCCTGACGCTGCGGACCTCGATCATCGGCAGGGAACTCACGACCAGTCACGGCCTTGTCGAATGGGTTCTCAGCAACCGGGCCAATACCGTCAAAGGCTTTTCTAATGCCATATTCTCCGGCTTTCCAACTATCGTCCTGGCCGATATAATATCGAACTTGATCAGAAATCACCCCGAACTCAACGGTCTGTATCATGTCTCGAGCGAACCGATCAATAAGTTCGACCTACTGAACCTGTTAAAGAAGAGTTACGATCTCGACATTAACGTCGAGCGCTTCGAGGATTTTCGGATCGACAGAAGTTTAGATTCGACAAAGTTTCGCGAGGCCACGGCATTTGTGCCGACGGCATGGGAAGAGATGGTTGATCGGATGGCGCTCGACAGTGCTTCATATGAAGTTTGGCGAAGAAATACAATAGCCCGGGCCTAAGCCGGGCCTTACTTATGACGTCATTGGAAGGAAAGAGAATCTTGGTAACCGGTGGCACCGGTTCACTCGGTCAAACGCTTGTCCGCCGTCTGCTGGGTGGTGAGTTGGGACGACCGGCGAAGGTAACCGTCTATTCGCGCGACGAGGCGAAACAGCATTACATGCGGCTCGATTACATGCACCGGAAGGCGGCGACCGATGATGTGATCTATCAAAATTCGCAGGATCTGCTCCGGTTTCGAATCGGCGACGTTCGTGATTACCCGGCTCTGACCGCGGCTCTTCGCGACGCTGACGTGGTATTTCATGCAGCGGCCTTAAAGCAGGTTCCCTCGTGCGAGTACTTTCCGGTCGAAGCGGTCCAGACAAACATCGCCGGAGCCGCAAATCTAGTACGCGCGATTCGCGAGAATGACCTAAGCGTCGAGAAAGTAGTCGGCATTTCGACTGACAAAGCTTGTAAGCCGATCAACGTCATGGGAATGACAAAGGCGCTGCAAGAGCGCGTGCTGCTCGAAGCAAATCGTGATAGTAAGACGAACTTTATGTGCGTCCGGTACGGCAACGTCATCGCATCGCGTGGTTCGATCGTTCCCTTATTCGTCGAGCAGGTCCAGAAGGGCAAAGAGATGACGATCACGCTCGCGGAGATGACTCGGTTTTTGCTCAGCCTGGATCGCGCAGTCGATACGGTTTTCGAAGCGATCCGCGTTGGGAAGCCGGGTCAGACGTTCGTACCGAAAGTTCCGGCGGCAAACATTGTCGATCTTGCAAAGGCGCTAATGGGCGACCGGGAACTTCCGATCACTTACACGGGCATCCGCCCGGGCGAAAAGATCCACGAGATAATGGTCTCCGAGGAAGAGTGTTACAGGACGATCGAGCAGGGAGACTACTACGTGATTCTCCCGGTCCTCCCGGAGCTCCGCAACGATGCCGAATTTGTTCAGGCGTTAACCAGCGAATATTCTTCACGTGATAACAACATATCGATCGACGAGCTTCGAGAACTGCTCGCTTCCGCCAGCGACGAGATAAAGTTCTTCCTTGCCGCCGGAAAATAATCTTATGAAGGTCATGACGATCTTCGGGACCCGTCCCGAAATAATCCGGCTGAGCCTGGTGATGAAGATCCTCGATCAGCATTGCGATCACATCACCGTCCATACCGGTCAGAACTATGACGAAAGTCTGAGTGACATCTTCATCCGCGATCTGGAGGTGCGGACACCGACCATCCATTTCGGAATTCGATCCAGTAGTTTCGGTGAGCAGATCGGCCAGATCCTCGGCAAGGCTGACGAAGCATTGGCCGAGCACAAGCCGGACAAAGTATTGATCCTGGGTGACACCAATAGCGCGCTCACGGCGATCGCCGCCGCCCGGAGAGGCATTCCCGTATTTCACATGGAAGCCGGGAACCGATGTTACGACGATCGGGTTCCCGAAGAGATCAATCGCCGCATCATCGACCATTCGAGCGCGGTGCTGATGCCTTACACCATACGCAGCAAAGAGAATCTTGTCGCCGAAGGTATCGAACGTGAACGCGTTTATGTAACGGGAAATCCGATCGGCGAAGTGCTGAAGAACTTTGCCGAGCAGATCGGCAAGAGCAAGATCCTTACTGAACTCGATGCAACACCGTTCGAATTTTTCCTGGTGACGCTTCACCGTGCCGAGAACGTCGACCTGCCGGATCGCCTCCGCAATATCTTCGACAGTCTTGAGCGCATAGCGCGAAAGTTCAAAAAGCGCGTCTTGATCAGCCTGCACCCTCGTACGAGAGAAAAGCTGAACGCATCCGGCATAACACCCGACAAACAGTTAGTGAGTCTTCTCGATCCGCTCGGCTTTTTTGATTTCGTACACCTTGAGAAACACTCGCTGGCGGTCCTAACCGACAGCGGCACGGTGCAGGAAGAATGCTCGATCTTCGGAGTTCCTAATATCACGATCCGCGACGTCACCGAACGACCTGAGACGATCGAGTGCGGTAGCAATATACTCAGCGGCGCTGATCCGGAGAATATAGTTCGTGCAGTCGACCTCGCTATCTCGCTCCCCACCAGTTGGACGCCCCCGCCTGAATATCTCGCGGAGAACGTTGCTCAAACAGTAAGCAAGATCGTGCTGGGATATACAAATCTGCGAAAGCATATATCCTGATGCGATCCGACGAAAAGACAATTGACGTGAAAAGCGGACAGAGTCGGCTTTGGGTTGTCAGCGAGCTTTATTACCCGGAAGAAACTTCGACGGGCTACTATCTTACGCGGATCGCAGAGGGACTCACCGGGGACTTTGATGTAAAGGTGTTGTGCGGCCAGCCGAACTATTCCGCTCGCGGAATAGTCGCCCCAAAGCATGAGGTCCACAACCGCGTCGAGATCTTTCGTGCTTCAGGCACCACTCTCGATAAGAACGTCATTCCTTTTCGAGTGCTCAACATGCTCACGCTTGGGATCTCGATTTTCTTGAAAGCCCTAAAGCGGTTCAGACAAGGCGACCGGGTGCTGGTTGTTACGACGCCGCCGAATATGCCCTTTGTGGTCGCGCTTGCCGCTCTGACAAAAGGAGCGGCTTATACACTTCTGATCCACGACAATTACCCGGAGATTCTCATCGCGTGCGGGAAGACACAGCCAGGTTCATTGCTGGTAAGTGTCGTTTCCTATCTGAACCGGTGGTTGTATAAGTCGGCGGCAAAGATAATCGTTGTGGGTCGCGACATGCAGGAATTGTTGAGAGCGAAAACCGACGGTCTGGATGTCCCGATCACCAATATTCCCAACTGGTCTGAGCTCGAATCGGTATCGCCGGCTGACAGGTCCGGGAATCTGCTCTTACGCGAAATCGGTCTGTCTGATAAGTTCGTCTTCTTATATGCAGGGAACATGGGGTATCCGAACGATCTTGAAAGTATAGTCGAATGTGCCGATAGTCTGCAGGATCGCACGGATGTACATTTTGTTTTCCTCGGCACGGGCGTCAAACGAAAGTGGCTTGAGGATTACGCTTCAGACCGGGAACTCGGGAACGTGACGATTCTTGATCCCCGACCCCGCAGTCAGCAGTCGGATTTCCTGAATGCGTGTGACGTCGCGCTTGTTTCGCTGGTTGCGAAGATGACGGGCGTTTCAATGCCAAGCCGAACGTACAATATCCTCGCTGCCGGTAAGCCGATACTTGCATTAACCGACCGCGAGTCGGAACTCGCAAGGGTAATAAACGAGGAGAAGGTCGGTTGGATAGTCCCGCCCGGGGACCCAGTATCTCTGAGAAATACGATCTTAGACATCTTGAACGAGCGTGAATCGCTCGGTGCAATGGCTGCCTCGGCAAGGTCCGCTGCGTTAACGAAGTACTCCCTCGAGACGGCTTTGGAGAGATATAGCGAGGAACTGCGCACATGACCGCAACCTTGACACTACTCGGATTGGCTTTCGTTATTTCATGGGCTGGCGTTGGACTTTTTCGCAAATGGAGCCTTCGGCGGAATTTGTTGGACATTCCCAACGATCGCAGTTCACACTCCGAACCGACACCTCGGGGCGGCGGTCTTGTGATCGTCGCGGTAAGCCTTGTTGGATATGCCGCGATCGCAATCTTCTTTGATGCTCCGTTCTCCGTTGGCTATTTTCTAGGGGCCATCATGATCGCGAGCGTAAGCTGGCTCGATGATCTCTACTCGCTTCCTTTTTGGGCCCGGTTGATCGCCCATATTACGGCCGCAATCATTCTGGTCATAGACGCCGGATTTTGGCGCGCGATATTCGTTCCTCTTATCTCAGTCGATATTCAGCTCGGCCCTGCCGTTGGGATTGCTTTGACCATTGCCTGGGTCGTCTGGCTGGTGAATGCTTATAACTTTATGGACGGGATCGACGGAATCGCGGCGCTCCAGTCTGTGATCGCTTGTGTCGCATGGGCCGTTATCCTCTATAAACTCGACTTGCAAGGTGGATTCCTGTTCGCCAGCGTGCTCGCATGCAGTTCGGCAGGATTCCTGATCCACAATTGGCAGCCCGCCAGAATCTTTATGGGTGACGTCGGAAGTGCATTCATCGGCTTCACGTTGGCCGCAATGCCGATCGTTTCCCGGAAAGGGACGATCGACGAGCTACCGGTCTTGCCGGTCATTGCCGTGCTCGCGGTTTGGTTCTTTGTTTTCGATACGGCTTTTACGCTCGTAAAGCGAATCCTTCAGAGAGAACGCGTGTGGCAGGCACATCGCCGACACCTCTATCAGAGACTGGTTATCGCCGGCTGGCAACACTCAACTGTTTCACTGATATACGGTTCCGCGGCGGCGATTCTGTCACTGACGGTATGCCTTAGTGTTGTCACTGGCGGAAACTACGAGGCCCTGACCGTTTTGTCATTAGTGGTTTTAACCGCCGTGATCGTTTGTCTAGCATCACAAAAAGGCGTTGACGTGAAAGAGTAAAGATGTTAGTTTTTGAGGACACGACAGTTAAGGGGTTTGAGTTATATTGGCTTGATGTCTCAGAACGGCGTAATTTCTGACCAAGCCTTGGAGTTCAAACTTGTCTTTGAGTCGTACGGTGTACGAGTGAAGCTTAAAGCGGTAAGCAGAGAGCTTCTGGAGCAAGCGAGCCATGCAGCTAATAGTGCGTTGCTCGGCCGGCTTGAGATCGTTGACAATATTGATGCTGAGCATTCGTTCGGTTTTTCGCTCGATGACGACAGTGAAACACTTGTATTGCTCGAGAACGGGGAACGGATAACCAGCGATACGTCGGTCCCACGCTTCTTTAGATTTTTTGACAGCCTGATTCGAATAAAAATTGCCGAGAACACTCGTGAGTGGGTATTTATTCATGCGGGCGTAGTTGCCTGGAAAGGCAGGGCAATAGTCATCCCCGCAAACAGCTTTGGCGGAAAAACTTCGCTTGTAGCGGAACTCGTGCGAAATGGGGCTGAATATTACTCGGATGAGTATGCGGTACTGGACGGGAAGGGCCTTGTTCATTCTTTTCCGAGGGACCTGTCGATCCGATACTTCGACGGGGAACTGAGAGAGAAGAGAGTCGATCCGGGAACGTTGGGTGGACGCGTCGGACGAGGTGAAATTCCGATCGGGCTCGTTCTTCTGACCGAGTATAAGGCAGACGGTGTTTGGAACCCGCAGACCCTGACTGCCGGACAAGGGATAATTGAGATGATTCCGCATACGATTTCGAGGAGATCAAATACGGAGTTTTCACTAAAAGTGTTGAACACTTCGGTAAGTAATGCAATAATGCTCAAAGGCCCTCGTGGAGAGGCTTCGGATTTTGCCATTGAGATACTGTCATTCTTTGACACTTATATTGAATTAACTCAGAACTAACCGCCAAAATGGTTAGCTCTGTTTTTTGGAGGAGAAAATGAATAACTCGCAACGCCCCATCGCTCGCAAAAACGGACTTGTAGTCCAGGAGGTGCCGGACGAAGTTCTGGTATACGATCTTGAAACCAATAAGGCTCACTGCCTTAATCAATCGGCTGCAATGGTCTGGCGGTCCTGTGACGGCAAAAACTCCGTCTCTGAGATCGTGACGCTTGTTGAAGAGCATTCCGGCAGTAAAGTGACCGAGGATTTTGTTTGGCTCGCGATCGATCAATTGAGCGAGAACAATCTTCTTGAAACGCAGCTGACATCTAGCTTTCAAGGCCAGTCGCGCCGCGAGGTGATCAAAAAGATCGGCCTTGCTACGATGGTCGCGATTCCGGTCATCGCATCGCTTGTCGCTCCTCAAAGTGCGCTTGCGGCTGCCTCCTGCGCATGTAATAACCCGACCCAGTGCGGGAATCCGCCAAATGCGGGATGCCCGTCCACCGTTAACTGTAACTCAGTCGGACTCTGCGCATAATCGGCGGCTGACGTTCATATCTGAGCAGCAGAGCCAATCTCTGCTGCTCTTTTGCGCTTGCCCCCGACTGGGAGATCATACTCTGCACAATGACCGACGAATTCAGATGGTATTTACTGAAGAAGAGAAGCTCTGAAGCGGCGATACTTAGTGCTTTGGGTATTTTTCGCGAAAACGGTATTGAGCCGGTCTTGATCAAGGGTTGGGCCGCCGCACGTAACTACCCCGATGGCAGATCCCGATTCTACGGAGACATTGATCTAGCTGTTTCGTCCATTGATTTCCCCTTAGCCTACCGCCTCATTCATCAACGTGGCTCTGGAATAAAGGGGGTCGACCTCCATAACGGATTGCGACATCTGGACACTCTTGACTGGCACACTCTTATTTCACGTTCCGAGGTGGTTGAAATAGAGTCGGGTGCTATTCGTATTCTTGCCGCGGAGGATCATCTCAGGGTTCTCTGTGCGCACTGGCTGACAAATGGCGGCGAAAGCCGGGAGCGCCTTTGGGACATTGTATACGCCATCGAGAATCGCCCTCCGGATTTCGATTGGGCGAAGTGCCTGGATGTCGTAAGCTCCAATCGACGGAGTTGGATCCTGGCGACGATCGGTCTGGCTCACAAGTACCTCGGTCTTAACATCGACAGCCTGCCATTTTCCTCAGAACTGGTAGATCTTCCGGCTTGGCTTACTCGTAGCGTCCAACGCAGCTGGTCAAACGAGATCAAGCTTCGCGGTATCGACGAGTCGATAACAAAACCGGCGCTTTTCCTGCGCCAGATCGGGAAGCGGCTCCCGCCGAATGCGATCCAGGCGACTGTTAACTGCGAAGGAAACTTCGACCACGGATCTCGACTCCCGTACCAAGTCCGCGACATTGTTGGACGCTCGGGACCGTCAATCCGACGGCTCATGCGTGCGGTGTCAGACCATTACAGGTGGAAGAGGTCGCAATAGACAAATATATATTGGCATTCGATTGTGCGTTACGGCAGGGAAGTCTCGCGGTAGTATGCGGTAATTCGATCCTCGCATCTGCGGGAGACCCTTCGGGCAATCCTTCGAGAGCGGAGGAGATTCTGGGCTCGATCGCACGCGTTCTTAAAAAAGCGGAGATCTCATTATCGAACGTGGATTCGATCGTCGTATCCAGCGGCCCGGGCAGCTATTCGGGTATACGAATAGGTATGGCTACTGCCGCCGGGTTGAGCCGTGCTCTCGGCATTCCGGCCATGTGCGTGTCTTTGCTGGAATGCCTGACAGTAATTGAGGGACCGAGTGCAGTCACAACTGCGATCCATGTTGGAAAGCAGGACATTGCTTGGCAGTCGTTTGAGATGACTGATGAAGGACCGATTCCGATCTCCGGGCCAGTTCAAGACTCAGAAGAGAGTTTTATAACGCACCTCACGGCGTCTACCGTCCCAGCCGCCGTTGTTCCCTCCGATCTGTTCGCTTGTCTCGCGAAAGCTGTACCGGACAATGTTCAAGTCGTCGACGCCGGAACGAATATCGCCAGCTTAATTGGAGTATTTGCCGCCAGGTTTCCGAACCGGGAATCGGGACGGCCGCTCTATCTCCGCAACCGGAATTTCACGCAGGCAGGATTTTAGGCGTGGTTAAGATTCTCATCTCGCCCGCGAGTACCAATGATGTTCCCGATCTCATCGACGTCCAGACAAGGTGTGGGCTGAGTCAGTGGACATCAGATGGCTATGCGTCTGAACTGGAGCGACTCGACTCCGTGATACTCGTCGCGCGAGACGCTCACGGTCAACCCATCGGATTTATAGCAGGCCGGGTAATAGACCAGGCGGACCCGCCCGAGGCAGAAATTTACAACATTGGAATTGTGCCGTTGCATCAAAACCGCGGGTCTGGAAGCCAGCTGCTCTCGGAGTTTATTGAGATCTGTCACCCACAAGGGGTTAAAACGATATGGCTGGAGGTTCGGGCGTCTAATGAGAATGCAATCGCGTTTTATCGCGCGCGCAAATTTGTTGGGCAGGACCGGCGGCGCTCTTACTACTCGGACCCGACCGAAGACGCGGAAGTCATGTCCCTCGAGCTTGTCCCGAAATAACAAATTGGCTAAGATTCTTGAAATTCGAAGTGAAGTTGGTTTAACATGGTCAGTGAACCCGACCGGACAAGCGAGATATATGGGATTGGGTTTGAAAATTGAAAAGTGAGGAGCAACACGCTATGGACATGTCACTGCCGGATGCTGTACGAGACGAACTGATCAAGAGCAACTCAGCTTTCAGAGATTTGGTTCACCAGCATCAAAATTATGAAGAAAGATTGAGCGAATTGGCCCACCTATCATACCCAAGCGACGACGAACAGGTCGAAGAAAGCACTCTCAAGAAAAAGAAATTACAGATCAAGGACGAAATCTACGCCATGATGCACGACCATTCGGTCTCGCACTAACGTGAATTAAAACTTTAACTTTTTCAGAGACGGTGCGCTGTTGGGTGCCGTCTTTTCATATGGTCGGACACTTGATCTGGCTGTAGTGCGCGAGACCGGCGGGACTGGCGGTCACGATCCCTTTTCCGCCCTGAACGGCGGCAATGCGAGTCGAGTTTCCTTCCCCGGTTTCAATGCGATTTACGATCTTACCGTTAGCCAGATCGAGGACATAAACACTACCGTCGCCGGCGACCGAAGCGACCGCCATGCCAGCGACAATAAGTGGCTTTCCAAAAAGCCGGCCCGAGAGACGGCGCTTCCATTCGACATTGCCGTTCTTGGAAAGCTTGTAGATAAAATTGTCGTACGACGCCACGAGGAATTCCGAGTCGTAGGTGACTATGTATGAGATCTGCGCTCCATTCCTAAACTTCCAATATCGTTTGCCCGCCGGGGACATGAATCGTAAATTTCCTCTTTCATCGCCGCTCATAACACGACTTGCCGGGTCGGAAAACACTGCCGTGGGAAGATGATCAAGTTTCGCGAACTTGACCAACTGTCCTTCGTAGGAAACCCGGACCAACTCATTGCCAACTGTCCCGACAAGTATAGACCGATCCGCAAAATGCGGTTCCGCAGCCAACTCGACACCCAACGACTTGCTCCAGGCCGGAAGTCCGGTTTCGCGCGAGAAGGCTAAAATGTTTCCGAGCTTTCCCGCGGACACGATGGTGCCATTGACCGCGCCCAACCATGCAGACGTTGTCGCCGGTAGGTCCGCGATCCAATTCGTAACGCCTGTCTGTCGGCTGATCGAACGCAGCTTCGCGGCGAGCGGAGCCGATGATGAAGCGTCCCCGACGTTGGTAACCATTAGGATCGACGCTTCCGTAACCAGAAGATCCGATACGACCTGCCCCCCCGGATCGCTGGTCCAAAGTTTCGTCGCAGCGGTTATGTCTATCGCATGTAGGCGCCTCTCGGTGTCGACAAAATAGACCGCTGTTGTCGAACCGGCAAGCGGGATCGATAGGTCTGGCGTCGCATTGTAGTCCCAGCATTTGTGGAAAGCGGCCGGCTCATCGCCGCCATAAACCGAGGCCGCGGACCCGGTCGCGGTGGACAATCCAAGTAATACCATCACGCCGACGATCGATCGCAGCAGCCGGGCGCAAGAACATTCTAGAAGGGATCGGTGGGCCATTTTTACGAACAGGAAACGGCGAAATGAAGCGAAGAAAGATTCTAGCACAGCAACTTGACCGCTATGGATTGATGAAGGTAATATCCGAAAACGTTGCAATAAAGTATGTAAAAGGAGACTCCTACTATGTCGTTCAACAAAATTATTATCGTCGGAAACCTAGGTCGCGATCCGGAGCTTCGTTACACCCCGCAAGGCGTTGCGGTCTGTAATTTTTCACTGGCCACGAATGAAAAAAAGCGTGACAAGTCCGGCGAACTCCAGGACGTTACTACCTGGTTTCGAATCACGCTCTGGCGGAATCAGGCTGAGAATGCAGCCAAGTACCTTACGAAGGGGAGCCCGGTTTACATCGAAGGGCGTCTCGGAGTAGAGGAGTGGACGGATCGAGATGGCAAGAATCGGCACACGCTCGAAGTGCAGGGAACCGAGATGCACTTTATCAGTGGCGGGGCTCGAGGTGGGGATGAATACTCTGGCGGCGATTCTTCATCGGCCGCAGAATTTGCTGGACCGGCTGACCGTTCTACTTCGGGAGCTGCCACGGCACCGGCACCTGCACCTGGTGGCGACGATGACATTCCGTTCTAAGTAAAAAATCTGAAGCTTCGAAAAGCCGGGTTTAGCGGACAGCTAATTACCCGGCTTTCTTTTTCTAAAGTGAGTCACCGATCCGACGGAACCTGTCGAATCTACCTTTCACTAGTTGTGCAGGCGACAGTGGCGACAGTTCTTTAAGATGCTTTGCGATCGACTTTTTCAGATCGGCGGCGATCACAGAAAACTTACTCTTCTTTTTCGTATCGTCGTCTTGTTCACTTTCTATTTCCCACGCCTCGCGTTCCGGGACGATCTCATCGATGATACCGAACTTCATTAGGTCGTCCGCAGTCAGCCGCAGTGCGGCCGCGGCAAGGTCGGATTTTGTTGCATCCTTCCAAAGAATTGCTGCACATCCCTCCGGAGAGATGACCGAATAGATAGAGTTCTCCATCATGAGAACGCGGTCGCCGATTCCTATCGCGAGAGCCCCGCCCGAGCCGCCTTCACCTAAGACCACGACAACTATGGGTACGCGGAGCCCGGCCATCTCACGAAGATTGAACGCGATGGCTTCCGCCTGACCACGCTCTTCGGCGTCGATTCCCGGGTAGGCACCCGGCGTGTCGATAAACGTCACGATCGGACGGCCAAACTTTTCGGCCAACTTCATGAGACGCAGTGCCTTTCGATAACCCTCGGGCTTTGGCATTCCAAAATTGCGATGTCGCCTTTGATTGGTGTCGCGACCTTTCTGCTGGCCGACTACAAGCACTTCCAGATCGCCGAGCTTCGCAAAGCCAGAAACAAGTGCTGGATCGTCGGCGTATCGCCGGTCACCGTGCAGCTCGATAAAATCCTCGAATATGGTCGAAAAGAGATCTGTCGAATAGGGCCGGT
>JANPJL010000021.1:0-16930 GCA_031425495.1 Acidobacteriota bacterium
GAGTCTCGGTATTCCCTCTTCCTCACGCAAGCGTTTGAGTAGCATGACGCTGGCGGTCTGCTCGTAACTCTCGGGCGTCATGTCCGATCTATATGGCCGGAGCTGCGCCGCGATCTCTTTCTGGTGTTCGGCCAAACGCACTTGGTCAGTCTTCGTCAGCAAGGCGTGTTCAAGCAAGCTTTCGATATCAGAAAGCGCTCGATCGGCCATCGCAAGATCGTCCGAGTAGTTATCGGCGAGCTCGCGCATCCGTGCGATGCCTCGTTCTATATCTTCACGAAGGTTAGGATTCTTTTGCTCTCTGAGCGTCTCGATCACCCCGTCGATATGACCTACAACATCCGGGGCGCTCTCAACGCTCGCTGTGGATCCCTGACTCGCCTTGCCCGCCTGCATCGTCGACCATTCGAGAAATTGCGCCTCGACCTCTTCCTTGCAGTAAAGCAAGCCTTTGATCGAGCGGGGGCGCGGGTTCTTTTCAAAACCGTCGAACACGCTTTCGATAGAGCGGATCACAATGTGAAGCGGTATCCGGCGATCCTGCCAGCCCTCGATCATCGCCCAGTCGATCGGGCTCAGCAAAAGGTGCTTCCCCCGGCGCCGAACAAATGTCTCCTCGATCTCCGTAAAGTAGTTGTAATAATTCAAAGCAGTTGTCAGTTATCAGTTGCCAGTCGACAGCGGTCAGTGGTCGGTGATCAGTTGCCGGTTACCCTCAATATCGAATTATAGCAAGTCGCTTCGCAATCCCTGACAGCGGGCCTTCAATAGCCTACCTCTATTGCATGCCTTCCGCCTTCCGCCTTCCGCCTTCTGCCTTCCGCCTTCCGCCTTCTGCCTTCCGCCACCGACCACTGACAACTGGCAACCGACAACTGACAACTGTTAAGCTATCCTCGATTATGACCGAGCGACGTGAGCGTTTCGAAACTTCTTCCGGAATCGAGCTGCCAAACGATTTCAATCCTGATAATTCAACGGCGAAATATGTCGGCGAGCCGGGTGACTTTCCTTACACGCGAGGCGTCCGGCGAAACATGTATCGCGGCAAATTCTGGACGATGCGGCAGTACGCGGGATTCGCTACAGCTCAGGAATCGAACGCTCGATACAAATACTTGCTATCGCAAGGCACAACCGGGCTGAGTGTGGCGTTCGATCTCCCAACCCAGATCGGTCTCGATTCCGACGATCCGCTCGCACTCGGCGAGGTAGGGAAGGTCGGCGTTGCGATCGATAGTCTCGACGACATGCTGACGCTTCTCGATGGTATTCCGCTCGATCAGGTTTCAACGTCGATGACCATAAACGCCACGGCATCCACCCTACTCTGCCTCTACCTCGCGGTCGCAAAGAAACAGGACGTCTCGTTCGAAAAGGTGACCGGAACTATCCAGAATGACATTCTGAAGGAATACATAGCACGCGGAACGTACATCTATCCGCCCAAGCCGAGCTTGCGATTGATTACCGACACCTTCGCATATTGCGCCGCAGAAGTTCCCAACTGGAATACGATCTCGATATCGGGATATCACATTCGCGAGGCCGGGTCGACCGCCGCACAGGAACTCGCTTTCACGCTCGCTGACGGTATCTGCTACGTGCAGGCGGCGATCGACGTTGGGCTAGACGTCGACAAATTTGCGCCTCGGCTTTCTTTCTTTTTTAATTCGCATAACAACCTTCTCGAAGAGATCGCGAAGTTTCGCGCCGCAAGACGCTTGTGGGCCCGCATTATGAAGTATCGATTCAGAGCGACGGATCCTAAGTCGATGATGCTCCGCTTTCATACCCAAACTGCGGGCTCTACCTTAACCGCTCAACAGCCTGCGGTGAACATCGTTCGCACGACTATTCAGGCACTCGCCGCTGTGCTTGGAGGAACACAGAGCTTGCACACGAATTCGATGGATGAGGCGCTTGGCCTTCCGACAGAGCAGGCGGCACGCGTCGCTCTTCGCACACAGCAGGTCATCGCGCACGAATCAGGCGTTGCCGACACTGTCGATCCGTTTGCAGGTAGCTATGCGATCGAGGAATTAACGAACCGGCTCGAACAACTTGCCGAGGAATATATCGAGAAGATCGATGCGATGGGTGGAATGCTAAGAGCGATCGAGACCGGATATGTTCAGCGTGAGATCCAGGAAGCGGCCTATCAGTATCAACGCTCTGTCGAGACCAACGACGCTGTTGTAGTCGGGGTAAACAGATTTCAGACCGACGAGGTCGACCCCATCCCGGTCATGTCGGTCGACGCCGCCATCGAGCTCGAGCAGGTCGAACGTCTCAGAGCCGTGCGTGACCGTCGTGATGGTCCCAGAGCTGACGCCGCGATCGTCAGCCTCCAGCAGGCGGCAGCCGGAACAGAGAACCTTTTGCCGCGGATCCTGACGTGCGTCGAAAGCGACGTCACCGTAGGCGAGATCAGCCATGCCCTCAGAAAGGTTTGGGGCGAATACCAGGAAGCAGTGACCGTCTGAGGTAGTGGTGAGTGGTAAGTAAGGAGGTAGTGGCGTCATTCAGTTCTTCACTTACCACTTACCACTTACCACTTACCACTTACCACTTACCACTTACCACTTACCACTTGAAACTTTTCTGACACCGCGATTTCCCATGTGCTATCCTGCTTTTGGGCAAATCCTCGCCTGTTACTCCGAACTCGCCAAAAACTCTTTCACTCTTTCACCTTTTCACTCTTTCACCTTTTCACGTTTTTGCCATGGAACAGTTGAATCGATACTTGCAGACTCTCATGTCCAACTCTGGTTATGAGCTGCACCTGGAGCCGAACAAGAAGCCGTATTTTATTTCGGCTGAAGGGGAGTCCGAGGTCGCCGACGATCCTTTGCTCGGACCTCAGATCACCATGATGGTATTTCCCCTTATCCCGCCGGATTTGAAACAGGACCTGCCAGAGATGCCCCAAATACAGTTTGTGCATCCGCACATTCTTGGGAAATTCAATTTCACCGTTCAGAAATCGCCGGCCGGCTTCAATGTCACGGTGACGCCCCTTCTCGGAAACCCGATCGACGGATCGGTCCCGCTTACCTCAGAAGGTTTGCCCGATCTCGATTAGATGACGGTTTCGCATCTCGGTCATGTCGCTGACGCAAGCATGTTCGAGGCCACCTCATTATTTACGCATACGACAACCGCACCGGTACGTCAAACCCCGCGACGCATACATCAAAGCGGTCGATAAGACTAATTTTGAAACAATGCTTACACGCGGGGGCTTCAAGCTTTAGAAATTGAAATGCCTGCGGCTTCAGAGGCCCTGTCAAACTACGATTTCAGCGGCCAAGCTGCCAAGAAATTATAGCCAGATGCGAAGCTTCTGGTACGGTGCGATAACCACCTCCGCCCTGAAGGGGAGGGAAGGCGCATCTGCCGCACCTTCAGTGCGGAGCAAGGATTTGCCGCATTCCAGAAGCTTCGCATCCGGCTATGGTCTTACAGCGGCTTTACCGCCAAGCATCGCAGTTTCGACACAACTTCTCCAGTCGCACGTGAAGTCATGGAATATCTCGGCCTTAGCGGAATCTCGTGGAGCATTCTTAGAGAATGAGTGCATCAAAAGAAGGAAAGGGTACCGGGGATGCATCCCGATACCCTTTTTTGGATAAATCAGATCGATCCTATCTCCTGAACTGTTCAAACCTGTACCCGACTAATCCGGCATTCACGTCATCGTAGAAAACAATACGTCTGTCTCCGCCCGACTTCCATTCGCCGTCGACTCTGGTAGCCGTGGCGTTATATTCATCCTCACGAAGATAATGCACCTCACTCCTGTTTGTCTCCTTGGCTCGAACCAGACTCGAACGGATCTCTTCACCTGTTTGGTACAAGCCGAAGACATGTACGCGGCCTGTCGTATCCGGTGACGCAAGGAACATCTCTATCGTAATAAAGTGGTTCTTGAACTGCTTGCTGTTGTCGGCCCAAGGGACCCACATTTCGCCTGTCCAACGGCCGCCGGCCGGGATCACGGATGTTGTTAGCAAATTACGATGGCCGTTCTCGATAAGCGTCTTGTTGTCATAGGCAGAAACCCTGACCGCTTTAGAAGAGGTGTTCACTACCTCTTTGATATTAGTTACGCCGCCCGCGTGGGTGAAGACGGACGAACAAACGATAAGCATTAGTGCAACAATTATTTTTCGTGACATGGTATCTCCTTAATAAATGGTGACCTTTCGAATCGTATAACCCGCGACGCAGGCGGAGCGCATGCTTCGTCGGCGCCGGCCACTATACGATGCCCCGCTACCGGCCAAGTTCTTCAAATCTGTAACCGACACTACGGTCTCGGTTGTCGAAGAAGACCACGCGGCGATCGCCGCCCGACCTCGCTTCGCCGGCAACCCGCGGTGCCCGCGGGTTATAAGGAACTGCAGGATGCTCAATATGTATCTCTTCTGTGTTCTGCAAGGTTAAAAAGTTGTCGGGACACGTCCGAACATCCTCTCCACTTTGGTAAAGCGTGAATACCCGCACGTCGGATAAATTGGGGCCCGGGCGTGGAGTGAAAATTTCGATTTTTAAGAAGTGGTTTTGAAACTGCTCATCGTTGTCGGCCCACGGAACCCACATATCGCCTCTCCAGGTCGCACCTGCTGCTATTCTGCGAGTGGTTTTCCATCTGCTTTCAACATCGTTCTTGTTTTCATAGGTTGTCAGTCGGACGGTCTTACTTGAACGATTGACGACTTCCTTGATGTTCGTCACTCCGCCTGCGAGAGTCAGACTCGCCGAGAAGATGAGAACAACTAAAGCGGAAATGATTTTCTTGAACATAATTCTCTCCTGCATGCACTTATCCGGGTGCCGTCAGCCAGGCTTCTATGACGAAGCGGTCGTGCCCGGCCCCCCCGGATTCGTATTACAATTTCTGAAACTCAAATATCACGCGGCCATCTTTGTTTTGGCTGACTACCAAACGCCGGTCGCCGCCGGATCGGGCCTCGCCCGCAACCCGTCGTCCATTGGAAACAAATCGTTCGCGGTCGTTGTAGCGGAGAAATTCGCCCGTCTGCCATAGCCAGAACGCCGTCCCCCGGTAGACCCTGATTTCCATACGCTTTGCAACAAACTCGTCGCTGTTATCGACCCACGGCATCCACATGTCTCCGCTCCACGTACCGCCGTTCGCCGGCATTTCTCCGGTCGTCTCGAATTCATGCCCGGCAGAGCCGTTTTTGAGGTCATATTTTCTGACCTCGATCGTCATGGCCGTGTTGTTTATGATCTCCTTGACGTTCGTAACGCCTCCGGCAAAGGCGATGCCGCAGGATAGGACTCCTAAAACTGTGATCGAAATAATTGTTCTTAACATTGCATTTCTCCTGTACTTCATTTTGTAGGCTCACCAGCCACAAGCATTGACTACAAAGCCGCGCCTTTTTGCGGATCCGCAAAAACTTTGACCCGGTTTTTCAATCGTCTTATAATTCACTCGGCAACAAATACGTCGCATGCTAGTTGGAGCGATAGCGATCTATTGTTCTCACTCGGGTAAAGTACACGCGCTCCTCATAGCCCGTAATTAATCTCGACTCAATTTTTTATTAAGTTTTTCTTAAACAGCTACAATGCTCACAAACTACAGGTTTTTGGAGTTCGGGGATTTTCGAATTGATGTCGTTGAGCGCTCTGTCTACAAAGCCGGTTCGCCAGTTCCACTGGCGCCGAAGGTTTTTGACACCCTTCTCTCACTGGTTTCACGCGCTGGCCGAGTCGTCTCCAAAGAAACGATGATGGAAGAGATCTGGCAAGACACTTTCGTCGAGGAAAACAATTTAACGCAGTATATCTTTACGCTGCGCCGCCTGCTGGGCGAAACGAAAGACGGAACGAAGTTTATCGAGACCATCTCACGACGTGGCTATCGCTTTTTACCGGAGGTAAGAAAGGTTGAGTCAGACGACAAATTGCAGCTTCTGGCTGTCCGCCCGTCTGATTCCGTGTTTCCCTTGCCCTCGGCCAGCAGGACAAACCTATCCACTCCGATCTTGGAAGGCTTCAATCCTGATTCGGAGTCATCTGGAAAGGACCGTTCCAACGGATTGCATAAGGCGATCGCGACCCAAATCCCCAGCCGATCGAAAAGCTCGAGCCGGGCGGTGCTGGTGCTGGGCTTCGCAATTCTAGCGTTCATAGGGTCGCTAGGTTTTGCTCTCCGCTCGGGTTGGCAATCGATGGGAGGGAAACAGGTAGAGCTGCGGCGTTTGACGGAGACGGGGAATTTGTCGGGAGCTTCGATATCTCCTGACGGAAATTCTTTCGTTTATGTTGAGCGGGCGGGAACTCTTAGCACGCTGCGCCTTAAGAATATCCAAACTAGTAGCGAAGTTACGCTTATACCGTCGACGGAGGAAATGCTTAGCGGACCACATTTTTCTCCGGATGGAAACTATATCTATTACGGAGCCAAGGAAGGAATTTTCCGAATCCCGGTATTCGGGGGCGAACCCCGGAAAATCGCCTCAAATAGTTGGAGTAACTTCTCTATTTCCCCCGACGGCACGCTCATCGCATTTCCGCGGGGTGACCCCACCGAAAAGACATCGTCCATCGTTCTTGCCGCGACCGATCATAGCGAGGAGCGTCTGATCTCAACGGTCGAAGCTCCTAGCTTTTACGAAGCTTGGGGGCCCGCACCGGCATTTGCCCCGGATGGCGAGAGTGTAGCGGTGGTGATGGGTTCTCATGGGACCGAAGGACGGCGGATTGTCGAACTCATGTTGAAAACGGGTGAGATTCGTGAACTGCGAATGGAAACCGCTTGGGAACACATCGCATATGTTGATTGGAGAAACAGCGATGAGCTGCTCGTCGCGGCGCAACGGGCTGGAGATCACAAGGCGCAAATATGGAGTATCAACTTCCCGGGTGGCTCGGTTGATCGGGTCACAAACGACTTCAACGATTACTTGAGTTTCACAATGAGTGTGGACCGAAATAAATTGCTCGCCATTCAGGAAACCGAAAACGTGCATCTCTGGCTGTTCGACGCTGAAACAGGTAATGCCCAACCGATAACCTCAGGCGCGAGCCGGGCCGAGGGCCGCTTCGGTTTATCGTTTGCACCTGACGGACGCATTGTCTACACGGCCCGCAGTGAGAATAGTTATGACATCTATTCCGTCAATACGGACGGCAGCGACGTCCGACAACTTACCAAAAACACGGGGCGCCTTAATCTCGACCCGGTTATATCGCCTGATAATCGCAGCATTATTTTCACGTCCGACCGGACCGGCCACCTGCGTTTGTGGATAATGTCTATCGACGGTTCGGGCGGACGCCAACTGACACCGGCGTCGGATCGACAGGAGGATACGGAAAATTCCCCCTACCTATCTCAAGACGGAGAATGGATCTACTATGTCTTTTATCAGGCGGGAAAAGGCTCGATCAGGAAAATTCCAATAGAGGGCGGCGAATCGATCGGAGTTACACAAACGGATAAAAATGTGTTTGAGCCTGTGCCGTCGCCCGACGGCAACTTCTTAGCCCATGCCGTATACAACAATGACTCCAAGATCCCATGGCAGATCGGCGTGCATTCGCTCGTCGATGAGGAATCTCCGGACCGGTTCTTCAACCTCCCCTCTTACCGACTGCGAGTGAGGTGGTCGCTCGATTCAAGTTCGGTTATCGGGGTCGATGATCGGACCTATGTTCACAATCTCGTCAAGACAAATCTAACCAGCGGCGAACAACAGCAGCTAACGCATTTCACCTCGGACAAGATCCATCGTTTTGATGTATCACCTGATCGTCGATACTACGCGCTCGCCCGCGGCAACTATTTTTACGATGCGGTTTTGATCGAACGGTAATCTTTAGTGCTAAACGGTAAGTGGTTAGTGGTTAGTGAAGAGGAAGCGGGGCACACTTCTTCACTGACCACTAACCACTTACCACTATTTACTGCACGTCATACGCCTTGAGCTGCTCGTCGATCTTCGACTTATCGCCGACGACGACGAACGTCATTCTTTCGAAGACGAGATATTTCTTCGCCATTTCTTGAACGTCAGCCGCCGTAACGGCGCTCAGCTTTTGGACGTAGGTGTCGAGATAGTTCTTATCAAGCTCGTTGTAGTTCATGTTCTCAAGCTGACCTATCACACCGGTACGGGTCGAGTTCTGCAGCACGTAAATACCGACAAGGTAATTCTTGATCCCTTGCAATTCAGCGTCGCTTGGCGCCTTTTCTTGTAGCCGACCGATCTCGAACAGGATCTCCTTGATGGACGCACCAGTGTGCTCGGTCGTAACGTCGGCGTTCTCGATCCAGTAACCGGTCTTGTAGCGGTTCCAGACAAAGCTTCCGGGCGAATATGTGTATCCCTTGTTCTCGCGGATGTTCGATGTGATGCGTGAGCCAAACGAACTGCCGAGCAGCGAATCCATAACGACGAACTTTATAAAATCGGCATCCGTGGGCGACACCGCGGGAACACCCATGTAGATCGTCGACTGCGGAGCTCCCGGCCGATCGATCGTATTCATGCTGCGTTTACCGACTACGGTCGGAACATTTCGTATCGCATCGGGTCCTTTCTTCCAAACGCCGAATGATCTTTCAATAGCCGATCTTACCTTCGCGGTATCGAACTGGCCGACGACGTAGACGTGCGTCCGGGCCGCTCCGTAGTTATCGTTGTAGTAGCCGCGGACATCGTCAACCTTGTACGACTTCACGATGGGTTCCGACGCAACTACCGCCGAATATGGATGCCCCGCAAAAACGATCTCGCGAAAACGCTCCCATGCCTGAGTCCCGGCCTGTGCCCTCGCCACGGCGATCTCGCGAAGCTTGTTTGCACGCGCCTTTTCTAGATCGGCAGGAGCGAACTTAGGATTCATGACCACATCCGCGAGAAGGTCAACGAAACGGGTATCGAACTCGCTGAGCACCTCACCGCCGATCGTTGTCTTGTCGTTGCTTGCTGATGTAAAAACCGTGCCTCCCATCTCGGCCGTTTCCTTCGCGATCTGCTCGGCAGTCCGTTTCGTCGTACCGTCCTTCAGCATTGTTCCGACGATGTCGGAGATCCAGCGCTGCTCGGCTTTTTCGTTGAGGGCTCCGGCACGAACGACGGCTTGCATCGCCACTTTCGGTACGGCCCCGTATTGCACCAACGTGATCTTCATCCCGTTCGCAAGTGTGTACGTATCCTGCTTCGGGAAGACGAATGCTTTCGGTTGACCGCCTGCCGGCGGAGCTTCCTTCTGAGCGAATGTTGAGAATGCAGCGAGTGCGATCATCACCGCCGAGACGCCAAGACGCAGAGAAATTTTCTTTTTCACTTTTATCATTTTCATCGTTTTATTCCTTATTCCACTGCGGCGGCTTTCTCGACGTTAAGAATGACGACAGTACGATTCGTCTTTCGAAGATAATCTTTCGCGGTTTGCTGGATCAGTGCCGGAGTGACTTTGCGGAAATTCGCTTCGATCTGATTTATGTTCTCGGGTTTGTCGTCGAACAAGGCAAAGCACGCGAGCAGATCAGCACGACCGACGCCACCGAACTGTGACATCGTGTCGTAGAGCCCGGATCGCAGCTTCACGATCGCACGATCGATGGTAGCCTGATCGACAGGTTTATTCTGCACTTGTGCGACCACCGCGTCGCTCGCCGCGAGGATCTCCTGGGCCGTGTATTTATCGTCATGGATAAGATCCACCGAGAAAAGCATCGGTCCGTTGTAGTTGAACATGTTCCCGAGATAACCGTTGATGCCGCCATTCAGACCGCTCGCATAACCCTTGTTCTTGACGAGTTCCTGATAGAGCATGCTGTCTTCGCCCTGGAGGACGATCTGGTCGAGCAGACCCATCGCGTAATATTCGGGCGTGCCGCGTTTCGGCATTTGATAGCCGAATCCGACCGCCGGCTTTTTCGCAATTTTGTCGGTTCGTGTAACGATCTTTTCTTCCAACTGCTTTGGCTCGGTGAGATCGGGGATAGCCTCCGACTTCTGCGATGGAATGTTGGCGAAGTATTTCGCTATCCAGGTCTTTGCCTGAGCTTCTTGAAAATCACCGGTGACGACGACCACCGCATTTTGCGGAGAATAATATTTGTCGAAGAACGTCTTCGCATCTCCCATCGTCGCGGCCTCAATGTCCTTCAACTCACCGTAGAAGTTGTGCGAGTTATACCAGTTCGTAAACGCCGCCATCGGCAGATCGATCCACGGGAACGAGCCGTACGGCTGGTTAAGCACGTTGACCTTTACTTCGTTTCCGACAACACCCTGCTGGTTTTTCAGATTCTCGTCCGTGATGTCGAGCCCGCGCATTCGGTCGGCCTCGGCCCAGAGAAGCGTCTCGAGCTTATGTGCCGGCATTACCGCGAAGTAGTTTGTAAAATCGAAGCGCGTCGAGCCATTCAACACGCCGCCGTTCGATTCGACGAGCTTGATAAATTCCATCTTGCCGAGGTTCTTCGAACCCTGAAACATCAGATGCTCGAATAGATGTGCGAATCCAGTACGGTCGCGTGGCTCGATACGAAAGCCGATGTTGTAATAGACCGCGACCACGGCGAGCGGCGAACTTCGGTCCGGTGACAATACGATCTTCAGACCATTCGGCAGTTTGTAATACGTGACCGGTACGTTTATACCGCCCGATTTGCTCTGCGCGTTCACCGGCGTTATCACGCCGATCGCAAGTGCAAATAGACCTGCGGCGACAAAAGCCTTTTCAACAAAAAATTTCATATGAACCTCGATGGGTGATGGATTAGAACGGATCGTAAGTATCTTATTCGAATTCGAAGCGGGAATGTTTCAAATTGTTACGAGCGGGGCGAATTCGGGGACAAGCCGACGACAGCAGTCAGAACCGGGAGCGGTAGCGACCGGGTAGCCCTTCATTCAGTCAGGAAGCCGAGGGCTTGTGCAGCAACTATTCCGCTGGCAATTCCACAGCAATGCGGACGCCGGAAGAATTCGTGAGTTCGAATCCGTTTGATCCGACGACAATGTTCATGTCGTGTTCAACCTTAACCTTGTTGCCGCTCATCACGACAGGCGGCGGAACAAGGTCCGTGCTGAATGCATAGGTTGGGAGAAACACAAAAGCACTCCGGCTGGGTAGACCGATATCTCGGATCGACGGATTAAAGATGAATAGCGAGTCGTCCTCTAACCTCACGAGAAGTTGCCCCTCCGATGACCGGTATATTGACGCTTCGGCGACGTACTGGCCATCCAGGAAAACGCGGGCTTCGGAAACCTCGTTCCATAGGTGGGGTCTTGCAAGCAGGTAGGAAGTGCCCGCTAACCCAATTATCAGGGTCGTCGAAATAAGAACGATATTCGTGATTTTTCCCATCCAATCTACTTCGAGAAGAAATCACGATAGAGCGCTGTATTCCGTCGGTTCGGTAGGATGGAAAACTCCTGTTGTTGTGAGACCGTTACGTTGTTCGCCGAGAGTGTCGTGCCGGTCGCACGCTGGAATTCGGAGATCGCCTTGTTGAGGTCGGTTTGTGCCTGGAGCTCGCGGCTGCGTGCGACGAGCAGTTCCCTGCTTGCGGCGAGGACGAGGAAGAATGTCGAGGTCCCGGCGCGGAATTGTCTTTGTGTGCTCTCGTAAAGCTGCTCCGCGGATTGACGGGTAGCAAGTGCGGAAGCGAGCCGAGCCTCTCCGGACTTCAACGCTTGCATCGAATTGCGAACCTCGGCCTCGACGACCTGCTCAATCTGCGCACGTTGATTCCCGATGCGGTTTGATTCGACCAACGACCGCCCGAGATTCGCCTTCGCGATCGTGTTGCCCCACGGCAAAGAGATCGCAACGCCGATGCGGTAGGTTGGATAATCCTGCGCCAGAAGATTGCCGAGCGATGTAGTGTAGCCCCCGCGCAGATTCTCCGGCACGACCGTAATGCGGGTGACCGGATCGATGGAACGCGCAGTTGGTGCGCCGGCCAATCCCTGTGTTGTGTATTGCCCGATAAGGTCGATCTGCGGTTTTGTCTGATTGCGATAATATCGCTGGTCGATCTTGTTGATCTCCGCGTTGGCTTCAAGCTGCGTGATCTCCGGTCGGTTTTTTAGCGCTTCCGAAAGCGCGATCTCAAGCCCGATCTTCGGTGTCTCGAGACTTACTTCGGAGGTAGGCGTGATCGCCCGTGCCCAGACATCCGAGGTACGGTCCGGCAGCACCAAAGTCTTCAGAGTGTTCTCAGCCCGCGTGACCGATTCCTGAGCCCCATAGACGCCTTGCTCAAACGTCGTTACCTGCGTCGTCGCGGCGACGACGTCGATCGGTGCGAGCACGCCTTTCTCGACAAGTCGCTGGTTCGATTCAAGCTGCGTACGTGCAAGCTTCACCGCGTCGATCCCGACCGACAGATTCCGCAACGCAAACACAAGGTCCCAATAAGCCTGCTCAACCTGCGATATCACCTCGATAGCCTGCTGACGGAATTGAGCGTCGGTAAGTCCAAGGGTCTTTCGCGCGATCTCGATCTGGCGGCGATTATTGTCGAATCGAAAATTTCGAAACAGCGGCTGAGCGTAGGTGAACGTCAGTGCCGATGGATACTGCGGATTTAGGAACGAGTTCGTATTGCTGGTCGACGTTCGAGACGAGGTAAACTCCGACGTGTACGAGCCGCCGCCGAAAGGCGTAAATCCACTAAGTCCCCCAGAGCCGAAAATGCGCTTCTGCGTAACCGCACCGTTGACTGCACCGCCGATCGCCGAAGCGGTCGGCGTCGTCGCACTTTCATAATAGGCCTCGGATGCGATGATCGGATCATAAACACCGCGAGCAGCACGGAAGTTGAACTCGGCGACCTGAACATTGTTGCGAGAAATATCGATATTGTTATTGTTCCGCAGAGCAAGCGTGATCGCTTCTTCGAGCGTCATGGGGAGCTGATTCGCAACATCGACTCCGACACGATCGGCGTTCGGCAGCGGGCGGATCGGCGCTTCGAAGTTCGGAGCGACGGGCGGCGGCTCATCGGGCAGAACGGCCGGAGCGACACCGCTATTGCCGATGATCTGCCCGGGGGCATTTTGAACTAGCGGGTTCGGTGTCGTGATGGGACCGGTCGGTGAAGTAACGGGAGCGCCCTGTGGCGAGGTCTGAGGCTGAATCTGCTGCGGAACCGTCGTCACAGGCGGCCGCGATTCTGTCTGCGGCTGAGTCGTAGGCTGTGTCGGCCGCTGAGTCGGAGGTGTAACTGGAGGTTCCTGCCCGGAGGCAAAGCCACCAAAGACGACCGCCAATATAAAACTGTAAGTAATTCTGATCATGCTAATGCCGCTCAATAACTGCGGCTTGCCGCCCTGTCTAAGGCCGCTGCAACCGCGGCTTCGCCGCCCGATGAGCGGAAAGGCTTTGCCTTTCCGGCTGCCCTAAAATTTCAGGGAGGCGGAGCCTCCAAACATTTTTAAGAATCCCCGGAAAGGCAAAGCCTTTCCGCTCATCGGGCGGCGAAGCCGCAAAATGCCGACACCTAACGCAAATCGCCGAGATCTAAACCGCTGAATCGCGCTCCCGGCCGTCCCCATCCTCATCCCGTAAATCACCCGTGGTGCGAAGCGTCGAAGAAAATGTGTTTACGACGGGCCGCATGATCTTCGATTTCACTTTGCCCAGTCCGTCACCAATGCCGCGGAAGAATGGCGTATCGGACGCGTCGTCAAACAGCGAGTAGAAAACCGGTACCGCCAGGAGCGTCAGGATCAAACACATCGACTGTCCCCCGACGACCAAAATTCCGATCGATCGGTTCGTCGCGGCACCTGCGCCGCTACCGAGGATAAGCGGAATCATACCGGCGACGAGCGCCAGCGTCGTCATCAAGATGGGCCGCAATCGATCTCGATTAGCCTGGATTATCGCGTCATACCTGCCCATGCCGCGTGAGCGAAGCGTGTTCGTATGATCGATCTGCAGGATCGCGTTCTTCTTTACGATCCCGAAGAGCAGCAGTATGCCGAGAGCCGAAAAGATGTTCAGCGTCTGTCCGGCGATCGCCGTCGAGAGCAGTGCGAATGGCACCGATAGCGGCAGCGTTATGAGGATCGTGATCGGATGGACGAACGATTCGAACTGCGCGGCCAGGATCAAATACATGAACACGAACGACAGTAGGAACGCATACAAAAACGCGTCGTAAGCTTTTTCCAATTCCTTCGACTGACCGGTAACGCCGGTCAAATATTCCGGAGGCATCTGCAACTGCGCCGCGTATTCCTGGATCTTTGCGACCGCATCGGACTCCGATGAGTTCGGCGGTAGGCTCGCCGAAACCGTTACCTGACGCAATCGGTTGAGGCGACTGATCGACGATGGGCTCAGGCCTTCTGTCAGTTTTACTACACGATCGAGCGGAACCGTTCCAACGGCTCCTCCCGAGGGTGTGGTGCCATTGCTATTTGAACCCTGATTTCCACCACTCGCATTCCCCGGCTGTACAGCACGTCCAACATTCGATGAGCCGACTGTGAACTGTGTCAAATAACTTCGGTCGCGTCTATATTGCTCGTCCGCCTGCACGACGACGTCGTACTGTTCCGAGCCCGCGCTAAACGTTGAAACGATCTGACCCGCCGCGAGAATATTCAGTGCCTGTGCAACGTCTCCGGCCCGCACACCGAGGTCGGCTGCCTTTGTTCGATCGATCACTACACGGATCTCCGGCGAGCCTACCTCGACCGATGTGTCCGGATCGCGAAAGATCGGATCTTCCTTCATCTTCTCGACGAGCGCATTTGCGTAACCGGTGAGCTTGACCATGTCCGGCCCGGCGATATACACGCCGACACCTGAACCTCCTCGGCCGAGCCCGATGCTGCCAGCGATCGATGAAGAGGCTGAGACGCTCACCTGATACTCTTTCGATGAATATTTCTTTATGATCCCCCGAGTCTGATTGATGAGCTCGGACTGTGAGCGAGAACGTTCGGAGACCGGTTTCAGGCTAACGTTTACAAAGCCGTTATTTGGCCCCGAGCCGCGACCAAATCCGGCGAGCACGAGGGTGTTCTGTACCTCAGGCATCTGCGCTCGTACATCGCGTGCTATCCGATCCAGCATCGACTGAGTGCCGGAGAGCGATGTTCCCTGCGGTCCGCGCACGTTGATCTGGAACAAAGATTCGTCTTCGTCCGGCAGGAATGCCATGCCTACGAACTTGTATAACGGGAAGATCGAGGCGACCGTTAATACACAGATCAAAACCACGGCCCATCGAAAACGCATCGCCAGTTTCAAAAGCCATGTGTAACCGCGATCGATACCGGAGTAAAACCAACCGGCCTTACTCGAATTTTCGATTTTGGATTTTGGATTTCGTGGGATCCGTCATCGAAAGTCTCCAACGTAAGTGCTTCGGTCTCCTCTTCTCCGTGTCTCCCCGTCTGCCCGTCTCCGTGCTCGGGACTTTCCTTCCTTTTGATCCACCGTGCCGCAAGCATCGGTGTAAGGGTAAAAGAAACAACCAGTGAAACCGCGATCGCTGCGGCTGCCGTAAGGCCAAAGGACGACATGAAACGGCCGACGATGCCGCTCATGAATCCGACCGGGATGAAGACCGCAAGCAGCGACAGTGTCGTTGCGAGCACCGGAAGTCCGATCTCGCGCGTGCCTTCGATCGCTGCCTGGAAAGGACTCATGCCCTTCTCTTCCACGAACCGATAGATGTTCTCGAGCACTACGATCGCGTCGTCGATAACAATACCGACCATCAAGGTCAGGGCGAGCATCGTCATCTGATTCAGTGAATAGCCGAAGGCAGCTATGGCGGCGAAGGCGGCGATGATCGAGACGGGGATCGCGAGTGCGGCGATGATCGTCGATCTAAAGTTCCACAGGAATATAAAAACGACGATGGCCGCGAAAAGACCCCCCAGGACCAGATGCTCTTCGATCGCGTGCAGAGAGTTTTCAATGAACTCCGACTGGTCACGGATCACCGCGACCTTCATATCCGATGGAAGACTCGGAATTATCGTCGCCATCCGCTCCTTGACGTTGCCGATAACTTCGATCGTATTCGCACCGGACTGTTTTCGGATACCTATAGAAACCGATTGCACACCATCGAGCGATGCAGCCGAAGTTGGGTCCTGGCCTGTCTCCTCGACACGTCCGACATCGCGGATCTTGACGGGAAATCCATTTCGGGTCGTGATGACGATGTCATTGAACTGCTCGACTTCGGTCAGCTTGCTCATCGTTCGGAGACCCAAGGTACGATCGCCTTCGATCAGGTTTCCGCCGGGCAACTCCTGGTTCTGAGATCGAACAGCGTTGGAAACTTCAGTGACCGGCAGATTGTAAGCCCGGAGGCGGCTGGGATCGACGTAGATCTTTACCTGCTTACCGCGCGAGCCCCACATGAAGACCTCACCGACACCGTCCGCGGATTCGATGCGTTCCTGGATAAGATTTTCGACCATCTCGGTCAACTCCATCACATTGCGAGGAGCACTGACGGTGTACATCAGGATGGGTTGAGAATCGGGATCTGCTTTTTGCGCGACCGGCGGATCGGCGGTTTCAGGCAGACGGTTGATGACCGTACTCAGCTTTTGCTGGATCTCCTGGAATGCCTGGTCCGGATCTTTTTCGAGATTGAATGTGAGGGTTACGTTTGAGCTGCCGCGCTGTGAACTCGAACGCATCTCCTCGACGCCGGGAACCGTATTGAGAGCTCCTTCGATGACATCCGTTATCTCGGATTCGATCTCTTCCGGCGCGGCACCGGGATTCGTGGTCCGAACCGAAACTGTTGGCAGATCGATCTTCGGAAAGCGATCAACGCCCAGCGTAAAAAAGCTAAAGCCTCCGACCACCGTCAGAAACATGACGATGACCGTGGCAAACACCGGACGATGCACACAAATTTCAGCTAACCACTGCATAA
>JANPJL010000022.1:0-8662 GCA_031425495.1 Acidobacteriota bacterium
GTTACCGGCGTCATTGAGGAAAATCGAGCGGACGACGAAGCGTTCTTCCTGACGTTTGTTGATACGCCAAAGATAGTTTTGCGACAGGAGTTCACCTCTACCAAGGCCGAGCTCCACGACGCCGAGCAGAACATGTTCATCGAGGGCGGGCAGACCGCGATACTTGATGCAGTAAAGATTTCGGCGGAGTATTTGGCGAAGAATGCGCAGGCAGGCCATTCGCGGGCACTCGTTCTTGTCACCGATGGTGAAGACAGGGAAAGCGGTTCGAAGATCGACGACGTTTTGAGGTTCCTGAAAGAACAGAATATCCGTGTGTTTGTAATTGCATTGGCGGACGGAAAGGTTTTCACTAAGCTTATCGACCGGTTGACGAAAGAAACGGGTGGAATGAAGATAACGCCGCGAACGAAAGCAGAGATCATTGCGGCGGCGGCCGAGATCTCGTTGGCGATGCGGGCAAAGTGATGATGTCTGAAGTCGCTGTCGAAATTCCGACTTGTGAGACCTGCGGGGCGGATATTCGCGGCGACTCTCTGTTTTGCTACAGTTGTGGCTCCTCCCTAAGCCCGACCGCGGAACCCGCGGTCGACGCAACTGTCGAAAAGCCTGAGGCCGAAATTGAAAAGCGTCCTCCGTTGACGTCGGCCGCTTCGCTTCGACGGAAACGACGGACAGTGAGTCGCCGGCCGGTACAGATATCATGGGAACCGCCGGACGGATCGCCGACCGCGTTCTTCGTTGCGGCGATCGCATTAACGATAGGTGCCGCAATATTGCTTGTTCTCGCAATGTATTTGCGATAGCGGCCAACAAATACTATGGAAGCTCTAGGAATGGTTGAGTGCATGGGACTCGTGGCGATGATCGAGGCAGCGGACGCGATGGTCAAGTCCGCTAACGTAAGGCTTGTAGGATACGAAAAGGTGGACGCCGGTCTCGTTACGGCGATAGTCCGAGGGGAGGTTGGTGCAGTCAAGGCCGCGGTAGAGGCCGGTGCTGCGGCAGCACGTAGGGTTGGAACTGTGACCGCTGTGCATGTGATCCCGAGTCCTCACATTGAAGTCAGCGACGGAATTCCGGTAATTGATACGGGCCAGACAAATCGGAAAAAGATATCCGGATCCGTACCCGAATAATCGAGAAAGGAAACGTTAGAACAAAAAGAGGTTGTCTCGAAAGAGGCGGCCTCTTTTTTCGCGCTGAGGAACGACGTGTCGACCCTCGATTCATTCTTATGAATTGCCTCCGTCTTCAGACGGAGGTGGCTGATTCCACAAGTAAGGCCTTAGCCGAAAAAGAGAGGCGGGATTCTGCAGCCTTTCAGCTGAAGCTTTTTTGATCGAAACCGCTTTTTTATAATTTGGCTTAAGCCGTCGACTTAGGGGGCGACCTCCGACTGAAGCCGGAGGCAATTCATAGGTTAAGAAAGAGGCCGCCGGAAATATCCTTTCCAGACAGCCTCATTTTTTGAAGTTCAACCAGTCCTATTGATCCTTTGTCGCCGGTCGGGGCTTTTGAATCGTCGGTGTTGACCCACCTTCCACGTCTGCGGTTCGACCTGCCCTCGTGAGCGGAATGCGCTTCTGATTGTTCGGCCCATCCTCAACCACGACCTTGATGTTTCTGAACGTTCCGTCCTTTTTGTCATTCGAAGGCAGATAGCCGATTGAGTATTGCGTTCGAAGTTCACTCGCGATCTCTCTCGCGATTCCATTCAGTTCGCTTATCTGAGCGGGGAAGTAGGCTTTGCCTCCCGTCTCGGTTGCGAGTCGTTCCAGAAACATTTTCGCTTTACCCTGCGGGCTCTTCGTTATGAAGCCCTTGTCGGAACTCAAGTCCTGTACAAACCCAACAACATAGATCTGTATATCGGTTTCGCGGAGCAGGTCGAAAAGCTGTTGCGAAGTATAGAAGCTGGTGCGATCTTCACCGTCGGAGACAAGTATGAGTGCCCGCCTCTTTCTATCCGCGGCCGAAGACTTTTCATACTTCGCTATCTGGCCGGCCGCCAAATAAACCGCATCAATTATGGCCGTCTGGCCGCCTTCGATGTAAAGTTTGGAATCAAGCGCGTCGATCAGGTCCGCTTTTTTCGCGGTAAAGTCTTCGACGATCTCGATCTTGTCCGAACTTACGAACCGGATGATGCTCGTTTCATCTTCGGGCTTGTTCGATCCGATCAAGATCTTACCTGCCTCGATCACCTGGTCGATCTGCGATCTCATCGAACCCGAGTTGTCGATCACAAGCGAATAGTTCGTCGGCACTTCCGACTTCGAAAAGAATTCTATCTGCTGGGGGACACCGTCCTCGAGGATCTTAAATTCTGCCTGGCGGAGACTGCCGATCGGCCGATTGTTCCGATCAACGACTCGGACATTCAAATTGACGAGTTCTGTCTCGACCTTAACGACCGTGTCCTCTTCGTCGCGGATCGTCGGTGCGGGTTGTGGTGTTGCGGTGGGCGAAGCCTGTTTTGCCGAGGTTGACGGCGACTGTGCGACAGCGCGGTCTGAAATCATCTCAGACGTCAGTACGATGGAGAGTATTGCGATGAGACTTAAGAAATAAATTCGTTTCATGTTCGAGACTGTCAGCTAACGTAGATCTGATGCCGGCGTGGCATAGTAGCCCTCCCGGCTTCGAACAGTTAGACGCGGAAGTCCACGTGGGGGTTTCACCTTAACTTTGACCTTTCTCCATTTTCCATCGGGCTGAAAATCCTTGGGTGTATACCCGATCGAGTACTGATGGCGCAGCTCAAGCGCTATCCTTTCGAAGATCTCATCCATCTCGATATCGCTCGCGGGGTAGAACGACTTGCCACCCGTTACGGATGTAAGCTCGTCGAGAAATGCCTGTCCCTGCATTCCTTCCTGACTACCTGCGTCGCCAGAGTCCAGAATGCCGACCGCGTAAGTAACCACATCCGACTCTTTCATCAGTCGGCGAACTTCTCCAAAATTATACCTGGAGGCGTTATCTTGCCCGTCGCTGATGATCAGAAGGGCACGCTTTTGGTGAGCTCCGCGGGTTACCTTCTCTATTCCGAGGTACACGGCATCATAGAGCGCGGTATTCTGCCGGGGATTGACGAGCGTTAGCTTTTGCAGCACCGCGTCGCCATCACGGGTGCGGTCGAGAAGGAGTTGCGCCCGGCTGTTGAACGCAATAAGGAAGTATTCGTCGTTCGGATGGCTTGAATTAATAAAGCGTGACAGAGCCTTACGTGCCTTCTGTATCTTGTCGCCGCTCATCGAACCCGAGACATCGAACAGTATGCCGAGCGACACCGGGGCATCGACGTCACTGAAGTATGTGATCTCTTGTTCCTGATTGCTATCGGATACCGTGAAGGCGCTCTTGGTAAGGCCGGATACATAACGGCCGTAAAGATCGGTCACAGTTAGAGTGAACGTTACGAGGTCGGTCTTGATCCGAATCGGGCCGGACGGGTCCTGCTCCGGGGGAGGCGTTGCCTCGGGAACCTGGGCGGAGACGGCCGAGACGGACAACAAAAACATCCATAAAAGGAAAATTGTCCGGAGCGGAAAGCCGCCACGGCCAGTTGCCTCATAACCCGTGAAACGCATATTACTCTCCAAATGGGGAACCCTTATATTCTAAGAATCAGGCACAGCTTCTGCAAGATATTTCTTGAGATGAGACAACTTGGGGAATAGTTGTTCCATCGGGAATAATCCGTAACGGGCTTTAGCTATGCAACAACTGACGAAGAATTGCGTGTTATAATTCGGGCGAACTTGCGTACTGCACCGCCTGGGACCGAGCCCTCGTAGGGTTGATCAAAATTAATGTCAGAGTTTATCTGCCGATTAGGTACGCCTTCGGGCGATGTTGTCACCAGAGTTGTCGAAGCTTCCGGAGCAACGGACGCACGGGTTCAGCTCGAGCGCGAGGGCTTCAAGGTCTTTGCCGTAAGCTCGAATTCGGACGGCATCTCATCATATTTTCCGTTCTCTTCAGGATCCAAGCGTGGACGCGTGAAGCAGGCGGACTTTCTCCTTTTCAACCAGCAGCTATCGGCGCTGCTTCGAGCAGGTATTCCCGTTCTGCAGTCGATCACGTTGTTGAAAACGCGTTCTGCATCGGCAAATCTTCGCGAGGTTTTGATCGATGTCGAGGACAAGATCAAGAGCGGTGTGCCGTTGTCCGACGCATTCGAGGCTCAAGGGATATTCCCGAAAATATACACCGCATCGCTCTTGTCCGGTGAGAAGAGTGGAGCGCTCGATGATGTTCTGCTGCGATATGTCGACTATCTCAAACGTAGTGTCAGCCTGACCCGCAAATTGCGCGGTGCTCTCGCGTATCCCGCATTTCTTGTGATCGCGTCGTCTTTCATGGTGGCGTTTCTGACCCTTTACATCGTACCGCGCATGTCGGACCTCTTTACGACGTTAAGCGCGAGCCGCGGGCTGCCGACAATAACCGTGATCGTCCTCGCGATCTCGAATGGTGTGGCAAATAATATCTGGTGGCTCTTGCCCGTCGGTTTAATACTCGGGCTTGTTGCATTCGTATGGCTTCGAACCGAACCGGGTAAGCTGATGATCCACCGGCTCCTTCTAAAGATCCCGATCGCCGGTGTGCTTATCCGGCAGATCGCTACCGCGCAGCTCGCACGGTCGCTGTCTACTCTTCTCTCCGGCGGTATCACTGTTCCTGACTCGTGGGACATTGCGTCGCAAGCTCTTAATAATCTGGACCTTCGCCAGAGAAGTCACGCTGTCCTGCCCCTGATCCGCGAAGGGCGCGGCTTTACGGAGGCCCTCGAGAAGGCGAACTGGATACCGGACCTGGGGCTCGACATGATCGGTATTGGAGAAAAGTCGGGAAGTTTGCGTGAGATGCTGGATGAAGTCGCGGCATTCTATGACGCCGAGGCGGAAGTAAAACTTGAGCAGCTTACTACATTGCTCGAGCCGCTGATCCTTATCTTTATGGCTCTCGTAGTTGTTGCGATCCTGCTCGCTATCTATCTGCCGATCATCGAAACGATCTCGGCCGGGCCGAGCGGGAGAGGCTAGGAAATAAATGAGTACAAACGAGAACATAGTTGCGACAGCGGTTACTTCATCAAAGATTGAGCTATCGGATTTTCTCGAGAACGAGCCGCCCGAGGTTGTCGAGGCAAAACAACTCGCTCGCCGTTATCGATTGCCTTACATCGATCTGCTGCCGGCCGATCAACCCTCGCCGATCGACTACGAGGAGCTTTCGAAGATTCCAGTCGAGATGATGCTGCGAAACCATTTCGTTCCGCTCAAGCGCGAAGGTCTCGACCTCCACGCGGCGATGGCGGACCCGACGAACCTCGAGCGTCTCGACGAGCTGGAGAACGCTCTCAACGTGCGCATCGTCCCCTACATCGCCACACAGGGGGCGATCGATGTAGTTCTGAAGAAGGGTGATGCGACGCAACGTGTGCTGCAGGAAGCGGCGTCGGGATTCAAGATCTCGCTTGTAAAGGAAACTGAGCAGGGCGAAGAGGTGCTCGACCTCGATCGCCTGGCATCGGATTCCGACATGTCGCCGATCATCAAGCTCGTCGACACCATCGTGTACAACGCAATGGAATCGCGTGCCTCCGATATTCACATCGAGGCGCAGGACCGCGATGTTCGGGTGAAGTTCCGGATCGACGGAGCGCTCTACTCGAAGGTCGACCCGATCGACATTGCCTATCATCAAACGCTGATCTCGCGTATCAAGGTCATGTCAGAGCTCGACATCGCCGAGCGCCGTGTTCCTCAGGACGGACGGTTCCGCGTCCGATACAAAGGGCGAACTGTCGATTTTCGTGTGTCGATACTGCCGTCTGCTTTCGGCGAGAACTGCGTCATTCGTATTTTGGACAAGGAGCAGATCTCCGAAGAATTTAAGAATCTAAGCCTCGAGGTTGTCGGCTTCGACGCGGAGGACCTGAAACGATTTCGCTTGTACATCAAAGAGCCGTACGGAATGGTTCTCGTCACCGGGCCCACGGGTTCGGGTAAGACGACGACGCTCTATGGCGCGCTCAACGAGATCCGAAATGAAGAGGACAAGATCATCACGATCGAGGATCCGGTGGAGTATGTTCTGCAGGGCATCATGCAGATTCCGGTGAACGAGAAGAAAGGGCTCACGTTCGCACGCGGACTGCGATCCATCCTGCGTCACGATCCGGACAAGGTGATGGTCGGAGAGATCCGGGACGAAGAGACGGCGCAGATCGCGATCCAGTCGGCGCTCACGGGTCACCTCGTCTTCACGACGGTCCACGCAAACAACGTTATCGATGTCATCGGTCGGTTTCTAAACATGGGTGTCGAGCCGTATAACTTTGTGTCGGCTCTTAACTGTGTGCTCGCTCAGCGACTGGTGCGACTTCTGTGTCCGGTATGCAAGCGGCAATACCAACCAACACCCGAGGATCTCTTTGCGGCAGGCCTCCGCCCTGACGATGTTAAGGAACGTGTATTCTTCCGGAATGTCGGCTGCGATAGTTGTAACCACACCGGCTATCGAGGGCGAACCGCGATCCACGAGCTGCTGGATATGTCCGACCCGATCCGCGAGATGATCATCGAGCGCCGACCGGGTTCGGAGATTCGCCGGCAGGCTGAAAAGGAAGGTTTGTCGAGCTTGCGTGAGTCGGCCGTCAAGAAGGTCTTCAACGGCTCTACGACACTTCACGAGATCAATCGCGTTACCTTTGTCGAAGAGGTGCGGTGACAGCGGTGAGTAGTTGTTGCTCTGGTGTATCGACCAATAGAAATTGCGCGGGAGCCACTTGTCGCATGATCGGTCGGACATGCAACGCGAACGGTGAGCAAGCGAATAGAGCGTAAGCTTGCCCTCTAGATTTCTTATATGAGCCCACGCATTTTAGTTCTAGCTGTCTTAATGCTTTTCGGATGTGCATTCTATTCCGCGGGCGACTCGCCTTCCAATACTCAAACGTGGATTGATTGCCCCCAGGAAACTTTCAAGCACAGCGATGGCGACTTGAATGCAATGACGGCGGCCAGATTGTTTGACGAGATGGTAAAGGAGCAGACCTTTCATCCTGCGACCTCGTGGGAACACGAAGACGACTATGGTTCGCGGCTACACGCTGTTGCCGCCCGGCGTGGGTCGAAAATGTTGCCAGAGTTTACGAAGGGTTTGGACTCATACGATCCGGGAAAGCCTTCGGAGTGTAACGATTCTGCCCGTGTCGGGTTCTTTATAGCTTCGGCTACAGCGAGTGACATCGACAATTGGGTAGCACGGCTGAGGAGCACCGAAGATGGTCGACAAGTCATTGCGGCAATAGAGCGAGGGGTGAAAAGGATGACAATGGCTGGATTTGATGATGCAAATCACAAACTCCACGGGCTATACGGTCTAACATCCCACCACGCGGAAATGGCGAGGGGCACTAATATTCACGACGAGATTCTTGTCTATACGTTGAAAGAACGCCATAAGATCGACCTGAGCAAGTCCGAGCAGTTGGCATTCAGCAATTTCCTTACGTCGCTGGACCCAAGTTATCCCTCGTGGAGTCGGACAGACTCGGTAAACTTTCCTTCCCAGTTGAAGGATACCCGTCGATATCTTTCGGCGTATCGGCAATTCATAAAGAAGTGACCTGGATCAGCTTGCCTACCCAATGCTGGAGTTCTCCATCTCACTTAAGATTTGCCAGTACACATCCTGATCAACATTCGCGCCGCTGACCACGAGACAAATCTTTTTATCGAAAAACGAGCGATTCTCAAGAACTGCTCCAAGCGACAATGCTCCAGTTGGCTCGCACTTCAGATTTGCCAGAGAGAAATAGATCCGCAAGCTCTTAGCGATATTAGCCTCTGAAACTTCGATAATCTCCCGGACGCACTCACGAATGATCGGCCAGTTAAGCTCGCCGAGCGAGACCGTCCTCGCACCGTCCGCGATCGTCTTCGGTTCCGTCCCGTTCCTGATTATCTCGCCAGCCTTCAGCGAACGCGCAGCGTCGTTACCGAGCAACGGCTCGGCTCCAACTAGGGTCGTGTTATCGCCCTTTCTTCGTAGGGCGGTGGCAATTCCGGAGATCAACCCGCCGCCTCCTATAGGTACGACAATTACATCGAAACCTTTGTCGGCAAGCTCGTCGCCAAGCGTAGCGTTTCCCTCGATCACAAATTTGTCGTCGTATGCACTGGCGAAATAAGCATCCGGCATTTGGGCGGCGAGCTGCGCGACGCGGTCGTTACGGCTAACGTTCTTTACGTCGACGAGATCGACCGTCGCACCGAATGAACGGACCGCGTCGATCTTTACGCGGGCCGAAGTATCCGGCATAACGACAGTGCATTTCTTTCCCAGCAGCTTGCACGCGTACGCGAGCGCCTGGCCAAAGTTTCCGGACGACGCGGTCAAGATCTCTTCGTTGGACACGTTCGACGCGAGGTTGTACGCCGCGCGAAACTTAAAGCTGCCAGTGTGCTGAAATGTCTCCGTAGCGATCGTCACGTCGAGACCGAGATGATCGGTTAGTTTTGACGATTCAATAAACGTCGTCGGCCTTATCGCCTCGAGAAGAGATAGCATTTGATAAGAATCGAACAGGTCGATAGACTCGTCAAGTCGATGACCTGTAGGCGTAATGGTTCAGTTTGAATTT